>DATGJA010000072.1:0-13594 GCA_035295445.1 Polyangiaceae bacterium | reverse complement strand
GACGGCCTGGAAGTGGTCCTGCGTGCCGGTGAGATCCGTCACCTCGACGTGGGCTTCGGGAAAGGCCGCGAGCAGTCGGGCACGGATGGAATCCGGACTGGGCATCGATCCCTCTTGCAACTAACTTCGCGCCCGAAAATGTCAACCGGGGCCGCCCCCGCACTCCTCAAAGGCCGCCATGGACCGGGCACACGTTTGGCCGCACGTTCCTCGATCGTGGCTCCTCTTCGAGGACGACGACCTCCTGTGCGTCGACAAGCCTCCCGGGGTCTCGTCGCAGGCGGCCGATCCGTCCAACCCCGACGACCTCGTCACCCGGTTGAAGCTCTTTCTCGCCGAGCGAGGGGACGACCCGTACCTCGGCGTCCATCAGCGCCTCGACCGCGACACCAGCGGCGTCGTCGTGTTCGCGCGTCGACGCGCCGCGAACGCCGCGCTGGCGGCTCAATTCGAGGGAAGGTCGGTCGCCAAGACCTACGTGGCGTGCGTCGTCGGGTGGCCCGTCTCCCGCAGCCGGCGGACGCTCCGCGACGCGTTGAAGTCCGGGGTAGGCGGGCGTATCCACGTCGCGTCGCGGCGTTCTCCGGACGTCAAGGCCGCGGTGACGGACGTGAAGGTCCTCGAGCGCCGGGGCGACCGGACGATGCTCGAGCTTTCTCTGAAGACGGGGCGCACCCATCAGGCGCGGGTACAGCTCGCCCACGCGGGTGCGGCGATCGCCGGAGACGAGGAGTACGGCGGAGTCGCCGCCCCGCGCCTCCTTCTCCACGCGCGCAACCTGGCACTGCGCCACCCGGCGAGCGGTGCCGCCGCCCGGTTCACGGCACCGGTGCCGGCCGACTTCGCCCGTTGGCTTTCCGGCCAGGACGATGGGGGCGCCGTCTACGACGACCGCGATCGCCTCGACCAGGCGCTGCGGGCGGCCGTCGATCGCCGTTGGGTCCTCGGACGGGGGGACGGCAGCCCTCGAACGACGACGGCTTTCCGGCTGGTGAACGAGGAGGGGGACGCGCTGCCGCGTCTCGCCGTCGACGTCTACGGGTCGTGGCTCGTGGCTCAGTTCTACGGCGACAACGGTCCCTGGTCGGACCTGGCGCGGCGCGAGCGAGTGCTCGACCGGCTGACGGCCTTGGGGTTCGACGGCGTGTATCTCAAGGTCCGTCCGAAACAGTCGAACGCGCTCGACGAGGGGCGTCGCGAGCAGCTCGCACCGCGTCGCGCTGTGCGGGGGGTCGATGCGCCCCCGGAGCTCGAGGTCCTCGAAGAGGGGCTCCCATTGGTCGTGCGCCTCGGCGATGGTCTCTCGACCGGCATCTTCCTCGACCAGCGCGCGAATCGGCGCCGCGTCCGTGAGCTCGCCACCGGCAAGAGGGTGGCCAACCTCTTCGCGTACACCTGCGCGTTCACCCTCGCGGCCGCGGTCGGCGGCGCGCGCAGCACCGTCAGCGTCGATGTCTCCGTCCCCGCGCTCGAGCGGGGCCGCGCCGCCCTGGGCCGGGCCGGAGTGCTCGCCGAAGGCCGGCACGCGTTCGTCGCGGACGATGCCTTCGCGTGGCTGGCGCGCTCCGCCCGCCGCGGGGACCGGTTCGACTTCGTGATCCTCGATCCGCCGAGCTACTCGACGAGCAAGCGCGGGCGCTTTGTGGCCGAGACCGACTACGCAGAGCTGGCGGCGGCAGCGCTCGGCGTCGTCGCGCCCGGAGGCCGGCTGCTCGCGTGCACCAATCATCGTGGAATCACGCCGTCGCGCTTCCGCCGCATTTTGTTCGACGCTTGCCGACTCGCGGGGCGCGACGTCGTCCAGCTCAAGGATCTGGCGTTGCTCGCCGACTTTCCCGTGCGTCCGGGCGGCCAGCCCAACACGAAGAGCGCGCTGCTGACCGTCGGTCCCTGATAGCGTGACGATTCGCCATGGTTGCGCACGGTGACTCTCGCGAACCGGGGCCTCACCCCCGCGGCCTTTATTCGCTGTTCTTCACGGAGATGTGGGAGCGCTTCTGTTACTACGGAATGCGCGCCATCCTCGTCCTTTACCTCATTCAATACCACGGGTGGCAGCCGTCGCAGGCGTCGACCGTCTACAAGTGGTACACGAGCCTCGTCTACCTGACGCCCATCGTCGGCGGCGTCCTGGCGGACCGCGCGATTGGCCTTCGCACCTCGATCGTCGCGGGCGGGGTTCTCATGGCGATCGGTGAGTTCTCGCTGACGTTCGAGCCGATGTGGACCTTCGCGCTCGGCCTGGGCCTTCTCATCGCCGGGAACGGGTTCTTCAAGCCGAACATCTCCACCATCGTCGGCAAGATGTACCGAGCCGGCGACGAGCGTCGCGACGGGGCGTTCACCATCTTCTACATGGGCATCAACCTGGGCGCGGGTCTGGCGCCTTTCGTCTGCGGATACCTTCGCGAGCACTACGGGTTCCGGTACGGCTTCGCCGCCGCGGGCCTGGGGATGCTCGTGGGCCTCTTCGTGTTCACGAGCACGCAGCGGCGCGTGCTGCGCGACGTCGAGGCGGCGGGCAACGACCTCAAGGTAGCGCGCGCCGCGTCGCGCCAGGGACGAGCCGGCTCCGAGCCGAACGAGCAAGCGCAGGGGGCCGACGGCGTCGCCGGCCTTGTGGCGCGGGGATACCCGATATTGATGATCGTCGCCGGTCTGGCGTTTCCGGCCCGCTACGTCTGGGAGGCGAGCCAGGCGCGCGCGGGGTGGACGGACGTCATCATGCCGCTCGTGTTCGGGGCGACCTCGTGTTGGATGGCCGTAACGCTCATGCGGATTCGAGGAGCGGCGAAGGACAAGAGCATCGTCATCTTCGTGTTCTTCGTGTTCGCGGTTCTCTTCTGGATGGCCTTCGAGCAGGCCGGAAACGCCCTTAACCTGTGGGCGCAGTTTCACACAGATCTTCACGTCGGCGGTTACGCCTACCCGGCCGAGTGGTGGCAGTCGGTCAACGCCGTCCTCATCGTGCTCCTCGCGCCGGTGTTCGCGCGCTCGTGGACCTGGCTGGCGGACCGACGCCAGGAGCCGTCGACGGCCGTCAAGATGCTCGCCGCAATGGGGTTCATGACGCTCTCCTTCGGCGTGATGGTGATCGGCGCGCGCGTGGAAGACAGGACGGTCACCGAGGAGGCGCTGGCGTCCGTGCCGCCGCAGGTCCCGACGCAAGCCGGGGCCGCGGGGCAGCGCATCGTGGGAGAAGGGGACGCGGGGCGCCTCAGGTTCGACGAATCGCGGCAGGTTCTCCAGGTGCGGGGGGTCTTGCCGCGGTATGTCGTTCGCGCGCTCCTGGACAAGACGGCCCCGAAGGATTTTCGCGAGCAGGTGGACGCGCTCGAAGGTCTGACCCGGCGCGCCTCCGAGGCCGATCCGGTGCGGGTGCTCCTCGCGACCGCCCCGGCCGGGTTCTTGTTTCCCTTCGACGACGAGGGAGCCAGGGAACGCGGGGTGGAATGGGACGCGGCGAGACGAACGATGTCCTTCACGCGGTGGGCAGAGACGCCGACGCGCGCGGACCTCGTGGCGGGCGGCGCTCCGCCGGAGTGGCGCGACCCGCTTTTGTCGCTCGAAAAGAAGAGCGAGGTCGCTCGGGTCAGCGGCGTGTGGCTCTTTCTCAGCTACCTCTTCGCGACGCTCGGAGAGCTTTGCCTGTCGCCGGTCGGGCTCTCGATGGTCACCAAGCTCGCGCCGGTCCGATTCGGGTCGCTGTTCATGGGCGTCTGGCTCCTCGCGAGCTCGGTGGCGCAGTACGCGGGAGGAAGCATCGGGGAGTCATGGGGCATCGTGCCGCCCACGCGCTATTTCGCCCTCTTTGTCTGGACGTCCATCGCCGGGGGGGCCGTCCTCGCCCTGCTCGTGCGCCCCGTCCAAAGACTCATGCACGAGGTGCATTGAGAAGAAGACGATCGCCGGTCAGCGCGTTGATCGTCCGGGACGGCGAGGCGGCGGCGAGGTGTCGGTGCGGCCCTCCGGCGGGTCGGTGCGTCGCGGCGGGCGAGGGGTGTCGCCGTTGGCGCCCCCGGGGGGCGGAGCCGAGGGTGAGGCGGCCGCCGCGCCGGGCTTCGCGCGCTTGAAGTCGCGCCAACAGTTGGGGCAGCGCCACTCGAGCACGAGCGAACCGTCGCCCCTCTTGTTGCGGGTGAGCCTCCAACCGAACTGCGCACTGATGAGCGTGTAGTTCGTCTCGGTCTCGGGGGCTTTCTTGCCGCAGCCTACGCAGATCTGCACGCAAGAAGAGAATCGCACGAAAGGGCCGGCGTCGCAAAACAGAACAGGAGGCGCCCCTCACGGGACCCGAAAAGGCGAGCTCTCAGCGTACGAGCGAGAGCCGCGGGAGCGCCCCGAACGCGGCAACGTGCCCGCTCTCTTCGGCAATGAATACGTCGCAGCGCTCGTCGACCCGAAGCAGATCCGGAATCACGTCGCTCGGCGCGATGGCCCCAAGGGGAGCACCGTCGGAGGGCCTCAAGATGCTCACGCCGGCCGCCGCTCCACCGGCCTCGTCCAGGGCGCGGCCGCCGACGACGCTGACGAGCGAGCACGGCACGAAGAGGGCTCCGCATCGCAGCACCGGCTCGAGACGTCGCGGAACATCCGCCTGAAGCGGCCGAGGACCGAGCACGTGACGCCAGCGGAGTGCCCCGTCGTGGGCGTCCACCGCGACGAGCTCCCCCGTGGGCGTATTGCCGATGAACGCGTCGTCGATCGCGAGCCATGAGGTCCCGCTCGGCGCGACCGCGCGGTCCGCGACCACGATGGGCGCGCCGTCCTCGCGGCGGAAACACACGAGCGTCAGGCCGCTCTTGCGCCGCAACGCGACCGCGACGGCGGATCCGGCGACCAGGACAGGGCCCTCGACGCTGCAAGGCGCCGTGGGCTGCGAGACGGGCCGGGACCACCGAACGTTGCCGGCGTAGGGGTCGACGCAATAGAGGTGGGCCATCCCGTGCGCGCCGCCGGCTACGACGAACAGCGCGTCGTGGGCGAGCGTGGGCGCGACGCGGAAACGAAGTCGATCGCGCAGCCTCCACACGACGTCCCCGGTCTGCACGTCGAGAGCTGTCAGCGCCGCGTTGCCCGAGGTGAAGTAAACGAGCTTGCCCGCGCGCTTGATCCTGGGCGACGCCCGACCGGGAGCGCGCCCTCCGCCCCACGACCAGCGCCATCGAGGTTCGCCGCTCGTCAGGTCCAGGGCGACCAGGTGGTGCTCGCCCTCGGTGACCACCAGGAGCTTCGGAAGGCCCGGCAGATGGACGACGGCGCCCGCCACGGGACCGACGCGAGGGGAGATGCGGGCGCGCAGCCGCGACTCGCCCGACGCGAAGTCGAAGATGCGCAGGACACCGTCGCCTGCGAGGCGCGCGATCCCGGCGGGCGTCACGACGCTCGTCCCGCGCGGTACGTCGACGCGCCAAAGGACGTGTCCCGTCGTCCGGTCGAGCGCCCACATCTCGGTTGCGGCGCCGACGATAAGCCGATCGCCGCAGAGGTAGGTCGCGCGCAGGTCGATCCCGGGGACGATCGCGCGCCACCGATTCGCGTAGCGCAGGCGGGCGCCGGCGAGCGAGGGCATGGTCGCGGGGGAAGGGGCCGTCGTCGGCCCCGAGTCGAGCGCGGCGGCGAATGCCCGGTAGGGCTCCGGCGTCGGATTGACTTTGGAGTCGGTCCGGTGGTTTTGCCGCAGAGCCTCGGCGGATTCACGCAGCGCGCGGCGGAGCGCTCCGAGGCGCAGGTTGCCGAACTGCGACCGGTCCCGACGGAGGATGGCGTGCACGAGCGCGCGTCCGAAGGCGAGGGCGGCGTCGAGGAGGTCGGCCACCGCGAGCGCTGGGAACGTGTGGACGGTGCGTCCCGCGCCCCGTTGGGTCCGTCCGACGGTCAGCGCAAGCTCGCCGCCCGTCGAGATTCGCACGCCGACGAGGACCCCCGACGCGTCGCCGCGTGCGTTGAAGGGCACTCCGCGTTCCCACGCGTCGAAGGCGTGGCGGGACAAGTCGATGAGCCGCTCGGCGAGCAGGATGGGGTGGCATTCGCCGAGATCGACCGATCGCCCTCGGATGCGCGCGGTCACGCGGCCGCGGAAGAGCAGCGCGTGCATGTCGGAGCGTTCGACTTCGTCCGGGCCCGGCTCGGTAGCGTCGGCTGCGTCTCGGGCCGGCGCGTCGTCTGCCATCGAGGGACGCTCGCGGAGAAGGAACTCGGCGCCGAACGACACGGGCACCTCCCCCGCCGGCTCGACGAGCACCGGAACGGACGGAGGGACTCCCGCGTCTGCCTCGGGGATCGCAGGCAGGCTCTGCAGCCTTTCGAGCGCTGAGGTCAGTTCGATGGCGACGCCCCGGTCGACCCGCGCCAAGACGAGCTCGACGGCGCGCCTCGTCGCCAAGACGACCTCGTGGAAGGGGACCGCGCGATCGTAGATGCTCACGAGCGGTGAGGCGCCGGTGCGATACACGCTCAGGCACGCCGTGGCCCCGAAGCGCTCGACGCAAAGCTCCCACGGCTCGTCGTAGAACCGGACGGCCGTCTTCGCGCGCGGCTGGCGCGCCAGATCCGCTAGCGCATGGGCCAGGTCCCGAAGGACGAAGGCGCCATGGGTTTCGCGCAGCGGCGCCGTGACGCGGGCTCCGTCGATGAACACGTCTAGGATGTCGCGCGCAGGGGCGTGGGGGCTCCGCGGGGCGGCGGCCGCGGCTGCGGCCGGGTCGTCGGAAGAGATGCGGCTTGCGGCGGCTCGCGCCGGGGTGGGGGGGGCAACGACGATCTCGAGGCGCATGCGGTCGGTCGACCTCGGGGTAGGGATCGGGGGCCGGGAGGCGCCGGCCGAATCGAATCGTAGAAACCCGGTGGGCTATGGACGTACTTTTCGGCAAGATGTCGCGGATTGGACTTCGCGTGGGGCCGCTGCTAGCGGGGGCCAAAGGCCCCCTCCGCTGGGCCGCCGCGGGCGCGCTTGCGGGGGGGCTCCCCGCCGTCTGGATGTGGGGGTTCACGGTCGACGACGCGCTCATCGCCGTTCGGTACGCGCGCCACGTCGCCGCCGGGGTGGGGTGGCGGTTCAATGCGGAGGGCCCGAGCACCGACGGTGTGACGCCGCTGCCGTGGCCGTGCGTGCTGGCCCCCCTCGCCCACGCGGACCCGATGGCGGTGCTCGCGCGGGCGCAGGGTCTCGGCCTCGTCGTGTGGGTGCTCGCGGGCGCAGCGTTGGGCGTCGGGGTAAGTCGGACGCGGCCCGCGCCGGCTTGGACCCGAGCGGTGCCGCTCCTCGCGTTGTCGCTCTGCGTGCCCGTGGCTGCGTACGCGGTGAGCGGCATGGAGACGGCGGTGCCCACGGCGCTCGCGACGTGCGCGACGCTGATGCCGAGACGCCCCGCGCTCGCCGCGGTCCTGGCCGGCCTCGCCTCGGCGTTTCGTCCCGAGATGGCCGCGTGGGCCTGCGCCATGGGGTTGGGTTTGGCGTGGGTGTCCGTCCGCACGCTCGAGCGAAGCGAGAGTTCGGACGGCGCACCCGAACGAGTCCGCACGCTCGAGCGAAGCGAGAGTTCGGACGGCGCGCCGAGATTGCTCCTCGGCCCGTTGCTGGCCGTGGCGCCGTTCGCCGCCTGCGCTCTCGTGCGAGCGAGCGTCTGGGGTCGTCCCGCGCCCCTCGCGCTCATGGCCAAGCCGAGCGACGTGGAGCACGGGTTGGCGTACGCGGTGGCCGCGTGCGTGGTCACCCTCGTGCCGCTCATCGCCTTCTCGCCAGGCGCGCTTCGCCGGGAGCCCGTGGCGCTTGCCATCGTCGCGTCCGCGGCCGTGCACGTCGGCGCCATCGTGGCGGTCGGCGGCGACTGGATGCCTTACGCGCGGCTCATGGTTCCCGTGGTCCCATCCCTCGCGTACGCGACGGCGATCTGCGCGTCGATCGCGAACCGGATGGCCTACGGCGCGCGCGCCGGCTTCGCTCTCATCCTTGGCTGCCTGCTGATCGCGCGCGGGGGTACGTTGGGCAGGCGGGTCGGACAGGACCGCGCGGACCTGATCGCGCGTGCGCGCCCGTGGCTGAGCGGCGCTCGACGGGTCGCCGCGCTGGACATTGGGTGGGTGGGGGCGGCGACGGAGGCGGACGTCTTCGATTTGGCGGGGTTGACTGACCCGGAGGTGGCGGCGCTGCCCGGCGGTCACACCTCCAAGCGCGTCGACCCGATGTTCTTTCTATCGCGCGATCCCGACGCGGCCCTCTTCTACGCGCCCGTGGGCCTCCCCGGCGGCGATCTTTCACGGTGGCAGGAGGCCACGTATCCCCGCGTCGTCGAGGCTAGGCTGGCGCACGATCCGGTGATCGCGCGCCACTACGAGCCGGCGGCTTGGTTGCCCCTCGGCGGCGCGGGAGCGGGGTACGTCCTGCTGCGCAAGCGCTGAACGGTTCAGCCGCGGCGCGGTCCGCCACCGCCGCCCGAACGCTCCCTGCGATCACGCGAGGGAGGACCGTCGCGGCGATCCCTGTCGCGGCCCCCGGACCGCTGAGGCACCCCGGCCTCGCGGGCCTGGAGGATCCGCTGCCGCGCCGCCTCGCCCTCCGCGCCTTCGGGGAGCGGCAAGAGCTCGCGGCGCGTGAGGCGGATCTTGCCGTCACGATCGACCGAGATGACCTTGACCTCCACCGGGTCGCCTTCCTTCATGACGTCGGTGACGCGCTCGACTCGGTGGTGCGCCATCTCGGAGACGTGGAGCAGCCCGTCCGTGCCGGGCAAGATCTCGATGAAGGCGCCAAAGTCGGCGACGCGTGTGACCGTGCCCTTGTAGACCGTGCCGACCTCGGGCTCGGTGGTCAGCCCCTTGATGATGTCGAGCGCCTTCTTGACGGCGTCGCTGTCGCTCGACGCCACGTTGACGGTGCCGTCGTCTTCCACGTCGATGGCGACGCCGGTCTGGTCGATGATGCCCTTGATCGTCTTGCCACCCGGTCCGATGATGAGCCGGATCTGGTCCGGCTTGACCTTGATCTGCGTGATCCGCGGCGCCCACTTGGACAGGTCGGCGCGCGGCTGAGCGAGGGTCGACAGCATGCGGTCCAAGATGAAGACGCGTCCTTCTCGCGCTTGCTCGAGCGCTTGCGCGAGCACCTCGCGCGAGAGGCCGGCGATCTTGATGTCCATCTGGATGGCGGTCACGCCCTTCTTCGTGCCGCACACCTTGAAGTCCATGTCCCCGAGATGGTCCTCGTCGCCGAGGATGTCGCTCAGGATCGCGGTGCGTGTCTTCGCGTCGGTCAGCGGCCCGTCGCTGATGAGGCCCATCGCGATGCCGGCGACCGGCGACTTGATGGGTACGCCCGCGTCCATCAGGCTGAGGGTGCCGCCGCAGACGCTCGCCATGGAGGAGCTCCCGTTCGATTCGAGGATCTCGCTCACGACGCGGATCGTGTAGGGGAACCGCTGTTCGTCCGGCACCATTCGGGCGATGGCGCGCTCGGCGAGGGCGCCGTGACCGATCTCGCGCCGGCCCGGTCCGCGGAGCGGCTTCGTCTCGCCCGTCGAATAGGGCGGGAAGTTGTAGTGGAGCATGAAGCGCTTCCACCGCTCACCGGTGAGGGCGTCGATCTTCTGCTCGTCGCTCGACGTCCCCAGGGTCGTCGTGACGGCAGCCTGCGTCTCCCCGCGCTGGAACAAGGCCGACCCGTGCGTCCGGGGGAAGATGCCCACTTCGCAGACGATGGGCCGGATCGTCTGCATATCGCGGCCGTCGATGCGCTTGCGTTCGGAGAGGACGTACTCGCGGACGACGTGGTACTTGCGCTCCTCGAACTCGTCTTTGACGAGCTTCTCGATCTCGGCGTACTTCTCCGCCCCGAGCTCGGTCACGAGCGTGTTCGTCAGCTTCGTCTTGGTCGACTTGTACGCGTCGTAGCGAGCCTTCTTCTCCTTGATGAGGGAGGCGGTGAGGATCTCGCGATCGCAGAGGTCCTTGACCCGCGCGGCGACGCCCGGGGCAAGCGTCTTCTTCTCGAAGGTGCGCTTCGGCTTGCCGACGGCCGCGCGCATCCTTTCGATGAGCTCGAGGATGGGTTGAGCCGTCTTGTGGGCGAACATCAACGCGTCGATCACGTCGGCTTCGCTCGCCTCGGCCGCACCGCCCTCGACCATCACGATGGCGTCCTTAGAGCAGGCGACGACGAGATCGATGTCCGCCTTCGCCTGGTGCTCGAACGTAGGATACGAGACGAACTCCCCCTCGACGCGCGCGACCCGCACCGCGGCGATGGGCCCCGCCCACGGAATCTCCGAGATGTGGAGGGCGGCGCTCGCCGCCGTCATCGCGAGCACGTCCGTCGGGTTGTCCTTGTCGCTCGAGAGGACCGTTGCGATGACTTGCGTGTCGTTCCGGAAGCCGTCCGGAAAGAGGGGACGGCAGGGCCGGTCGATGAGGCGAGACGTCAGGATTTCCTCGTCGCGCTGACGGCCCTCGCGCTTGAAGAACCCTCCGGGGATTTTGCCGGCGGCGAAGGTCTTCTCGACGTAGTCGCAGGTGAGCGGAAAAAAGTCGATCCCCGCTCTCTCGTCGCCGCTCACCGCGGTGACCAGCACGACGCTCTCGCCGTAGCTGACGAGGACGGCCCCATGGGCCTGCTTGGCCAGCCTGCCGGTCTCGAAGACCAGCGGCTTTCCGTTGACGACGACGGACTCACGAACGAAAGACATGGCACCTTGGGCGCTCCCTGACGCGATGCCGCGTACGTGCGGCGATACGCCGAGCGCACCGTCCGCCTTTGATCCTCGGTTCGCGAACGCCAACCAGCGCGGGCTGGCGTGCACGAATCGAAGAGCAAGACTCGGGTAGGCTCGGTATTGACTTGACGGGCGCAGTGTACGCCCGGAGGGCCGCGCGAGGACGTTATTTTCGCAGGTTCAGGGCCCCGACGACCCTTCGGTAACGGTCGAGGCTCGTGCGCTTGAGATAATCGAGAAGGCGGCGTCGCTTGGAGACGAGCCGCAGCAACCCGCGCCGCGAGTGATGATCCTTCACGTGGGTCTTGAAGTGGTCGGTGAGGTACCCGATTCGTTCCGTAAGGAGCGCAATCTGCACCTCCGGCGAGCCGGTGTCGTGATCGTGCGTTCGGAACCTGGTGACGACTTCGGCCTTCTTGTCGGTGTTGAGGGGCATCGTACTCTCTGACGGAGCAACGCACGTTCAGCGCGCGGCGGCGGCGCAGTATAGGCACCCGCCGAGGTTCGTCAATCACTAGGCGTCCGGCAGGGTCGGCATCGGGTCCCGCGGGCCGTCGGTACCCGCCGCCGCCCCGAAGGGGGACTCCTCAGCGCTTCCGGTGAGGAGGTCGAACAGTCCGGGCGCAAACGTGCCCGCAATGAGCTCCTCGACGGCTTCCGCGGTGTCGAGCGCCAGCGCCGCCTCGGCCGCCCGTTCGCAGTCCGTCGTCACGACCCGACGGAGCGCCTCTTTGATTTCCGGGATGGCGGCCGCCTCCATCGAGAGCTCGCGAATTCCGAGGCCCACGAGCAGCACGGCGGCGAGCGGATCGCTCGCCATCGCTCCGCAGAGCGCGACCGGGACCGCGTGGGCCGCGGCCGCGCGGGCGACTTGCCGGATCATCCGCAGAATCGCGGGGTGAAAGGGCGAAGCGAGGGGGGCCAGCGAGCGGTTGCCACGATCGATCGCCAGCGTGTACTGGATGAGGTCGTTCGTCCCGATGCTGAAGAACTCTGCCTCGCGCGCGAGGACGTCCGCCATTACGACCGCACTTGGTACCTCGACCATCATGCCGAGCGGGATGTGCTTCGCGCGCGCCTGGCCGGCCGAGTCCACCTGTTGCATCGCCTTGCCGAGGAACTTGCGGACCTCGCGGAGCTCTTGGACGCTCGCCACCATGGGCACCATGATGCGGAGGTCCCCGTGGGCGCTCGCCCGAGCCATGGCGCGAAGCTGCGCGAGGAAGACGTCGGGCCGCGACAGCGCGAGGCGCACCGCCCGCAGGCCGAGCGCCGGGTTCATCTCGGCCGGCAACTGGAAGCTCGAGGCGAACTTGTCGCCGCCGATGTCGAAGGTTCGCAGCGTGACGGGCCTCGGCGCCACGGCCTCGACCACCGCGCGATAGAGCTCGTACTGCTCGTCCTCCGTCGGCATCGTCGTGCGGTCGATGTAGATGAACTCCGTCCGGTAAAGGCCGATGCCCTCGGCGCCGTGGTCGAGCGCGAGGATCGCCTCGGCGGGAAGCTCGACGTTCGCCTTCAGGCTGACGGCCTCCCCGTCGCGAGTCACGCACGGCTGGTTTCGTGCGCTGAGCAGACCGCGGGCGAACGCCAGGTGTCGCGCGCCGCGCCCGCGGGCCTCCTCGACGGTGATCTCGCTCGGGTTGACCACTATCTCGCCGCGCAAGCCGTCGACGATCAGCGTGTCCCCCGTTCGCACGATCGAGAGGGCGTCGGCAGCCCCGACGACCGCCGGAATCTCCAGCGCGCGGGCCATCAGCGCGGTGTGGCTCGTGCGCGTGCCGATCTCCGTGATGAATGCGATGACGGGCTCGCGCACCATGCCGGCCGTGTCGGCCGGCGAGAGATCGCGTGCGATGATGACCATCGGCTGATCGAGCCGCGGCACGAGCTGTTTGAAATCGCCCGTCAGCTCGCGCAGCAATCGATCGCAGACGAACTCGATGTCGTGTCGACGTTCGACGATGTAGGCGTCGCGCTCGTTAGCATCCGCCGGCGCGAATGCCTTGGCGATCTCGTCGCACGCCTGCGCGACGGCCCACTCGGCGCACTTCTTTTCGTCCTTGATCTTCTTCTCGATGCGCTCCATGAGCATCGGGTCGCCGACCATCATCAGGTACGCGTCGAGGATCGCGTTCGTCTCGAGCGGCCCCGCCGGCAGCTTGGCGCTCACTTCCCTGATGTGGCGCTTGGCGTCCTCCACCGCGCGTCGAAGTCGCTCCACCTCGCCCTCTATCTGCGACGACGACAGGTGGCGGCGCGCGAAGGCCGCCCTCGTGTCCCCGACGACCAGCGCGGGCCCCACGGCCACGCCCGGGCTGCCCGCGATGCCCTTGAGCACGACCCCGCGCGGGGCGCTGGCGTCGCTGGGCGGCGGACGCGACCCGCCGGGCGGAGGGTTCGACGATGTCCCGCTCATCGACCCTCCCCGAAGCGGTTCGCGATGAGCTCTCCGATCGCCTCGACGCACTCTTCGGCCCGCTCGCCCCGCGCGCGGACCTCGATGACGGTGCCCTTCGATCCGCAAAGCAAGAGCACGCCCATGACGCTCTTGCCGTTGGCGCTCTGGTCCTCGCGCGCGACCTCGACGTCGCAGGGGAACTTGGACGCAAGCTGCACGAGCTTCGTTGCGGCTCGCGCGTGCAGTCCGAGCTGATTCACGATCGTGAAACGAGCGTTCGCCTCGCTCATGGTCCCTCCCCGTGTTTCGGCGGCGCTGTGGGCGAGCGCGGCGCCGGCGCCTCGACGGAGGCCTGGCTCGGAGGTGGAGCGCTCGCGGCCCCCTTGAGCTCCAGCGCGCTGGATCGCTCGTCGCGCCCTCCGTTCTCCTCGGCCGCTGCTTCGCCCGCGGGGTCCGCAGGGTTCGCCACGTGGCCTCTGTGAGCGTC
>DATGJA010000071.1:0-12380 GCA_035295445.1 Polyangiaceae bacterium | reverse complement strand
GCCAGCAACTCGATCGAGCGGACCAGCGACGCCGGGCGGCGTGCGGCGTCCATGCGGGCGAACGAGGGGAGGAGGACGTCTCCGATCTGTTCGCCGACCTGGATGGCCGGGACGTCCGCCAGGTTGTACGCGAGGTTGTACATACCGGTCGGCGCCGGCCCGAAGTAATACGACACGAGCAGGTTGTCCCAGCGGCGCGACGCGAAGGCGCACAGCGCGGCGAGCGACATCGGCACCCCGAACGCGAAGAGCTCGCGCGCCGTGTCCTTCGACGGACGGCTCGGCTGAAGCCAGTCGCGAAGCTCGACGAGCAGCACGAAGCCGGCGCTCTTCACGAGCGAGCGCCCGACGTTGCCGAGGACGATCGCGCCGCCGCCGAAGCCCGCGACCGCGAACCCGACGCAGAGGGCCGTGTGGGTGAGGTCCCCGGCCGTGCGCACGATGCTGAGCGATCGAAAGCGGAGGTCTCGCACGAGGATCCGCTCGGGCACGTAACCGGCGCGGTCGAGAAGCCCGCCGAGCACCAGGCCCGGCAAGAAGCGCACGGCGCCGGGCGCGTCGAGCGCGGCGCCGAAGCGACCCGCGAGTGCGAGCACCAGCGCCGCCGCGACCAGGCCGAATGCGGCGTGCAGGGCCGTGGCGTGGAAGGCGACAGCGCGCGACGCCTCGGGCTTCGCGATGAGAAACTGACCGAAGCCCAACGTCGAAATCTGGTTGGCGGTCATGACCACGACCGCGGCGACGGCGACCTCCCCGTACTCGGCGGGGCTGAGGAAGCGCGTGACGATCAGCGTTCCCACGAGCCCAATGGCCCGCGACCCCATGCCCGCCGAGACCGTCCACAAGACGCCGCGGACCGCCTCCCGCACGAGGGCCACGGCCTACGGCACCCGCAGGGCGTCCCCGGCAAGGACGACGATGTCTTGTTCGGGACTCTTGCCCGAGAGGATGCCGTCGTAGTCGATCGAGATGCGACGGTCACCACGCACGAGGACGACGTCCGCCGTATCGGCGTAGCGATTCGGGCCGCCGGCGAGGGCAATCGCCTGCGAGATGGTCACGAAGTACTTCGACGCGAACATGCCCGGGTGCTCGACGTTGCCGGCGACGGTGAACCGGTAGCTGTTGACCTCCGCCACCGAGACGGTCACCACCGGGTCCTTCGTGAAGGCCGCGAGCTTCTCGGCCACCTTGGCCTGCAGGCCCGCCGCGGTCGTTCCCGCGGCGGGGACGGCGCCGACGAGCGGCAAGATGATGGTGCCGTCCGGAAGGACCGCCACGTCCGCCGAGAGGCTCGCGTCCTTCCACACCGTCACGCGTACGACGTCCGAGACGCCGATGACGTAGGGCTGACCGCGCGGATCGGTGCGCGCCGCATCGGCGAAGACGGCCGCGTCACCCCGGCGCGAGGCCCCGCAGCCGAGCGCGGCGGCGACGAGCACAGGAAGGATGCAACGATACGTGCCCTTCATGGGTTCTCATTCTAATCCGCACGAGTCATGTTAGCCATACCCGGAATAGTATTCATATTGATTTTCATCTACGCCCGTCCGCAGGAGTTTTTCGAGCGACTACAGATGATTCCGCTTCTCTACGTGTTCTTCGCCCTGGCCGTGTTCGGGTTGATTCTCGACGTGCGCCTCAAGAACCTGCGAATCCGGGGGACGCCGCTCTTGCCTTGGGTCGCGCTCCTGTTCGCGTGGAGCTCGCTCTCGCTCATCGTCCATCGCCCGCCCCACGCGTCGCGTCCGTTCGTCGAGCTTTGCATCTGCGTGGCGCTCTACCTGCTCGTCGCGCACGGCGTCCAGACGTTCCGCGGCCTCCGCGTCGTCGCCGGCTCGGTCTTGGCGATGGTGGTCTTCGTATGCTTCGTCGGAGCGCACCAGGGTCTCTCGCCCACCGGTTGCCTGGTGCTCGACCCGTCGACGTACGGCGAGACGTCGACGGGCACGCCCGACGGCCGGCCGTGCGACACCGTGCATGCCTGCTACACGGGCGACGTCGAGCCCGGGGCGGACTACGCGTGCGAGCACCTCGGCCTTCTGGGCACGACTTCGGTCGGGGGCGGACGCGTCCGCTATCGCGGGGTGCTCCAGGACCCGAACGAGCTGTCGCTCGCCGGCGGGATCGGCCTGCCGCTCGCGTTCGCGATCGGCGACGGCAGGCGCCGGGCCGCCGGAAAGCGCGCGCTCTCGGCGGTGACCTTTGCGCTCGTCCTGCTCTGCGCCGTGATGACCGGATCGCGCGGGGGGCAACTCGTCTTCCTCGCCGTCCTCGGCGCATACGGTTTGAAACGACTGGGCCTCAAGGGCCTGGCGGTCGGCGTGCTGCTTGCGGCGCCGCTCCTCTATTTCGGAGGTCGCACGGGCGACGAGGCGTCGAGCTCGACCCTGCAGCGCCTCGACTGCTGGGCCTCGGCCCTGTCGATCTGGGGGTCGCACCCGATCTTCGGCGTCGGGCTCGGCCAGTTCACGGAGTATAACGACATGACCGCGCACAACTCCTATCTGCTCGCGCTCGCCGAGCTCGGGCTGCCCGGGATGCTGATCTTCAGCATGGTCTTCTACGTCGCAGCCAAGACGCCGCTCGCCGTCCTGCGTGAGGTCGAGGGGGGCGCGGCGCAGGGTCCGCAGGCTGGAGCGCAGCGAGAGTTCGCACGACACGCCCAACCCGTGGGCGGACCGCTCGCGGGGGGGCAGGCCGCGCGGCCGTGGGCGATGGCGCTGCTCGCCGCTTTCGCGGGGTTGACCGTGGGCATCTTTTTCCTCTCGTTCACCTATCACTACGTTCTTTGGATCTTCTTTGGCCTGTCCGGTGCTTTGTATTCCTCGGTACGTACCCACTATCCATCGTTTGCGGTCCGTCTTACCTTGAAAGATTTCGTATTCGTCTTTCTGATCGACGTCACCATCATCGCTTTCGTCTACGCGTACACGCGGGCGGTGCTCGGATGACGGGCCGCCCCGTGTACGCGAGCCGTCCGGCCTGGGTCGTCGGCATCTGCGTGGTAGCGATGCTGGCGTGCACTCGCTACGCCGTGCACAGACTCTCGGGCGACCGGCGGGCCACGGCGCCCGCGGTGCACGCGCCGGACAAGGACCTGGGGGCCGCGAGGCTCGTGCCGAAGGCGCTCGGGCGAGGCGACCGGCGGCTCCTGCTGGACGCGGACGCCGTGGCGCGCCTCGCCGAATCGGCCCGGCGAAAGACGGAGGCGTACGAGACGGTCCTCGCGCGCGCGGACGAGGTGCTCGCGACGCCGGTCGCCTCCGGATACCAGGGCTTCGCGTGGACGGACGCGATGGCCGACACGTCGCTCGTCTGGCTCGCCACCGGGGACGAGCGCTACGGCCGGAGCGCCGTCCGCTACCTGAACGCCCTGCTCGACGACCGCTTCGGGGTCGGCGACGGCAAGGGCGGCCAGGACGTGGTCACGCACGACTCGGGCTACGGGATGCGCACGTTCGGAGCCTACGCGGCTCTCGGATACGACTGGCTCCGCGACGCGCCCGGGATGGACCGCGCCCTCAAGGCGCACGTCCTCGAACGCCTCGACCAGTGGCTGTCCTGGTACGCGGCGCACGGGTACCTGCGCGACCACCCGATCGCGAACTACTACTGGGGCTACCTCACGACGTTGAGCTTCGCGGGCCTCGCGGCGGCGGGCGACTCGAGCGCGGCCGACGGCTGGCTCGCGCAGGCGCACGACGCCCTTTCGAAGGCCGTCCTTCCCACGTTTCGAGACGACCTCGCGGGGGGCGGATGGCCCGAGGGATGGCAGTACGGCGAGTACACGGCGGCCGAGGTGGCCCTGGTCGGGCGCGCCTTCCGGACGGCCGCCGGGGTCGACGTCGCCGGCAGGTTGCCGTGGCTCTCGCAGACCGTGACCTATCACGTTCACGCGCTCCTGCCCGACGAGCAATCCGTGTACGACGGGGGGACCTGGAGCGAACATCCGGCGCGGCCGTCGGCCCTCGCGCTCACCGCCGCCGCGATCGCGCTCGACGGGGTCGACGACGAGCGCGCCGCCGAGGCGCGGTGGATGCTCGCTCACGCATTGCCCCGACTGCGCAGGGAGCAAGCGTGGATGGCGCTCCTCGCAGACCGACCGGGCGCGACCGAGCGCGACCCGCGGGCGCGCGCGCCGGTGAGCCTCCATCTGCCGGTGCAAGGGCTGACGTTCGCGCGCAGCGCGTGGACGCGGTACGCCGTGTGGACGTCGTTCCAGGCGGGCCCACCCCTGGCCGAGGATCACCAGGACGCCGACCAGGGCCATTTCGAGCTCTTCCGCGGGCCGGACGGGTTGCTCGTCGACGGCGGGGACTCCGAGGGGTCGGCCACCATCAACCACAACACACTGCTCGTCGACGACGGCGGCCGCGTCCAGAACTACCCCCCCAATCAAGGCGTCTGGGGGGCGACCGTGCGGACGACGCGGTTCGGGGACGACGGCGCGGTGGCGGTCGCCGTCGGCGACATCGGGGAAGCGTACGCCCCCTCGTGCGCGGCGGACGGGTGCACGAAGCGCTCGGTCCGGCGGATGGTGAGGACCTTCGTCTTCGTGCGTCCCGCCCTGCTCGTCGTGGACGACCGAGTCACCCTCGACCGGCCCGATTACGACGTGACTTGGGCGGCGCACGTGACGACGCCCCCGACGATCGCGGGCGGGCTCGCCACCGCCGTCGTGGGCCGGTCGCGCGTCGACCTCCGGACGCTCGAGCCCGAGGGCGCCGAGGCGGTCGCGCTTCGGGAGCCGACGCCGTCGGGCGAGGGGTCCCACCGCGCCGACCGTCCATGGGGTCCAATGTGGCGAATCGAGGTATCCAGCCGGCGGGGCAAGGTCGATCGCAGCTTCCTCCACTTCATCACGGCCGACCGCGCCGACGCGCAGCCTCCTCCGGCGCGGCGGCTGGCCGGCGATGGGTTGCACGGCGGCGAGGGGGGCGACGTCGACGGACGCCGGGTCGCGGTCCTCTTTGCGGACTCGAAGGACGGCGGTAGCGCGACGATCGGGGCCGGCGACGCCCTCGTCGTCGTCGCGGGGCTCGAGCCGGGCGCGCGCTACGCGCCGACCTGGTCGGGGTGTCGTCTCGAGGTGACCCCCACGCGCGACCCGACGGCACCCGTCGCGTCGCCGGGCGGCTTCGTGCGCCTGACCCCGGCGCCGTGCCGCGCCCCATGACGCCCGATCTCCGCGCGCTCGTCGTCTCGTATGCGTTCCCGCCCGTCGGCGGCGCGGGAGTCCAGCGGGTCGTCAAGCTCGTGAAGTACCTCCCGGCGCACGGCGCGACGTCGACGGTGCTCACGGCCGCGAACCCTTCGGTTCCGCTGCGCGACCCGTCCCTCGAGCGCGACATCCCGCCGGGCACCGCGATCCTTCGGGCGCGAACGCTCGAGCCCGACTACGGCACCAAGCGCATGGCATGGACCGCGGCGGCGAGGGAGCGACCGGGCCTGCTCGGCCGGGCCGAGCGTCGTCTCGTGTCGTGGGGCCGGCAGCTCCTCGTGCCCGACCCGCAGGTCCTCTGGCTCCCGGCCGCCGCGCGCACCTTGGCCGCCCGCCTCGCCGCGGGCGCGGACGACGTCGTCTTCATCAGCGGCCCGCCCTTCTCGCAATTCCTGCTCGCAGCCCTTCGGCGGCAGCCCCGCACGGCGGTCGTGCTCGACTACCGCGACGAGTGGACCGCGACGCGCGGGGTCTACGAGATGGGCGGCGCGGTGCGCGCCAACGCGTGGGTCGAGCGGACGGTCCTGCGGCGAGCGCATGCCGTGACGACAGCGACCGACGCGTTCCGGGCCGAGCTCCTTTCGCGCTTTCGCTTCCTCGATCCGGGGCGGGTCCACGCCATCCCGAACGGCTACGACCCCGAGGACTTCCCGACGCCGCTACCCGCCCCCCCCGGCGATCGCTTCGTCCTCACGTACGTCGGCACCGTGTTCCGACTCACGAGCGCTCGCGGACTCCTCGAAGCGATTCGCCTCCTTCACGAACGCGAGCCCGAGATCGCGCGGTTGCTCGAGGTCCGATTCGTCGGTCGCATCGTGGAGACCGAGGCCGCGGCCTTCGAGGGGATGACGGCGCTCGGCGTGCGTCGCCTCGGCTACCTCGACCACGGGCGGGCCCTACGGGAGCTCGCCCGCAGCCACGTGGTGCTCTGCCTGCTCGACGACGTCCCGGGTGCCGAGCGCATCTACCCCGCCAAGGTCTTCGAGATCATGTACGCAGGGCGGCCGTGCCTCGCGCTGACCCCCGAGGGCGCCCTCGCGCGTCTCGTGCGCGACCACGCCCTCGGCGTCGTCCTTCCCCCGCGCGATCCGCAGGCCATCTGCGCCGAGCTCGTGCGGCGCCTGCGCCAGTTCCGCGACGGGTGTCTCGTCCCGCCGAAACGCGCGATCGGCCTGGACGCCTTTCACCGACGCCGCCTCGCCGGCGACTTCGCGCGCGTCTTCCGCGATGCCGTCGCGTTCGCGCGCGGACCCCTGGTCCGCACGCTCGAGCGAAGCGAGAGTTCGGACGACACACCAGACGCGACCGTCCGCACGCTCGAGCGGAGCGAGAGTTCGGACGAGACACTCGACACAATGCCGGCGTCCCATCTCTGGGACGGGTGAGCCGTGGCCCTCCTCGCCCTCGCCGCCGCCCTGGTCGTCGTCTACACGTACGTCGGCTACCCGCTGCTCGTCGCGCTGTGGGCGAGGCTCGGGCCGTTCCCGACTGCGGCTCGCGAGGGGTTCGAGCCCGCCGTCAGCGTCTGCATGTCCGTGTACAACGGCGAGGCCGAGGTCGCGCGCAAGGTTCGAAACCTCCAGGCCCTCGACTATCCGGCGGACCACATCGAGATCCTCGTCTTCTCGGACGGGTCGACGGACGCGACGAGGAGCATCCTCGAGCACCTCGCCGCGGCCGACCCGCGGGTGCACGTGATCTCGAGCGCCGAGCGCGTCGGAAAACCCACCGCGCTCAACCGCCTGGCGCGCGTCGCAACCGGGGAGGTCTTGCTCCTCTGCGACGTCCGCCAGACCGTGGATCGGGGGGCGCTCCGGGAGCTCGTGCGATCGTTGTCGGACCCCAACGTCGGGTGCGTGTCGGGCTCGCTGGTCCTGGCCGGTGCGACGGGCGCCGGCGTCTACTGGCGCTACGAGCAGCTCATTCGCGGCTACGAGGCGCGCGTCGGCCGCATGGTGGGCGTGAGCGGCAGCCTCTACGCCCTTCGTCGCACGGACATGGCCGAGATCCCCGGCGACATCCTCCTCGATGACATGTTCGTCCCGCTGCGGCTGGCTCTCGCCACGGGCAAGCGCATCGTGCTCGCCGAGGCCGCTCGAGCGCACGACGCCGCATGCGACGATGGGCGCGAGTTTGGCCGCAAGGTGCGCACCCTCGCCGGCAATTACCAGCTCGTCGCGCGGATGCCGCGGCTACTCGTGCCGCACCGCAACCCGGTCTGGTTTCCCATGATGTCTCACAAAGTCCTGCGCCTGGCGTGCCCGTGGGCCCTGGCCCTCCTCTTCGTGGCGTCCGCGGGGCGGGCGTTCGACGGCGACGGCGGCGACTTCTGGCGCGTCTTCTTCTGCGCGCAGTGCGTCTTCTACGGGCTCGCGGGGATGGGGTCCGCGGCCGGCCGGGTCGGGGCGCTCGCCCGGACCTTCGTCGTGCTCAACGCGGCGGCCGTCGTCGGCCTGTTCCGGTTTCTGCGCGGCTCCCAGTCGGTCACATGGTGATCGGCGACGCGGCGGCAGCGAGGAGGCTCGCGTGCAAGGCCCGCGCGCTCTCTTCCCAACCCGGGGCGTCGAGCGCCTCCGACACGGCGACCGGATCGTAGGGGCGCGAGAGCGCGTCCCGGATGGCGTCCGCGAGCGCCGCGGGATCGCGGGGCGGCACGAGCGCTCCGAGGACGTCCGACGTGATGACGTCGGGCGTACCGCCGACCCGCGTCGCGACGACCCGCCGCCCGCAGGCGAGGGCCTCGATCACCACGTTCGGCGTGCCCTCCGCCCAGCTCGGGAGCACGAGCGCGTCGCACGCGGCGATCCATCGCGGGATCTCGCCGTGCGCCTTCGGGCCGACGAGCGCGGCCCGATCGCCGAGGCCCGCCGCGAGCCGCCGACACTCTTCGCTCGCGGCGCCGCCGCCGACCATGACGAGCGAGACACCCGGCGTCGACCGCGCCACCCGCGAGAAAGCGGCGAGCAGATCCACCGCGCCCTTGTGGCGCTCCACGTTGCCGACGTAGAGGACGACCTTCCCGTCGTCCGGCAGCCCCAGTCCGCGACGCGCCTCGATCCGGTCCTGAGGGCGGAAGCGCCCCCGGTCGATCCCGTTGCGCACGACGTCGACGCGCTCCGGCGCCGCGCCCAGCGTGATCGCCGCTTCCCGCAGCGGCGCGCTCACGGCGACCACCCGGCGCGCCCGGCGAAGCGCCCACGCGATGCCACGGCGCGAGGCCGGCCGCCGCGCGAGGACGTTCACGTCCGACCCGTGCAGCTTGACCACCGCCGGCGCCCCGAGCATGCGTGCGAGCGCGACCGCCGCGAACCCGTCGGGATACGCCCACGAGCCGAGTACGACGTCGACCCGGCCGCGCCGGCCTAGCACCGCGCGCACGAGCGACGCGGCGTAGAGCGGACCCGCGGTGCCCGCGTCCATCCGGGGCACGAACGCAACGCGCGGGTGATGAACCGTCAGCCCGTCGATGCGCTCCTTTCGCGGCACGTCGACCAGCCTGCCCGCGCGCGACCACCGGGCGAACCCCTTCGCGCAGGGGAACCACGGGATCGTGGCGAGAAGGTCGACCTCGCAAAGTCGGGCGAGCTCGACGAACTGCCGCCGGTTGAACGGCGACGAGGACGGCTCGACTCGGTTCGGAAAGATCTTGGTGACGATGAGCACGCGCATCTGGAGCGAGCGAACGCCGAGCACGGCGCGTGCCGGACGCGTTGCGTCGTTTCGCCCGCGCCGCCCAGGCGGTCGGGGGCGTCGTTTCGCCGCAGCGAGGCGTCAATGCACGGCGGATCGTTGCAGTCATCGCGGCGCGACGCGGACCCGAGCGCGGCACGGCCGTTGCGATGCCTCCACGCGATGATGCCCCATGGCAGCGTTCGCTTTGCGCGACCGGGTGGACGGGCTCGCTCCTGCACGTTCGACGTCCCGGCTCGCTTCGCCTTCCTTCTCTTTCTCTGCGCCTGCGATCTCGGCTGCGGGATGACGGCCCAGGGCTCCGCGTCCTCCCACGGGTCGACGAGCGACGCCGGCGCAAAGGTCTCCGAGGCGCGCGAGGACGACGCCGCGCCCGAGGCCGCCCCCTTCGACGCCGCCTTGTGCACGTCCACGTCGCCCGTCGGAGACATGGTCTCCGTCGCCGCCGCGTCCTTTCCGATGGGATGCGCGACCGGGGACACCGCGTGCAACGACGACGAGAAGCCGCAGCACATGGTGTCCCTCGACGCGTTCCAAATCGACAAGACGGAGGTGACACGCGGGGCGTACCGGGCCTGCGTGCAAGCAGGCGCCTGCAAGCCCCCGCAGTGCGCGTGGGACTGCAGCCAGCCGGACCTGCCCGCAGCCTGCATCGAGCGCGCGGACGCCCAGGCATACTGCGCGTGGGCGGGCAAGCGCCTCCCCACCGAGGCGGAGTGGGAAATGGCCGCCCGCGGAACCGACGGGCGCGAGTACCCGTGGGGCAACCAGCCGCCGGACTGCACCCTTGTCAACATGGCCGGCTGCGGCGACCAGCCCCAGCCCGTCGGCTCGTATCCGACCGGGGCGAGCCCCTCCGGCGCGCTCGATATGGAGGGCAACGTCGTCGAGATGGTCGCTGACTGGTACGACCCGGCGTACTACCAGGCGTCTCCGGGCAGCAACCCGATGGGCCCGCCCACCGGCACGCGCTACGTCGGCCGCGGCGGCGGCTTCAAGAGCCAGGCCGTCTGGCAGCGCGCGTCCCAGCGTGACTGGTACGACCTCACCGACGAGAGCCCGCCGCTCGGCTTTCGCTGCGCGCAATGAGCACGCCGGGTCTCCGACGCCAAGCAAAGGACGTAAAGTCACTATGTCCACGCTCCCTTATTCGATAGAGGTCCAAGCCCGGTCGGGCCTCGCACTGCCCATCCCCACGCAGCACGGCCTCGCTCGCGGACGCCCGCGCGCGTCCGGGGCCATTCCGCTCGGCGTCCCGCTCGGGGTGCGGGCGGTGAAGCGCGGCGTCGACGTCCTGGCGGCTCTCATCGGTCTGCTCGTGGTCGGGCTGGCGCTGCCGCTCCTCGCGCTCATCATCTACGTCGACTCGCCCGGACCGGTCTTCTACCGCCAGCGGAGGGCCGCCGGGATCAGCGCGCGCAACCGACGGGGCCCGTGCCGCTTCGTGACCTTCGAGATGATGAAATTCCGGACCATGCGGGTGGACGCGGAGGGGCTCACGGGCGCGGTGCTCGCCGGGGAGAACGACCCGCGGGTGACGCGCGTCGGGCGCTTCCTGCGCAGGACGCGGCTCGACGAGCTGCCGCAGCTCTGGAACGTCCTCGTCGGGAACATGAGCCTTGTCGGCCCGCGGCCGGAGCGCCCGGAGCTGTTCGAGAACCTCGCGCTCGCGATTCCGTTCTTCGAGGAACGCATGCGCGACTGCAAGCCGGGGATCACGGGGCTGGCGCAGGTGTCCCTCGGCTACACGGGTCGGCCGCGGCCGGGCAGCCCCGTCGCCGCCCTCGGCCGAGACCTCGTGAACCCGTTCAAGCTCCCGGAGGCCGACGGGGCGGTGGCCGACGACATGCGCACCAAGCTCCTCTTCGACCTGGCGTACGTCGCGTCGCTCGAGCACACGGCGACGTTCCTCGGGACCGAGCTGAAGATCCTCGTCAAGACGCCGTGGGTGATGATGCGCGGCCTGGGCCGCTGAATGCATGCTGCTGAGGCGAGCCCACGATCACAAGGCGACGTGGCGCGAAACCAGAGTCGCGTCGCCGTCCTGGCTCGGGCGCGACCACGCGGGGCGCGCCCGCTCGATCGCCTCGCCGTTCGGCGGCAGACCGGCGGTTCGGTCGTACAGCACCGCGCCGACCGGATCGTGACCCTCGAGCTCGATCTCGATCTCGACCCCCTCCGCAGCCGCGCCCAGGATCGCGACCGGCTGCCAGTCGTCGTAGACGTAGTGCCGGAACCGGGTGCTCTGCAGAGGCATGCGCACGCCGGCGACCCACACGGCCCGCAGCGGCGCGTCCGGCGGGAAGACCAGCAGCAGGTCGGTCGCCCCGCGTTGCGTGGCGAGCAGGACGCGGACCGACCGAGTGGGGCCGCGATCCTCTTGCCCGAGGATCGAGGCCGTCGGCGGGGCGAGGCCCATGTCGGGCGCCGCGGCGGCGCGCATGCGGTCCGAGCGGAACGGCAGGCCGACGACCGGATCGGCTCCGAACCCCGCGGACGCGATCATCTCCTGGGGCGGCTCGCCATAGCGGAAGCCCGCCCATGACGTATCGAGGAGCCACCGCGCGCCCGCCCGGTCGTCCTGCACGAACAGGACGTTCAGTCGTTGCGGCGCATCGGCAGAGAACACCGGGACGGCCAGCGCGACCACCGCGAGCGCGGCGCCCATCGCGAGACTCGTTCGGACGATCGCGCGCCGCCGGCCCGTCTCCGCCGGCAAGAGCGGGGCGAGCGGCAGCGCCACGAACCCTGCGAACAGCCCGTAGAGCGGAACGCCCACCATGCCCAGCGCCGGGGGTAGAAACGAGAAGAGCGACGCCCACACCCACGCCCCCACGACGAAGGGCGCGACCCTCCACCCGCGACTCGACTCGCGGCGCGCCCCGGCGAGCCCCGCGACGCCCGCGACGGCGAGGGGCGGAAGCACCAGGTACGACGCACCCGGGAGCGCCACCGACGACGCGAGCGCCGCCGCTCCCCAGAGGCCCCACGCCGCGCCGAAGAGGGCCCACTCGTCGCGCACACGCCGGCAGATGCCGAGCATCGACGCGATCCCGAAGGCCGCCGCCGCACCGAAGGCCGGCCACGGATGCGCGACCCAAGGCGCCGGCGCGCGCCCCGTGAAATAGAGGAGCGCCGCCCACGCCGCCCCCGACGCCGCCGAACCCAGAAGCGCGCCGACGGCGACGGCGAACGCCCACGCCACGGCGCTCCCCTTCCAGCGCCGGCGCGCGAGGGTCATGGCGCTCGCGAGAGCCAGGAGCGCCGCGACCGTCGCCGGCAGACACGCCCGCTCGGGCCAGCGGACCACCGCGCGCGACGCGAGGTCGAACCATACTTCTCCCTCGCTCGAGGCCCCCGCCAGATCGGCGCGCGCGAAGCCTCGCGCGAGCCCCAGACCCGTTTCCCCCAGGTGCTGCAGGCTGCCGACCGACCCGTGGGTCACGTCGTCGAGCGAGGTGTGATA
>DATGJA010000070.1:0-8972 GCA_035295445.1 Polyangiaceae bacterium | reverse complement strand
CTTCGATCCGTTCTTCACCACCAAGCGGCAGGGCTTCGGCACGGGGCTGGGCCTCTCCATCTCGCGCGCGATCCTCCGGCGGCTCGGCGGCGAGCTGTCCGTCGAGTCGGTCTACGGCGAGGGCGCGACGTTCGTTTGCTTCCTGCCGATCCCCTCCCACGAGCTGCTCGAGAAGACGGCGCCGTCCTCGCGGCCCGCGCCCGCGCACGTCGACACCGCCCCGACGCGGAGCATTCTCGTCGTCGACGACGACGAGCGGGTCCTGCGCTCGTACGCGCGGCTGCTCGGCGCGCGCCACCGGATCATGGTCGCCTACGACAGCCGCGAGGCCATCGAGATGATCCGCTCCGGGTCGAGTCCGGACGTCCTCGTGGTGGAGCTCGACCTGCCGGGCGAAGAGGGCCGCGAGCTGCTCACGTGGCTCGAGATCGAACGCCCCGATCTCGCTCGCCGGACCATCCTGGCGACGTCGGGCGGATCGAACGCGAGCACCGCCGAGTTCCTCCGCGGGTTCCAGGGGCCGGTCGTGCTCAAGCCTTTGCACGGGGGTGACCTCATCGCGGCGATCGACTCCGTCGCGGGGGGCTCCGCTCCTCGGGGGTGAGCGGCGCACAGGAGTGCGCACCAACGTGCGGCGCCGTCCGCCGGAGGCCGGCCACGGTCGCCAACCCCGCGTTCGGTGGTGCAGCGCGGCTGGTACGTCACTTGCGTCGGCGAGAGGGCGACATGACGTCCCCGCGCTCGGCCGTAAGAATGTCCTACGTCGGCGAGCTTCGACCTTCCACGCCCGTTCACGCTCCCGCGAACGGGGAGCTCCCTGCGGCGCATGCGCTCGTCGTGGCGCTCGTGCACGCCGGCGTCGATACCTTCTTCGGCGTTCCGGGAGGACCGGTGTCCCCGCTCTTCGACGCCGTGCTCCACGTCGCCGGCGCGCGGCTCATCGAGTCGCGGCAAGAGACGAGCGCGGCGTTCGCGGCCGCCGACTACTACCGTTCCTCTGGGCGCGTGCCGGCGGTCATGGTCACCGCGGGCCCCGGCGCCACGAACGTCGTGACGGGCGTGGCTTCGGCGTATCTGGAGCGCGTGCCCATGCTCGTCCTGTGCGGGGACGTGGCCTGGGCGTCGGCGGGGGGAAAGCTGCTCCAGGACACGGGGCCCGAGGGCGTGTCGGTCGAGCGTCTGCTCGGCCACGTGACGCGCAAGGCGATCCGGGTCGCGCGTCCGGAGAGCCTCGTCTCCCAGGGCCTGGCCGCGCTGGAGGCCGCCCGCCACCCTGCCCTTCCCGGGCCGGCGCTGCTCGTGGTGCCGATTCAATACGGCCGCGTGGCCACCTCGCCGGCGCGCCTCGCGTCGGCCCCGCCCGCGTTCGACGCGACGCTCCCGCGCGACGTCGTCGAGACGACCGCGCGGTGGCTCGTCGAAGCCGAGCATCCGCTCTTGGTCCTCGGCGCCGGGTGCCGGCCGCACGCGGCGAAGATCCGGCGGCTCGTGGACTGGCTCGACGTGCCGTTCGTGACGACCCCTCAAGCCAAGGGGGTCGTGAGCGAGATGCACCCGCGATCGCTGCGGAGCGGCGGTCTCGCGGCTTCGATCTGGGCGCGCAAGTACACCGGGCTCGGCGTGGATTGCGCCGTCGCGCTCGGGACGGATCTCGACGACTGCGCCGTCGGCCCGACGCCGTACGTGGCGCCCGGGGGTCGCCTCGTTCACGTCGACCTGGACGCCACCGTCTTCAATCGAAACGTCCCGGCGGCGCTGGGAGTCGTCGCCGACGTCGGCGGCTTCGCCGACGCGCTGTCGGAAGCGTGGGCGCAAGACGGCCACCGGCACCCACGCGCACCTGAGGTCGTGCGCGCGCTGAAGCAGGGCCCCGCGTTCGACGCGGCCGGGTTCCGCTCCGACGACTCGCCCCGGATAGCGCCCCACCGCGCCGTCGCCGATCTCGAGGCCGCTGCGGGTCCAGCCGCCGCGTTCATCACGGACATCGGCGAGCACATGCTGTTCGCCCTGCACTACCTCACCGCGCGGGACCCCGGGGCGTTCACGATCCACCTCGGGCTCGGGAGCATGGGATCCGGCATCGCGGGCGCCGTCGGTCTCGCGCTCGGCAATCCGGAGCGACCTGTGGTCTGCATCTGCGGGGACGGCGGCATGCAGATGGCGGGAATGGAAGCCCTCGTGGCGCTCGAGCACCGCCTCCCCGTCGTCTTCGCGGTCTTCAACGACGCCCGCTACAACATGGTCTACCACGGGTACCGGCAGGTCTTCGGGCGCGAGGCCAGGTGGGAGACGGGCTGGATCGACTTCGTCGCCTGGGCGCGATCGATGGGCATGGCGGGCGTGCGTGTCGACCATCCGGGAGAGATCACGCGAGAGTCGCTCGCGCGCCTGCGGGCCGGCGGCGTGCCCGTCGTCCTCGACATTCGCACCGATCGCAGCGTGCGCCTCGAGGGCGGAGGGCGCAACGAGGCGCTGCGGCAGATGTCCATGCTCGACGCCGATCGAACGACGGAGTTGGCCCCATGAAAGCGCGCGTTGCAGGCATCGGCGTGTGGTTCCCGGAACGCATTCGCGAGAACTCGGCGTGGCCGGAGGAGTTTCGCGTGCGGAGCGCCGAGCGGCTGGGCGATCGGACGCTGGTGGACATTCCGACGGGCGAGGACGATCGGTTCATCCGGATCGCGACCCGCCACCTGGCGAACGAGGCGGGCGATCCGTTCCTCGGCACCACCCGCCGCCGTGTCTCGGACGAGCACACGACCGGGCGCGACGCCGAAGCGTACGCGGCCCGCGCCGCGCTCGAGGACGCGGGGGTCGACGCCGCGGACGTGGACGTCATCCTGTCGTGGGCGATCGTGCCGGATCGCATCGTCCCGTCCAATGCGTGTCACGTCGGCCACGCCATCGGCGCGCACCGTGCGTGGAGCATGGGCGTCGACGCCGCGTGCGCGAGCGTCGTGACGCAGCTCACGATGGCCGCGTCGCTCGTCGAGTCGGGGCGCGCGAGCACCGTGCTGCTCACCCAGTCGCATTGGGTGACGCGCGCCATGCCGCTGGCGCATCCGGCGTCGCCGAACGTGGGGGACGGCGCCGCCGCCATGGTCGTTCGCGCAGCCGAGCGGGGCGGCATTCACACGACGGTCGCCGTCACCGAGGGCCAGTACTACGACTCCGTGACCTGGTGCCGGGGCAGGACGCGCGAGGCCGATCCTCCGTGGTGGGAGCCGGGCGGCGCGTTTTACCTCGGAAGCCTCGCGCCGGAGGCGGCGCAGCTGCTCATGCGGAACACCATCCGGATCGGCGTCGAGACGGTCGAGGACCTCTTGCAACGCGCGCGGACGCCGGTCTCGAGCGTCGACGTCCTCGCCTGCGTGCAGCCGCGCCGCTGGGTTCCGAGCGGGATAGCCGAGGGGCTCGGGCTGGCCGAGGAGCGCGCGCCGCAGACGTTCGACGAGTACGCGCACCTGGGGGGCGTGGGCGTGGTGACGAACCTCCTCGTCGCGCGCGCTTGCGGGGCGCTGGTCCCCGGCGCCCGCGTCGCGATCTACGCCCAGGGGGCGGGCTTCACGCGGGCCGCGGCGCTGCTGACGTGGTGACGAGGCGCGCTCGCCGCGGACGCGTGGGTCTAAGAGCGAGGCTTCTGGAGCACGGCTCGAATTCCTGCCGCCACTGCGCTCAGGCCATCGTCGATGGGGTCCCACTGCTCGAGGGGGGTTCCGTCGGTCGGGAGTGGGCTCAGCCGGCCGAGCGCGGTGTCCTTCCACAAGCATTGGCGGGCGATCACGGGAACCACCCGGAGCCCCTCGGACCGGTGTCGCTCGAGGGCGCGTTGGACCTGCGTGCCGTAGGTTTCGTCCGAGCCGAGGAGGTTCGCGCTGACCAGGACGACGACGACGTTCGCCTCGGTGAGGTGACGCTCGATCTCGGCCCGCCGGTCCTCGCCCGCGCCCACGCGTTCGGCGTGCCACGTCTCGACCAACCCCTGGTGCTCGAACGGCCTGAGATGCGCGTCGAGGCGACGGCGCCATTCGTCGTCCTGGGGCGCCGAGACGTAGACGAGCCGGACCCGCCGCGGCGCCACGCGAGCGCTCGACGGCGGCGGCGTCGCCGCCTCGGGTCGACGTCCGCCGCCCGCACCGCGGAGATGGCGACGGCCCAAGGCCTCCCCCGGCCGACGCATCAGCAGCATCGCCCGGACCTCGCCCTCGAGCTCTCGGACGTTGCCCGGCCACTTTTGTAGACAGAGATACTCGATCAGCTTGGAGTCGACCGTCACCTTCTCTCCGGGGCTCGCCGCGTCGACCGTCCTCGTCACGATCGGCGGGATGTCCGCGACGCGCTCGCGCAGCGGGGGAACGGCGAGCTTCAGCCGCCCGATCTGCTCCCAGAGCTCGCGACGGAATCGACCCTGAGCCGCCAGCGTCCCGAGGGGCTGGCTGGAGCCCGCGATGACCAAGGGATCCAGCGAGCCCGCCCGGCGCCGCGAGCGCGACTCCTCGCGCGTTTCCAGCGTGTCGAGCAGTCGGTCTTGAGCCTCGAGCGGGAGCTCGTGGATCTCGTCGAGGAACAAGGTGCCACCGTGCGCCCGCGCGTAGTGGGACGCTCGGTCGCTCGGCGCGCGCCGTCCGCCGAAGACGTACTCCTCGGCCCCGTCGCCCAGACGCCCGCAGTGGATCGAGACGAAGGGCTTGGTCGCCTCGGCGTTCGCCGTCGCGCGGTCCCCCTCCGAATCCTCGCGGCGGCTAGACGCGTGGTGGATGGCGAAGGCGACCGCCGGTCGACCCGTCCCCGGCTCGCCTTCGACGAGAATGCCGTCGAGCAGCCCACTTCGGCCGACGCGCACGGCGGCGGCCAGGACCGCGCTCAGCTCGACGCCCGCGACGAGGGTCGGCCCCTGGGGCGTCGTCCACTCCGACGTCCCGAGCGAGGCGATGAGCTTCTCGGGCAGCTCGCCGACGAGCCCGATCTGGTCTCCGAGGCGCAGGAGGTCACCCGCAGAGAGCTGCGCTTGCTGCACCTTCTGCCCGTTGACGTAGACGCCGTTGATGCCGCGCGTCTCCAGGATCCGGACGCGGCCGTCGGCGTCGCATTGCAAGACGGCGTGGTCGCGCGACACCTGGTCCGACGCCAGCACGACGTCGGACGGCGCGAAACGCCCGATCTTCCACTCGCCCGGCGTGAGCCTCGTCACGACATGTCCGTCGCCCGGGAAGATCCAGCGGATGACTTTGACGAGATCTCCGTCCTCGAGGACGTGGCTCTCGACGATCGGGCGCGTCGTCAATCCCATGACCGGATGAGCCCCTCTCTCGCTCTCACCGAGGGCACGGCATGGACGACGAGATGGCCGCGTCGACGACGCTCCAGGCGACGCCGCCCTTGCTCGCCTGGCACGCGCGGCCGCAGAAGGTGGCCACCTCTTGCCCGACTTCGCCCGTCACGCCGGCGGCGGCCGCCGAGGCTTCCGCGACCGAGTAGACGTCGGCGCAGGAGACATCGGGGGCGGCGCTCTCGGTGTAACACGTGTGGGCGAAGCTCTTGAGCTCGTCGCAAGGGGTCTTCGGGCGCGGGGGCGGATACGGAGACGCCTTGCACCCGTCCTTGACGCCGAGCTTGCACGCTCGGTCGAAATAGAGCTTTGCCTTTTTTGGACTCTGCGCGAGGCCCGGCGAGGCGCCCGAGCGGTACGCGTTCCCGGCCAACATGCACGACATGGGGTCCCCCTTCGTGCAGAGGCCCTCCAACCCGTCCGCCGCGGCCGGCTTGCTCAAACTACCCTTGCCGTCCCAGGAGACCGAGTAAAGGTTGCGGCACGAAGCGACGTCGTGGTCCTGGTCGCACCCCGTCTGCAGCAGCCGCGCCGCGGTCGCCGGGTCGGCCGAGACGCCCTTGCCGTAGGCGAGCATGCGCCCGTACTCGGCGCACGCCGCGGGCAAGTGCTTGTCGCAGGCGCTGTGGAACATCGAGGCGGCGCGCTGGTCGTCGGTTTCGAGCACGGCCAGAGCGAAGAGGGCCTCGGTGGAAGGCTGATCCAGGCCGTCGCCCCGCGAGGCACGCTCGAGAAAGGCGCGCGCCTCGGTCGGGTCCTGCTTCACCCCTCGGCCGTCGGCCAGCGCCTCCCCGTAACCGGTACACGCGGACGAGATGCGCTCCTGCTCGCAGTAGCGCCTCAGCGTCTCGTCGCCGGCCGCCGACGAGTCGTCCGCCAGGTTGATGCAGGCGTCGAGCTCGCCGGCTTTGCACGCCCGGTCCGTGAGCTCTTTGCCCCGCGCCTCGTCCAAGGGGCGGCCTCGACCCTGCTTGTACATGCTGCCGAGCTCTCCGCACCCGCCCGGGTCCCCATGGTCGCACGCGCGCTGGAACGTCGCCTCGACGGCCGCCCCGCAGGTCGCATCGTCTTGCCCCCAGCAGCGGAGGGCGCCGGCGTTGACGCACGCGGTGAGCTCGCCCGCCGCGCAAGCCTTCTCGCTCAGCACGAGCGCGTCTTGCTTGCTGACGGGCAGCGCCGCGGGGTGAGGCGCGCTCGAGCCGAAGCCGGCGCACCCGATCCACATGTTGTTGTCGCAAGCGAACTTCAACCGCAGGACCCCGCCCGGGCCGTAGCGCACGTTGAGCGGCGAGCCCGACTCGAGCGCCCCCAGGTTGGCGCAGGACAACGCGACTCCCGAGCCACACCGCGTCCTCAGCTCGGTGACCGCGGTCTCCACGCCCGCGGTCGGTCCGCTCAGGGCCCGGAGCGTCGTGAGGTTCTCGCATCCGATCTCGGCCCCCGCCTTGCACCCCGCCGTGAGCAGCGACTCGGCGCTCTTGGCTCCTCGGGAGCCCCCGAGGTCCGCGGCCATCGCTCCCCCGACGCACGCCATCCCCTCGCCCTCGTCGCACTTGGCCTCGAGCCGCGGGCCGTTGTCGCGAAAGATCACCTGGGCTTCGGAGAGATTGCGCGTCCCGTCTCGACCCGTGAAAAGGAGCGACGCGTTGTAGGCGCATCCGAGAGGATCCTCGGCGAGGCAGCTCTTGTCGTATTGCGCGCCGGCCTCCTTGACCTTCGTCGGATCGGCGAGCTCGGTCGCCGCGCCCACCTCGGCGCACGCCGTCGAATCGCTCACGGTGCACGCTTGGTCGAGGTTCGTCTTGGCGCGTCCGACGTCGCGCAAGATCGTCGCCTCGCCGACCTTGCGGCAGCCGAGCGTCTCCTTCAGGCCGCATCCCTTCTCGTAGGCCCTGCGCGCGAGCTCGTTGGGATTGACCCCCAGCCCGAACCGCGTGATGAGCTGGCCGTCCTTGATACACGACGCGCCGAAGCTCGACTCGCACGCGCGGTCGCACAGCTTCGCGAGCCCCGCGGCGTCGGCCGACGACACGGCGGCGGCCTCCGCGACGCAGCGCTTGTTCGCGTACGCCGCCGACTGCGTCCACCCCACGACGCCGACGACCCCGAGGAGCGTTGCCCCCGCTGCACCGGCGATCACGTTGCGCCGTGCGTTGCGCTTGCGCGGAGGTTCCGGCGCCCGAGGAACCGCGACCGGCGGCGCGGACACGCCGAAGGGCGACGGCTGGAACGGGTTCGAGACCTGGGGGCCGGTGAGCTGGACCGTCGGAGGGGGGGGCGCGTTCCAAGGGGGAACCGCGACGGTGCCGCCGCGGCGGGGCAGGTTCTCGCTCTCTACGCTGGAAGGGGGCGCCGGAGTCGTCAAATAGGGACGACCCACTCCCGGCGGATCGACGACCGCCGCAAGGATCTGCTGCAGCGGGCCGACGGCGGAGGCGACGTCCGGGAATCGACCCGCCGGGTCCGGGGTCAGGCACCGCGCAAACCAGCCGTCGAAGGCTTCGGGGATCTGGCGAGCGCACCCGAGCGACGCGGCCCGCTGGCGAGCCCGCACGACCGCGCCGTTCGCCATCTCCTTCGCAAGGTCGTTCAGGTACGAGAACGGCAACCCGGTCTCGCGCGTGATCCAATACGGTCTTGCCGCCAGCAGCCAGAATACGACCAGCCCAAACGCCCAGGCGTCCGTATGGGGGCCGACGGGTGCTCCTGTCGTCAGCTGTTCGGGCGCGGCCCACCCCAAGGTGCCGAGCGGCATACTCTGGACGGTCAGCCTTCGCTCGGTGACCTTGGCGATGCCGAAATCCAGGACCTTCACGGTGAACTCGCCCCCCGCCGACTTCGAGCGGGCGAGGAACACGTTCTCCGGCTTGAGGTCCCGATGGATGACGCCCGCGGCGTGCGCGGCCACGAGCGCGTGCGCGAGGTCGCGCACCGTCATGCGAACGTAGTCCATCGGCAGGGGCCCGCCCTTTTGGACCACGTTCCACAGCGTGTCGCCGTCGAGCCACTCCATCGCCAGCCAGGGGTGCCCCTCGTAGACCCCCGCGGTGATGACCTGCACCACATGGTTGCTCTGGATGAGGGCTGCGGCCGTAGCTTCTTGTTGGAACCGCGCCACGGCGTTCGGGTCCTGATCGAGGAGCTCCGCATGCATCAACTTCAGCGCGCGGAGCTGACCCGTGCTGTGCTGCTGGACCTGGTAGACGTCGCCCATGCCGCCGCGATCGACGAAGCGGAGGACGGTAAAATCACCGGCGAACGTCCCACCCAACCGAAGGTTCGAAACGCCCATGGGGCCTCCCCCTCCGAGCGTGCCGTCCTAGAAAACTCCGCCCGCGGATCACGGAACCGAAAAGACGCGCTCGCTCGGCAACAATGACTCATTACAGCGAGTCTCTCGCCGAGGACATAGTCATTAGTTTCGGAGGGGAGGCGTCAGAGCCGTTCACCCCATTTGGCCGAGAGGGAGCTCCGCGCCGTCGAGCTGATTCGCTCGGCGATCGACTGGAGAATCGGGAAAGGCACCGCTGTCCCCCCGGGGGTGACGATCGCGCCGACGACCTCTTGAACGGGTTCGTCCTCGCCGCCGGCCTTGCCGAGGAGGAGCAACGGCGTCAGTTGGAGGAGGACTCCGCCCATTTCG
>DATGJA010000069.1:0-2832 GCA_035295445.1 Polyangiaceae bacterium | reverse complement strand
CGCCCCCCGCGGCAGCGGCGCCGACCGACGGAGCTTTGGGCGCCGGCATCGGCGGCGGCATGGTCGGCATGCGGCGGCCCGCGCGCGCGTAGAGCTCTTGGAGCTTGGCGGTCGCCTGTTCGTCGCCGAGGGTGCGCAGAGGCTCGAGCACGACGATCGCGTGATCGAACTGTCCGGCCGCCTCGTAGCTCGTCTCGAGCAGCCAGCGGGCGTCGGCCGCCATCGCCCCGGTGGGGTTCGCCTCGATGTACGCGAGATAACGCGACGAGAGGTCGTCCTCGCGCTGCAGATCGCGCGCGTAGTAGGCGTAGAGCTGGAGAGCGCGGTCGTGCCCCGGCTCGATGTCGAGCGCTCCGGCCGAGTACGCCAGGCCGTGCTCGCCGTTGTAGACCTCGGCGAGCCCGACGAGCAGCTCGGCCCCGACCGTGCGCTCGTTGTCAGCGACCGCGTCTCCGGCGCCGATGCGTTCGATGATGCTCGACGCGTACTCCTGCTGGAGGGCCGTGTCCTGCTCGTCGATCTGTCGGGCCCTCCCGAGGGCCCGCGACGTCCCCGCGAGGTCGCCGGCCGACCGGCGCATGGTCGCTTCGTCTCGCAGCAGCGCGACCTGACGCGCCGGATCGGACTCGAGCGCGAGCTCGGCGTCGTACATCGCGAACGCCTCGTCCCACTGTCCGAGCGATTTGTAGATCTCGCGCGCGTTGAAGATGGCGTAGGCGCTCGACGGATCGAGGTCGATCGACCGCCGGAAGTTCTCGAGCGCCTTGCGAGGCTGCTGCAGGCTCTCGTTCCACAGACGTCCGAGCTCCTCGTGCATCCCGGCGAGCTCGGCTCGCAGATCGGCGTCTTGCTGCGCGGCCGGCGCGAGGGCCTTGGCGCGTCGCTCGAGCAGGGCGACGAGCGCCTTGACGTCGCCCTTGTCGCGATAGAGCTGCGAGAGGCGATCGGCCGCGGTTCGCTGCGTCGGGTCGCGGTCGATCGCGAGCATCAACACGCGCGCGGCACGGTGAGCGTCGCCCAGGGTCGTCGACCAGACGTTCGCGGCCTCGCTCAACCAGTGCGACGCGTACCCCGAGTCTTTCGTCTCCGACCCGACCCGCTCGAGAAGCAGGGCGTACGATTTCGGATCCGCAGCGCCGGCCTGGTGCGCCGCGGCCAGCGCTTCCTCGTCGTGCGGATCCGCAACGAGTCGCTGGGCAAGAACGTCGATCTGAGCCCCATCCATCGCGCGGGGCAGGCTAGCACCTCCTCGTTTTTGCCAGCAATTGCTCGTAAAATTCCGCGGCTTCTATTCGACGTACTGCTTGCGTTGGCATCGGTGCTTCCCTGTCTTCGTCTTCACTCGAGGTAGCCGTACCCGACCGACGAGGCGGACGCGGGCTTGGGGGAGGAGGGAGCGTGAGGCCTCGCCGGCCGGGGCGGGTGCGCGTTGAGCCGCGGCAGCGCCGTCGCTTCGACCGGCGGCCCCGCCATGACGGGCGCACCCGGGGCCGCCGCGGGAAGGGGCGGGGGAGCCGGCGATACTTGAGCCGCGGTCGGTGGCGGCCGCGACGCGGGTGGCTGTGTGGCCGGCCCTGGCTCGGTGGCGGCCGCCGCGGGGGGGTCCGAACGACGCGACGCAGCAACCAGCGCGACGGTCGCGACCGCGGCGGCGGTGAGCACGAGCGTCGCGAAGAACATCCGCCCGCGGCGCAGGGGGGAGGGCACGACGGTCGTGCTCAACGTGTCGCCCGCGGGTGAACGGCCCTCGGGGCCCTCTTGCGCCGGCGGCGAGGCGTGCACGCCGCTCGTCCACGGGGCGTTTTCGCGCGCCCACGTGAGCTCGGTCGTCGCGGCCTCGGCGCTCTGCGGGCGTTGGTCGGGCTCCTTCGAGAGCAGCCGCATGACCGCGCTCTCGACCTCGGGCGGGATCCGCGCGTTCGGTGCGACCGCGCTCATCGCCCGAGGCTGCGTCTTGATGTGCCGTGCCATGACGACGATCGCGTCGTCGTCGGGGAACGGCGGGGTCCCCGTCAGCATGTGATACAGAATGACGCCGAGCGAGTAGAGGTCGCTCCGCGCGTCGAGGGCTTTGCCCTGCGCCTGCTCCGGCGACATGTAGCGGGGCGTGCCGAACACCATCCCGGCCTGCGTCTCGGCGACGCCGAGGGCCGGCTCTCCGTCGGCGCGCATCATCTTGGCGATGCCGAAGTCGAGCACCTTGACGGTTTCCTCGAAAGTGTGGTTCGTCTGCGTGCGCGCATAAAAGAGATTGTCGGGCTTCAGATCGCGATGGATGATCCCCTTCGCGTGGGCCTCGGCGAGCGAGCGCAAGGCCTGTCGGGCGGTGTCGAGCGCGACGTCGAACGGCAGCCGGCCGAGGCGCTTGATGCGTTGTCCGAGCGACTCGCCATGCAAGAGCTCCATGGCGAGAAAGAGCTCGCCTCCGTCCCCCTCGCCGAAGTCGAAGACGGTCACCGTGTTCGGGGACGTGAGCAAGCTGTTGGCGCGCGCCTCGCGGAGGAAGCGCGCGCGGCTCGAGTCGTCGATCGCCCGGTCGCGCCGGAGGATTTTGATCGCCACCTCCCGCCCGATCGGCGACTGAACGGCTCGGTACACGGCGCCCATCGACCCCGAGCCCACCCGCCCGAGGATCGTGAACCGGCCGGCGAGCACCCGCCCGACCATCGGGTCGGCCTCGGCGGCGGCGAGGTCGGCGCGGCGCACGAGGGGCGAGCCGTCGTGCGGGCAGATCGCGACGCCCTCGGTCTCCGAAACCGCCCGGGCGCATCGGGGGCAGACGAGCTCCGTCTCGTCGGGGCCGAGCGCGGGGGTGTCGTCGGCGCGTAGTAC
>DATGJA010000068.1:0-2517 GCA_035295445.1 Polyangiaceae bacterium | reverse complement strand
CGCGTCCACGGGGCGATGCAGCAGACGATGGGCAAGGTCGTCCCGCGGAGCGCCGTCAGCACCGAGACATGGACAAAGATCGGCGAAAGCTTGGCAGGCGTTTCGCCCCGAAGACGGCCGAGTGATCCGCTCGACAGGCGAGCCTGACGCGAGACGCGCCGCGACGACTACCGCCCAATGCTTCCGTCCCTGCCGGACAATCGGTCGTCGCGCGATTGGGGCTCGAGTGGCACCGATGATGCACTTTCTTTCGCCAGAGGCAGCATCATGGATGGCTTCGTTACGACTCGTCACTTGTTCACGCACTCGGCCGTTATCGTCAAGGAGTTCGGCACGGTCTGCTTGCTTCGCTGCCTCTGGCGCACGGTGACCGCCGACCATGTCGTGACGTTCCTCGAGTGCACCGTCCCCCTCCACAGACCGGTACCGAGGCTCGGCACGCCAGTTCACTCGACGTGGTCGGCGAAGAGCTTACTTATAGGAACGACAGCCTGAAGGAGCCATGTCTACGACCGTCGGCCACGTCCCGCAGGAGCGGCTCTGGGCGCGCATCTCGTGGGGGACCGAATAGCGAGGACCGACCTCAGTGGTCGCCGTCTTTCTTCTGCGACGTCTCCTTTGCCCATCACGGGTTGCGGGCTCGCGATTCTCGGAGTCGTCGTCCTGGCCATCACGGGTGGCGAGGCCCTCTACGCGGACATGGGCCACTTCGGGCGCCGACCGATCCGGTTTTCGTGGTTCCTGCTCGTCCTTCCGTGCCTCGCGCTCTCCAAGGTTGGCCGGATTGACGCATCGCTCTGGGACGACACGAGCCCCCCTCGCCCACGCGTGGAACATGCCGACCAAGCCAGGATCGCTGCGGCACCGCGCTTGCAGAGATCGGCGGAGGCAAGATGCGAATCCTCGCGGTTCGCTTCTTCAGGTGCCGCCCTGCTTCATCCCACCGCCGCCGACAACGAACTACTGGATCGCCTTGAGCACGGCGCTTTCGGCTATTTCATCGACTATGCGAACCCCGCGAACGGTCTCGTGGCGGACCGATCGCGCCACGGCTCGCCTGCCAGCATCGCCGTCGTCGGCTTCGCGCTGTCGGCCTACCCCGCGGGTGTCGAGCGAGGCTGGCTCGGGCGCGAAGCAGCCGCCGAGCGCACCCTGGTCACGCTTCGCTTTTTCGACGCAAGCGCGCAAGGCTCGGCCCGAGACGCGACGGGCTACAAGGGCTTCTACTACCACTTCCTGGATCTCGAGAGCGGCCGTCGCGTCTGGCAGTGCGAGGTGTCGCCGATCGATTCGGCGATTCTCTGCGCCGGATTCCTCACTGCGGCCGCCTATTTCACCGGGGCCACGGCCGCCGAAGCCGAGATCCGCACGCTGGCGCGAGGGCTTTACGGGCGGATGGACTGGGGGTGGGCCACCCGTGGCAAGGCCACGGTCGCGCAGGGCTGGAAGCCCGAATGCGGCTTCTTGCACTACGGGTGGGAAGGCTACAGCGAGGCGACGCTTCTTTACGTGCTCGGTCTCGCGTCGCCCACGCATCGGCTGCCGCCCGAAGCCTATGTCGCGTGGACCTCGACGTACCAGTGGGAGCGAATCTACGGCTTCGATCTGCTCTACGCAGGCCCCCTCTTCATCCACCAATCGTCTCACGCCTGGATCGATTTTCGCGGGATAAGAGACGCCTTCATGCGGGAGAAGCGCAGCGACTACTTCGAGAACAGCCGCCGCGCGGTCGATGTCCAGCGTGAGTACGCGCGCCGCGATCCGAACGATTACGGGTACTACGGAGCCGATGGCTGGGGACTCTCGGCGAGCGACGGGCCGGGCTTTCGCTCCTGTCGCGTGGCAGGGCGGGAGCGGCGCTTTTTTGAGTACGTCGCGCGCGGCGTGCCGTACGGTCCCGACGACGGGACCATCGCGCCCGTGGCGGCGCTCGCCTCGCTTCCGTTTGCCCCGGCTCTCGCCTTGTCCGCGGTGCGCAGCTTCCTCGAGCTTTACCCCGAGTGGGCGAATACGGGGCGCTTGCCCAGCGGCTTCAACCGAGCCGCGCCCGGTACCGACGGCCGCGGGTGGGTCTCGGAGGGAACCTACGGGCTCGATCAGGGCATCGCCGTCCTGATGATCGAGAACTACCGCTCAGGGTTGATCTGGAGGCTACTCCGCGCCGCGGAGCCCGTCCGGACCGGATTGAGGCGCGCGGGGTTCGAGGGAGGCTGGCTTTGATGGCGCCGGTCGGGTGGGACAACCCTCAGCCGCCAGGCCCCTATCGCCTGTTGATCGTCGGGGCGGGACCGGCAGGTCTTCTTGCGGCGAACGCCGCGGCTCACCGGGGGGTCAAGGTCGCCCTCGTCGAGCGCGAGCTCCTCGGGGGCACGTGCCTGAACAAGGGCTGCATTCCGTCCAAGACGATCCTTCGCACCGCGCGTCTGTATCGGGAGATGCGCGACGCCGAACACTTCGGCGGGCGCACGCCGGGAGGGATCACCGTGGACTTCGCGGCCGTGATGGAGCGGGTGCGAC
>DATGJA010000067.1:0-4352 GCA_035295445.1 Polyangiaceae bacterium | reverse complement strand
CGGGGCCGAACGAAGGGCCCGAGCGCACGTGGAATCGCTCGGACGCTCGCTGGCGCGGGGCGCCGCGCGGCTTCGTGCGCGGGAGGCGTGGCTGAGCGGCGCCAACGAAATGCTCGGCGGGCTGGCGCTCGTGGTCGCCGTCGGCGCGTCGAAGGCCGGATGGCTGGGCTCCACGACCGCCGGCGTCCGGCTGCTCGCCTTCGTCATCGCTTTCTTTCTCGCCTACCGTCCCCTTCGGGAGCTCGCCGAGGCGCGACTCGCGACCGCCGGCGCGCAGGCCGCCTACGACGACCTGAGGAGCGTGCTGAACGCCGCGCCCGCGGGCCCCCCCCACGCGTCGGTCGGCTCGCGCGACTGGAAGCTCGCGCGCCTCGAGCTACGAGGTCTTCGGCTGGGGCAAGGCAGCCTCGGCCCACTGTCCCTCGTGGTCGAGCCGGGCTCCGTGGTCGTCCTCGTCGGTCCCACCGGCGTGGGCAAGACGACCCTCTTGCGCACGCTCCTCGGGCTCGTTCGCCCCGACGGTGGCGACGTCCTTTACGGCGGGGCGTCGCTCGACGGCGCTCCGCCAGGCCCCCGTAGCCGCCCCTTCGCGTGGGTCCCGCAAGATGCGCCCGTGCTCGCCGACACGCTGGCGGCGAACGTCGCGCTCGGCGATGACGAGGCCGAGGTGGCATCCGCGCTCCGCAGGATCGGCGCGGACCGGTTGGTGGCGTCGTTCGGAGGTGCGCGACTCGGCCCTGGCGGGCTCGAGCCGTCGGGGGGCGAGCGCCAGTGGATCGCCTTGGCGCGAGCGTTCGCCACCGAGCTCCCGGTGCTGCTCCTCGACGAGCCGACGAGCGGGCTCGACCCGCGCGCCCAAGAACAGGTGCTCTCGGCGGTCGCCCGGCTGCGCAAGCAGCGCACGGTGATCCTCGTGACGCACCGCTCCGAGCCGCTGACCATCGCGGACCGCGTCATCCATCTGCAGTCCGATCGCGAGGACCTGGGTTGAAGGGGTTGACGGTCGGGCTCTTCCTTCTGGGAGTCACCGCGTGCGGAGCGGCGCCTCGCACCCCCGCGATCGGGGTGTCGCCCCCGCAGCCATCGGGGCCCGCGCCCACGAGGTCTCAGGATACAGGAGCCGGGCGCGTGGCCCCTGCGCCGGCCGAGGTCCCCCCCTCGTCGTCGACCCCGGCGATCCCTTGTCCCCCTGACATGGTGACGCTGCCCGAGGTGTGCATCGACCGCTTCGAGGCCCCCAACGTCGCCGGCAGCGCCCCGATGGCGTTCCAGACCGCGGCCGACGGCGAACGGTGGTGCTCGGAACGAGACAAGCGCCTCTGCACGGAGCGCGAGTGGATCCGCGCGTGCGAGGGGGGCGCCGTCCGGCGCTTTCCGTACGGCGACGACCATCGGCCGGGCGCCTGCAACGACGACCGGACCTGGATCCCCGTCCGGTGGAAGACGCTCGCGGCCTGGCCCGCGCCCGTCGCGGTCCAGGAGGCCGCGCGGCTGAACCAGGCTCACCCGAGCGGGGCGCATCCCGCCTGCGTCTCGGACGAGGGAGTCTTCGACCTCGTGGGCAACGTCGCCGAGTGGGTTCGCCGCAGCGATCCGCCGCCGCACCCCGGCTACGACCACGTGCTCAAGGGTTGCTACTGGGCCGGTTGTTACCAGCAGGCGGAGCCCACGTGCGCCTTTCGAAACTCTGCGCACCCGGGGTCCTTCCGCACGTACGAGGCGGGCTTTCGGTGCTGCCGCGACAGGGCCGACGAAAGTCGATAGGGTGCGTGCGTGAAGCGATGGCTCGCCGCAGGCTTCGGGGTCGCGCTCGCGTCGTGCGGAGGCCCGTCGCCGTCGCCGGCCGCCTCTCCCGCTCTGGCCCCGCGGTTGTTGCCCGCGACGGTTCCCCCCGACGTCGACCTCGTCGCGCGCGACACTGCGGTCGTCCGCGGCCAACGTGTGGCGTTCGACGGCTTGCCCGAGGGGCTCGCGTGGCCGGCGCTCGACCGCGCGCTCAGCCCGAGGGCCCTGGGCGCGACAGTGACCCTGCAGGCGTCGCGCGACGTGGCGGTCGTCGACGTCCTGCGGGCAGCGTGGACGGCGAGGTCGGCCGTCCGTCTGCAGACGCCGGACGCGAGCGGGGTGCTTCGGGTAGCCGAGCTCCATCCCAAGGACCCGCGGCCGGCCGGCGCCAGCGGATGCCACCTGGCGGTGTTCCTTCGTCCCGACGGTACCCTGCGCGTGGCTGCCCCGGGCGGCGCCCTAGAGCTCGGCGGCGATCATCCGGCCGAGAGCCTCGCGCGATCGATCGAGGTCGGGCGCGCCGCGTGTCCGATCCGATACGTGGCCTTCGGCGCGGACTCCGACGCGGCCGCGTGGGGTCCCGTCTTCGACCTCATCGTCGCCGTCGATCGCGACCGATCCGCGGGCGATGCGCGTTATGTGCTCGGCCAGAGCATGGCTCGACCGAAATAGCTACCCGGACGCGATGGACACGGCCGGGCCCACGGCGACGCGAACCTTTCGCGCCGCGAACCGATCGCCGTCGAGCACGTACGCGCCCTCGCCCATGAAGGCGAGCGAGATGCGCTCGGCGAGGGTGTCGACGCGCGGCTCCCCGACGAGCGGCTTGCCCCGGAACACCCGCCAGAGTTGAGGTCCCAAGGCGCGCGCCGGAAGGCCGCTCGCCACCACGTGGAAGCCGCGCCCCTCGCCGGCGCGGTACGCGGCACGAAGGTGCGGCGCGACGTCGGGGACGGTGCTCGCCAGAACGAGGCTCCAGGCCTTCGCAACCTCGAGGCGACCGTCGATCTCGAGCTCGCCGGGCGTCGGATCGATCACGCGTCGGGCCTCCGCTGAGCCGACGAGCGACCCGGCGAAGAGCCGGAGTGCGATGCTTGCGGCGGCGCCGACGCCGGGGCGGGGCGCCGCGTCGTAGAGCTCGAAGAACCGCACGGCCAGGCCCGCCGCGAAGATGACCGCTACGCGCTCTCCCCCGCGGTCGTCGGCGACGAGGAGCGTGGAGCTGCGGCGAAGCGAGGCCGTCCCGTCGGCCAGGGCTCGCGAGGCGCGCCGGGTGCACGCCACGGGGTCGCCGCGGACGCCGAAGTTCCTCGCGATGGTGCACACCGTGCCGGCGGGGACGAGCGCGAAGGGGGGAAGCGCGGCGCGCTTGGCGACCGCGTATGCGTGCGAGAGGGCGGTGAGCCCGGCGCCGACCGATCCGTCGCCGCCGGCGAGGAGAACCCCCTGCGTGCCGCGTTCGGCGATCGCGTGCGCGGCGGCCTCGAGCTCCTCGCGCGACCGGGTCTCGTGCACGCGTGCGCCTTCGGCCCGGGCCGCGTCGGCGAGGGCGAGCGCGAGCCGGGGCTCTTGCTTCAGGCGCCCCGCGTTGCCATTGACGACGAGGTCGACCCACGGCTCGGCTCCACCCCGCTTTCCGTCCATCCGTCTTCCTGTTAAATCAGGCTCCGGACAGGTGCGTACCACGAGGGCCCTCCCGCTTGTTCTGGCCCTCGTTGCCGGCGCCTGCTCGTCGTCCCCGGCGATGCGCGCGGCCGCCCGCGGCGACCGGGCCGCCCTGGGCCAGGCCATCGCAGTACGGCAACGGGTCGGCGACCTGTCGGAGTCGGAGGCGGCGGCGCTGGCCAGGACGGTCGCCGATCGGGAGCTGCGCGGCACCGCGGAGCGCGACGCCGTGGAACGCATCCGCGACGCGCGCCCGTGCGCTCGCGAGCTCGACGATGCCCTCGCCGACGCCATGCGCTCGCGCGGCCCGGCCGGCGCCGAAGCGGGTCTCGCGCGCATCGACGCCCACCGGCTCGGCCTCGACGACGCGCGTGCGTACGCTGCGGATCCGGACGGCGGCTGGCGGGCCCTCGGGGCCCGCGCGCTCGTTCGACCCGAGGACGGGGCCGCCCGACGTCGCGCGCTGCTCGATCCCGATCCCCGCGTCCGTCGAGAAGCGGCGCGCGCGGCGAGGGACGCGGCCGAGGGGGCGGATCTGAACGCGCTCGCCGAGGCCGCTCGTGTCGACCCCGTGCCCATCGTTCGCTCGGAGGCCGTGCGTGCCATCGCCGCGTTGCCCGCGCCCGCCGACGGCCGCGTGGCCAACGTGCTCCGGGACCTCTGGACCTCGGGGGACGAGGGGCTCAAGGAGGACGTCGCCCTCGCCTGGGCTTCGCCGCAGGGATGGGCCGGCGGTGGTCGCGAGGCCCTGCGCGTCGTCGCCGCGTCCGGCCATGGGTCGGCGGCCGTCGAGGCCGCGGCGGCCATCCTGCGCCACAGGGACGCGGACGCGGACACCCAGCAGGCCGCGTCCGGACAGCTCTCCCGCGCGATCGAGGGGGGCCCGTCCGTCGTGCGACGGC
>DATGJA010000066.1:0-4434 GCA_035295445.1 Polyangiaceae bacterium | reverse complement strand
TGGAGGCCTTGCGTGACCGCCGTCACCCACGCCAGGTGATCGTGGAAATTGGGGCTCGTCTGGTTCGTCTCGTCCCAGTACCAGCCGCTCCCGCCGCGCATGCAGTTGGGGTCCGTGTGAGCCTCGTAGCAGCCCGCGTCGCGGTCGAGCATGTCCGTCGCGATGAAGTCGGCCGCGTCCGCGTGGATCGTCTTGAAGAACTGGATGACCTGATCCTGGGTCCCCCCCCAGCTGCTCGCGTGAAACCCTACGGCTGCCTTGGGCGCATACATACGCGCGAGGCGAACGAGGCATCCGGCCATCCCGATGAGATTGTCCGGGAGCCCCGCGCAGTCCGGCGCGTGGGACGTCACGACCACCTGGGACGTGCCGTCCATCGAGTGCTGCATGGCGTAGCCCCAGAAGTCCGGCTCGAGGTGCACCACCGCGGGTTTGCCGAACGCCCCGAGGCGCTGAAAAAGGAGCTTGGCGCCCTGCCAGTAGAGGTTCATGTCGCCGTCGTTGGTGGTCATCGCGAAGTTGCCGTCGCCCTCGGCCGCCATCGCGTACAGCGTGAACATCGGCGTGACGCCGTGGGCGTCCGCCGTGTCCGTCAGGATGTTCACGAAGGTGCCGCCGGAGTTCCAGTCCGGCCACCCACCCTTCGTCGGCAAGCCGACCAGGTACGCGTAGTGGAGGTCGACGGTGGTACCGAGCGTGTACGCGCCGTCCATGTTGTGATCGTTGTTCAGGTCGTTGCCCATCCCCACCAAGAAGTGGCAGCCGGACCCTCCGCGCAGACGCTGCGCCACGTTGCACCCGCTCGCCCGGCCCGCGCCCGCGCTCGCGCGCGCGCTTGCGCTTGCGCCCGCCCCGCCGTCGGCGCCGGACTTGTTGTCTCCACCGCACGCCAGCGCCGCGACGAGGAGCCCACCGAACGCGCGGGGAAGGAGCCGCGCGCCGGAGCGTCGGCAAGAGAAAAATACATCGGACATGGTCCGATGATGCGCCGATTCGCGCGCGCGGGGGAAGCGTCAGGTGAGCGCCTGCGCGAAATCTTCGATGAGGTCGTCGGCGGCCTCGAGCCCTACCGAGATGCGGATCAGCGCGTCCGAGATCCCTTGCTCTTTTCGCTCGCCGGCCGACAGGCCCGAGTGCGACGTCGTCGCGGGCCGCGTCATGAGCGTCTCGGCGCCGCCGAGGCTCGGGGCGTCGACGGGCAACCGCACGCGCTCCATGAACCGGCGCGCGGCGGCCACGTCGTCGCCGAGCTCGAAGCTCATGAGCCCCCCGAAGCCGGCGAACCACGCCGCGGCCCGGGCGTGGCGCGGGTGGCGGGCGAGTCCCGGGTAGTTGACGCGCGTCACCGCGGCGTGCTTCTCGAGGAACGCGGCGAGGCGCAGCGCGGTCTCGTTCTGGTGGCGTACCCGAAGCGACAGGGTCTTGAGCCCGCGATGCAAGAGGAAGCAAGCGTGCGGGTCGAGCGTCCCGCCGAGGTGATCGAGCTTGCGCTTGGCCTCCCCGACGTGGACCGCGGAACCCACCACGGCGCCCGCGACGATGTCCGTGTGACCGTTGAGGTACTTGCTCGCGCTGTGGACGGCGAGATCGAAACCGCGCTCGATGGGCCGGTAGTTGACGGGCGTAGCGCACGTGTTGTCCACGATCGACACCAGGCCGCGCTCCCGGCAGAACGTGACGACCCCCTCGAGATCGAGCACCTCGAGGAGCGGGTTCGTGAGCGTCTCGACGTAAAACGCGCGCGTCGTCCGCCGGACCGCCGCGCTCCACGTGCGGGGGTCGTCCCCGTCCACCAGGGTGAAGGCGATGCCGAAGCGCGGAAGGTCCTTCGTGATGAAGTCGAACGTGCCCCCGTAAAGCGACCGGTGACAGAGGATATGGTCTCCCTGGGCGAGGACCGACAGCAGGGTGGCCGAGATCGCCGCCATTCCGCTCCCGGTCACGAGGGCCGCCTCGGCGCCCTCGAGCGCGGCGAGCTTGCCCTGCACGACAACGTGATTGGGCGTGTTGTTCAGCCGGATGTACCGGACGTCGTGGTAGCCCGCCTCGGTACCGCCCATCTCGAACGTGGACGACTGAAAGATGGGAAGGTTCACCGCGCCGCCGATGCGCGGGCGCGGCTCTCCCGCGTGAATGAGTGCCGTCTCGATGCGCCAGCCGGGTTTCATCGCAGAGGGGCCTTTCTCGCTACGGGACGACCGGGAGGCGCACGGTACCCCGGACGGCGGGCAGGTCGAGCCGGCCAGAGGGCCATCGCCGCGAGTCGCAAGGCAGAGGTCATCGTCGCGAGTGTATCCTCCCGAAATGACTTCCCCAATCGTCCTCGGAAGCCCCCTCTCGCTCGAGGCGCTGGAGGCCGTCGCGCGCCGTGGGCACGCGGTCGTTCTCGGCGACGAGGCGCGGTCGCGCATGGCGGCTTCGCGCGCGGCGATCGACGCGATCGCCGAAGAGGGCGACGAGTCGGCGCTCGTCTACGGCGTGAACACGGGGTTCGGAGCGCTGAGCGAGACGCGCATCGGTGAGGGCGATGTTTGCCGCCTCCAGCAGAACCTCGTGCGGTCCCACTCGACGGGGGTGGGCCCTCCCCTCGGCGCGGCCGAGGTGCGCGGGATGCTCCTCTTGCGGGCTCAGGTCCTCGCGCTCGGCCAGAGCGGCGTGCGGCCCGCGGTGGTCGACACGCTCATTGCCATGCTCAACGGCGCTGTCCACCCGCGCGTGCCGGCGCAGGGATCGGTGGGCGCGTCGGGAGACCTGGCGCCGCTCGCGCACCTGGCGCTCGCGATGACGGGCGAGGGCGAGGCGCAGGTGGGGGAGGGCCCGTTCTTGCCGAGCGCGCAGGCCTTGCGGCTCGCGGGGGTGGAGCCGATCGTGCTGCAGGCGAAAGAGGGCCTCTCTCTCATCAACGGGACCCAGTACATGACGTCGCTCGGCACGCTCGCGGTCCTCGACGCCGAGCACCTGTGCAGGGTCGCCGACGTCGCCGGCGCCATGAGCCTCGAGGCGCTCAAGGGTTCCAGTCGGCCGTTCGACGAGCGTCTCCATCAAGCTCGGCCGCACCCGGGGCAGGCCGCGGTCGCGCGGAACATGCGCGCGCTGCTGAGCGACAGCGAGATCATGGAGAGCCACCGCGACTGCGGCCGCGTGCAGGACGCCTACAGCCTGCGCTGCATCCCTCAAGTCCACGGCGCGACGCGCGACGCTCTCGCCTGGGCGCGCGGGGTGCTGGAGCGCGAGGTCAACGCCGTGACCGACAACCCGAGCGTCTTTCTCCGGCCCGACGGCGGCGCCGACGTGGTGAGCGGGGGCAACTTCCACGGCCAGCCGATCGCGCTGGCGCTCGACCTGGCGGCGATCGCGTCGGCCGAGCTCGCGAACATCAGCGAGCGACGCGTCGAGCAGCTCGTCAACCCGGCGCTCTCGACGGGACTGACGCCGTTCCTGGCGCCCGCCAGCGGCCTGCACTCGGGCTTCATGATCGCCCAGGTCGCGAGCGCGTCTCTCGTCAGCGAAAACAAGGTCCTCTGCCACCCGGCGAGCGTCGACTCGATCCCCTCGAGCGCGGGTCGCGAAGACCACGTGAGCATGGGGAGCGTCTCGGCGCGCAAGCTCGCGCAGGTGGTCACCAACGTCCGAAATGCCCTGGCGGTCGAGATCCTCACCGCTGCCGCCGGCCTCGATCAACGCGCCCCGCTCGCCCCGAGCCGCGGAGTCGCCGCGGCGCGCGCCTGCGTTCGCACACGCGTCGAGCCATTCGTAGAGGACCGCCCCCTCTACGGCGACATCGCGGCCGTGGCAGAGCTCATCGCGCGCGGCGCCCTCGTCGACGCGGCTGAGAACGCCGTCGGTCGCCTCGCTTGAGGCGTTGCCTGAAGCCTCGCTGGAGCGTCCTGCGCACGCTGGCGCGAAGCGAGAGAGCGGACCAAAACGCTCGACCAGCCGCGCGAGAGATCGAGGTGGGGCGTCGCCACCGTGCCCGCTGGGGGTTGCCTCGCGTGCGAACGTTGGCCAAGATGAAGGCGCGAGGGGGGGACCCGTGGGGGATGATGCATCGGCGGAACGAGTGACGGAACCGGCGGCCGCCTTTGCGCCGGCGACCGAGTACACGGCGACCTCGCGCGTCGGCCGGGTCATCGAGATCCGCGTCCGTCGACTCGCGAGCCGGCTCGACGTGCAGAAGCTCCGCGACGCCCTTTACGTAGCGCTCGGCCAGGCGGGCCGGGGCGCGGTCATCTGCGCGGATCTGCGGGGCGTCGGCCCGCTGTCGCGCGAGGTGTCGGACGCGTGGTCGCGCGCGATGCGCGCCGCGAACCGCGACATCGCGCGGAGCTGCTTGCTCCTCGATCCGTCGAACGTGACGTTCAACCTGCAGATCGAGCGCATCGTGCGCTGCGCAGGCAACCCGGAGCGGCGCCTCTTCGCCGACGTCGACGAGCT
>DATGJA010000065.1:0-3677 GCA_035295445.1 Polyangiaceae bacterium | reverse complement strand
TCGCTTCGCTGGGGCGATGCTTCGCGCGCCGCATGCGGAGCGGTCGTCGGATTCGATTCGACGGCAACGGGCGCCGCTGCAGGGGGCGTCGGTGGGGCCGGGTTGGCGGCCGGCGGGGGGGACGAGTCGGGGCCAGGGGCGGTCGTCGTAGGCGGCGTCGCAGGGATCACCGGCGCACGCGGATCGATCGCGAGGGCGACGACGAGGGCTAGCGCGTCGACGACCTCATCGCACGTCGCCGCCTGCACGCGTCGGGTCCCCTCCGCGTGATGCGGACCCCGCAGGGTCAGGCGCCCGCGCGCCGGGTCTCCTGCGGCGACTTCGACGTCGAATGCCCGAACGTCGCCTGGACCCGTCCCGGGGGCCACGAGAGCGGCGCGCGCCGTGCGCGCGCGCACGCGCGCGACGAATGCGGCCTGGTCCGGGCAGCCCGACGAGGCTTGATAGCCAAGCTGGATTGTCTCTTCGTCGTCCTGCGCCGCCGCGCTCGCCGCCGGCGCGCCGAGGACAGCCAGCGCCAGAAAGCCTCGTCCACAAGCTCGGACTCGCCCGGGAAACCGGTGCATGCTCCTCATGGCGCGGCACGCCCGAGTGGACTCGAACCACTGACCCGCGGCTTAGAAGGCCGCTGCTCTATCCAACTGAGCTACGGGCGCGTACGGGCGCACCATACCGTAACCCCTCGTCCCTTGCCGAGCCGTGCGGTTTTGCCCAAGAAAGACCGAGTGGTCCTCGATCGCCTGACCCCCGCCCGACGCGACGCGGGCTGCCGTAGCACCGCGCGCGGAGACGTCCTGCCGCCACGTACCGCCTGCGCGTTCACCATCCGCCGTGGCCGCTCTCTCTCGCGCGAGAGGATCTCAGGATCGGGTAGGATCGCGTGTGGTGGGGCTAGGGTGGGGGCGCGGCGGCGGGGCGATGAGGCAGCGCGAGAACCTGGGATTGTGGATAGCGCTCGCGATCCTGGGCATCGTGGCCGCCCTCGCGTATCGCAGCATCGACGCCACGGTGGGAATGCTCACCTGGGTCGAGCACACGCACGATGTCCTGCGGCAAGCCGACGAAGTCAACGCCTCGTATGCGCGGGCGGTCGCCGTGCGGCGGGAGTACATCTTCGCCGGCGACGAGGCGCAGCTCGGAGAGGCGCCCGCCCTCGACACCCGCACGGCGCAGGCCATCGCGGCGCTGCGCTCGGCGGTCGCCGACAACGCGGCGCAGGGAGCGAGGGTCGAGGCATTCGCGGAGCTCGTCCGCCAGCGGGTCGAGGCCCTCGACGACGCCGTTCGGACGCGCCGGGCCGGCGGGGCCGTCGCGGAGACGGCCGAGACCCTCGCTCTCACCAACCGCATACGGGTCGTTCGCGAGGAGTTCAGTCGTGAAGAGCAGCGTCTCCTCGCCGAGCGCGAGGCTCGCACCGTGGCCGACCTGAGGACCACCAAGGCGACGAGCGTCGTCGGTACGGCCGCCAGCTTCGGGCTCCTCTTGTTCGCGTTTGGACGCCTGCGCAGCGAGGTGGGGCTGCGGCGGCGATCGGAGACGGCCCTCCGTGCGAGCGAGCGCTTCCTCGATTCGATCGTCGAGAACATCCCGGACATGATCTTCGTCAAGGGCGCGGACGAGCTTCGTTTCGAGCGCATCAACCGCGCCGGCGAGCAGCTCCTCGGTCTCGGTCGCAAGGATCTCTTGCGGAAGAACGACTTCGACTTCTTCCCCGCAGACCAGGCCGAGTTCTTCCAGTCGCGCGATCGGCAGACGCTGGCCGGGCGCGCGGTCGTCGACATCCCCGAAGAGCCCATCGACACGAAGGGCGGTCCCCGCTGGCTGCACACCAAGAAGGTGCCGATCATCGACGAGCAGGGGGTCCCGCGGTACCTGCTCGGGATCTCCGAAGACATCACCGAGACGCGGCAGGTCGCCGCGGCGCTGAAGGCGGCCAAAGATGCGGCCGAAGCCGCCAACCAGGGGCTCGAGGCCTTCAGCTACTCGGTCGCGCACGATCTGCGCGCCCCCCTGCGTGCGATCGACGGCTTCGGTCAGGCGCTCGAGGAGGACTGCGCCGGCCAAATCGACGAGGTCGGCCGGTCTCACCTGCGTCGCATCCGCGGCGCGGCTCAGCAGATGGCGCAGCTCATCGATGGCTTGCTCAGCCTGTCGCGCTTGTCGCAGGGGGACCTTCGGCGCGATCCGGTCGACCTCACCCGCATCGCGAATGAGGCGGCTGCTCGGCTGCGCGAGGCCCATCCGGACCGGAAGGTGGAGGTCGTGGTCGAGGATGGGCTTTCGGCGCAGGGTGACGCGCCACTGCTTGCGGTGGTCTTCGACAACCTCCTCGGCAACGCATGGAAGTTCACGACCAAGCGCGATCGCCCCCGGATCGAGGTGGGGAGGCGCGCCGGCGACCCGGCGACGATCTACGTCCGAGACAATGGGGTGGGGTTCGAACAAGCGTACGCGCACAAACTCTTCGGCGCGTTCCAGCGGCTGCACGGGTCCCACGAGTTCGAAGGCACCGGGATCGGCCTCGCGACCGTGGACCGCATCGTCAAGCGGCACGGCGGGCGCATCTGGGCGGAGGGCGAGGTCGGGCGCGGCGCGACGTTCTACTTTACGCTGTGACCTGGAGGCCCGCTTTCCGAATGGGCGACAAGATACTTCTCCTCGTGGAGGACGACCCGAACGACGAAGCACTCGCGCTCCGCGCCCTTCGAAGGCACAACGTGAAGAGCGAGATCATCGTCGTTCGCGACGGCGCGGAGGCGCTCGACTGGCTCTTCGCGCGGGGGTCGCACGCCGGTCGCGACACGTCCTTGTTGCCCCAGGCGGTCTTGCTCGATCTCAAGCTTCCGAAGGTCGACGGCCTCGAGGTCCTGCGCACGATCCGAGCGGACCCCCGTACGCGGCGGCTCCCCGTGGTCCTCCTGACGTCGTCGAAGCAGGACCAGGACCTCATCGCCGGCTACGACCTGGGCGCCAACAGCTACGTCCGCAAGCCGGTGGACTTTGCTCACTTCGCCGACGCGGTCGGGCAAGTGGGCCTCTACTGGCTCCTCGTCAACGAGGTCGTTCCGGCGGGACGTTGACGTCGCGCGCTCAGCCGACGGGGCGCCGGCAGAGGAAGATGTCGTCGACCCGCCCCTCGTCGTGGCGATGCGCGGCCTCCACGCGGTAGCCGACCGCGCTGAGCACGCGAATCCAGGTGGCCTTCAAGAAGAGTCCCTCGACGTGTCGGTCGTGAACGCTCTGCACATGGTCGCCCTCGCGCAGCAGGAACGCGTAGTCGACGACGTACGTGTCGTCGCTCGCGTCCGGGTCCCATTTCCATTCGAGGCCGCGGAGCGACCGCGCGCCTCGCGCGGACGAAAGTAGATCCGAGCTCTCGCAGAACGTGTCCTTGTACTCGTCCGGCGCGAACACCGCCGCGCCGCCGGGGCGCGTGTGGACGAACGCCGTCTCCGCCGCCGCCCGCAAGTCGTCCTCCGTCAGCATGTACGTCACCGCGTCGTGGACGAGCACCGCGTCGAAGGTACGGCCCAGGCGCAACGTGCGCATGTCGCCGACGGCGTGCTCGCACTCCGGGTTGAGCTCGCGGCTCAGCCCGAGCATTCGCTCCGACAAGTCAGTCAGCGTGCACCGGAAGCGCGCCTTGAGGTGAACCGCGTTGTGGCCTGCGCCGGCGC
>DATGJA010000064.1:0-3200 GCA_035295445.1 Polyangiaceae bacterium | reverse complement strand
GCGGCGGCCTGCTACTTTTCGCGCGCAGAGGACGACCGAGGTCTGGCGATGATCAGCGGCACCCACAAGTACTCGCGCCAAGAAGAGGTGGTGTACGGGCGCCCGGCGGCGGAGGCGCTGGCGGACGTCGCGTGCGTCCGGCTCTCGACTCGCATTCTGGTCGTCACGACCCGGTCGCTGGGCGGGCCCGGCGGCCTGGCTTCGAAGATCGCGACGGGGCTGGGGGAGCGCTGCGCGGGCGTCTTCGCCGGGGTCCGAGCGCATTCGCCGCGCGAAGACGTGCTCGAGGGTGCCCGTCGGGCGGGGGAGGCCGGCGCGGACCTCTTGCTCGCCGTGGGGGGCGGCTCGGTGATCGACGCGACCAAGGTCATGCAGCTTTGCGCCTGGGCCGGCGTCGATCGGGCGGACGGCCTCGACGCCTACCGCGCCGGACCCTCCGGCGACCGCGCCGCCATCGCTCGTCTCGAGGCCACCCTTCGGATGGTCGCCGTTCCGACGACGCTCTCCGCGGCCGAGTTCACGTCCTTCGGCGGCGTGACCGACCTCGCGAGACGCGTCAAGGAGGGGTTCGCTCACCCGCTCCTCGCGCCGCGCGCCGTCGTCCTCGATCCCGCCGTCACCCAGGAGACTCCGCCCGAGCTCTGGTTTTCCACGGGCCTCAAGGCCGTCGATCACGCCGTCGAGCAGCTATGCCATCCGCAGCGGGCGCCGTTCGCGGACGCACTCGCCGCCGACGGTCTCGCCCGCTTGGCGCGCGGCCTGCGCGCGACGAAGCGGAACCCCCTCGACGAGGGCGCTCGCCTCGAGTGCCAGTTCGGGATGTGGCTGGCCATCTCGGGCACGACGAGCGGCCGCGGGATGGGGCCGAGCCACGCGATCGGGCATACGCTCGGCGGGACGTACGGAATCCCGCACGGGATCACGTCGTGCGTCACGCTCCCCGCCGTCCTTCGCTGGAACGAGGCCGCCGACGGCGAGCGCCAGCGCGTGGTGAGGGAGCTGCTCGGCGCCGTCGACGGTTCCGCGTCGGACGCGGTGCGACGCCTCTGTCGCGACCTCGACCTGCCCGCGGACCTCGCGAGCGTCGGCATTCGCCGGTCCGAGCTCCGCGCGATCGCCGAGGTGACGATGCACGATCGAGGCGTTCGGGGCGGGCCGCGGCCCATCCGTGGCCCCGAAGACGTCGTCGAAATTCTCGATCTCGCTGGGCCGGGGTAGTCCGCGTATCCTCTGCGCACCATGGAAACGACCGCGAGAGGGTGGAACGTGCTGGATCGCGAACGAGCGATCCTGTGGCGCGAGTACTCGTTCGGAGGGGGTGTGGCGACGACCTTCGTCTTCCGGGGCGCAGGCGACGGTCTCATCGCCGTCAGTCCCTGCTCCGGGATCGACAAGGCGTCCCTTGACGAGCTCGGGAGCTTCGGCAACGTCGTGGCCCTGGTCGCCTGCAACGGCTTCCACTGGCTCGGCCAGCAGGCCTGGCGCGATCACTTCCCCAATGCCAGAAGCTTCTCGCCCGCCCAGGGGATCGCGCGCCTCAGCAAGAAGGTCCCCGGGCTGCGCTTCGAAGCGCTCGATGCCCTCGAGCCCCTGCTCGGCGACGGCGCGAAGGTCTCCGACGCGCCAGGCCTGAAGGTGGGCAGCGCCATCGCGACCGTCCGCGGGAGCAAGGGGCCTTACGTGTACGCCGCCGACTTCCTCGCGAACATCCCGGCGCTCCCCAAGCAGTTCGTCTTCCGGATCCTCATGTCGATGACCGACTCGGCGCCGGGCTACAAGCTCTTTCGTCCCGCCGTCTGGCTGCAGGTGAAGAACAAAGACGAATTTCGCGCGTGGATGAACGACCTCTTGGACAAGTCGGCGCCGGCGGCGATCGTTCCGGCCCACGGGGCGCCGGTCGAAGGGGCCGACCTCGTCGCGCAGACCAAGGCGCTCCTCGCCAAGATCTAGGTCAGCCCTGCGGGTCGCGGGCCGGGCAGAACACGGCGGTCATCCGCCCTGCGTCCCGGACGCCCTCGGCGCGCATGAAGGCCACGCCCGCCTCGATGAGCTCGCGGCCGTCCTCCGGGCGCTGCGCGGCCCGCACCGTTCCCAGGCGGATCCGCGCCACCGCGCCCACGAGCCTCTGCGACGTCTCGTCCGCGTGGCGTACTGCCTCTTCGAGGGCCGCGACGCAGCGCCCTCGGTCCCCCCGCAGATCCGCGATCGACGCCTCGACGAGCGCCGTGGCGGACGTGGCGTAGTCCGGCCCCGCGCGCCGAAGCCACCGCGCGTCGCGCGCAGCCACGTCGACAAAGCGCCTTCGCTCCGGCCCACCGGCCTCCGACGCGGCCATGAGCGCCGCCCGGGCGCGGAACATTCGCGCCTCCACGCGCACCACCTCCATCTTGAACTTGAGGGCCCGGCGCGCGAGCGGCATTTCGCGCTCGATGCGATCGAACGCGTCGCGGCCGCGCCCCTCCCACAGGTCGAGGAGGACCAGACCCGTGCACGCGAACCAGTGCTGGTTGTGATAGGCGCGGTCGGTCCAGCCGCGCATCCCCGCGTCGATCCACCCGCGGATCTGGTCGGGATCATGGTCGCGGAGCCAGCCGAGCGCGAACATCCAGCTCGTGCGCAGCGTCGTGACCGTCCACGTGTCCCCGCAGGCGAGGGCCTCATCGACGTTGCGCGCGAGGCGCGACGAAAGCTCACCGAGGTGGCCCAGGCCGCCGAGGGCCCACAGGCCGTTGAGCTGGGTCTGCCGCAGCGCCCAGTACATCCCGGCGCCCATCTTCTGGATCGTCGCGCTCCCCTGGTCGCTCAGCGCGAGCCCCTCGTGCCACCGCCCCTGGACGACCGCCGCGAATCCACGCGTCGACGGGACGAGCGCCTTGGACGCGCGTTCGTTCCCGCTGGCGCGGATGACCTCGGCCGCCCGCTCGAACGACTCGTCGGCGCGCGCGCGGGCGTTGACGCCCGACACCGACCGGTACGCCCCCTCCAGGCAAAGGGCGTAAATGAGCCGGAAGGGCTCGCCGAAGCGCAGCGCCAGGAGCAGCAGACGAGCCTGGAAGTACGCGCCGAGGAGCGGATCGGTCACGCTGTAGACGCGCGCCACCGCGAGGCACGCGTCGAGTCGGACGAGGACCGCCTTCGGCACGGTCGCCTCGTCCTGGAGCTTGAAGCGCAACCCGCGCAGCCAGATCGCCGCGCGGAAC
>DATGJA010000063.1:0-8516 GCA_035295445.1 Polyangiaceae bacterium | reverse complement strand
CTCTGAGCCGGCACCCCGAGCAGTTCGAGTCGTTTCAGCAGAGGTATTGCTGCGCAGGCTCCGAACTCTGGAGCCGTGGACGCACCGACCCGCGGCTGATCGCCGAGGTAGCAGGCCTGGCCGTCGGCGACATTTCGTCGCGCCCGGTCGAAGACGCAAGCTCCTATGTTCTCGTCAAGCGCGTCGCGTCTTCCGACGTCCCCCCGGTCACGACGCTCTTCGACCTTCCTGCTCCGGACACCGTCGACTTGGAGCGCGTCGCGGTCGGCGCGTCCGGAACCGCGGTCCAAAGATTGATCGGCGATTTGGGCGGAGCTTCCACCGCGGACGCCCTGGCTCTTGACGCTGGCACCGCCGACGAGTTGCGCGCAAGTCACGCGCAACTCGTCCCCGCGTTTGCCCTGGAGGAAACGGCCGACACGCGACGGCACGCGCTCGCCCTCTTCGAGGGTCGCCTTCGTACCTTTCTGACGACAACCCAGTACGACGCGTACCGCGACATCGCGACCAAGACGGTCACCGCGCGACTCATGGCTCGATTCTGATGCGCCTGGCCCCAGACCTCGTCGTCGCCGCGCGGCAGCTCACGGCCATCTTGTCGCTGCGCCTGCTTCCTTTCGTCGCGTATGCGATGTCGTCGCGTTCGACCCAGCCGCGCCGCAAGGTCGCCGCCGCGGCCGGCTACGCGGCGATCGCCGCGCTGGCGCATACTCTGGGCGCTTCCCGAACGCTCGCCTTCATCGCGCTCGGATCGACGTACTACTTCGCCCTCTGCGTGGGCCTCGACGGGCCGGCGCGATGGCTCCGGACCGGGCGGATCACGCGCGGGGCGCTCCTGGTGGCCCTGTTCGTCGCGTTCCTCTTGATTCCGGGGGTGCTCTTTCCCGGCATCGCTGCACTGGCATTCTTGTCCTTTGGTTGGGAGGTCGCGCTCTCGAGCTACAGTTATTGCATCGATACCTCTCGGACGCGCGCGGCGACGGCGACCCTCGGGGACCGCTTGTTCTTTCTCCTGGTCGACCCGACGCTCGTCTTCACTTCGCGCGGAAAGCGGTCCGCGATCGATCCCGGCCGAGGGGGGCTGGGCCGGGCCGCCGCGGGCACGGCGGTCGTGTTCTTGGGGCTCGCCGTACTCACGCCGGCGGCCACCCAACTTCGGCTCCGGGGCAGCCTTTCGTCGACCGCGGCGGTGGCGGTGGTGACGATCGCGACGTGCGGGCTCGCGCAGCTCGTCGCGCTCTACGCGGCGCACTCCGGCCTCGCCAGCGTGCAGATCGGCCTGATGAAGCACCTCGGCTGGTCGGTGCCCGAACGGTACCGGTACCCGTTGTTCGCCTCGAGCCCGATGGACTTCTGGCGCAGGTGGAACACGTACGTCCGGGTGTGGCTCGAGGCCTACGTGTTTCTGCCGATGGCCCGGCGCGCGGCGCGAACGTCGACCCCCGTCGTAGGTCACGCCGTCGCCGTGATCGCCACCCTCGTTGCCTCGGGCCTGATTCACGACGCGGTGGTCTTTGCGGGGTACCAGGCGTGGGTCGGGTCCAGGACGGCCCTCTTTCTGGCGTCCGGCGGCCTCCTGGTCGCCTGGCGCCTCGCCGGCGCCGGCCGCCAAGCCGTCTGCCGCCGTTGGCCCGCGCTGCGCCGGGTCGAGATCGAGGTGGCGGTGCGGAGCTTGAGCCGCGTGGCCCTGGCCGGGGCCGTGGTCGGAGCGGCATTCGTCTGGGGTCGGTCATGATGAACGGTGCGCGCGAACATGCCCTGCACGCCGTCCCCTGGGTCGGATCGCGGCCTCCGTCCACCATGGCTGCGCTGGCGCCGGACGGCCTGCGTGTCGTCTTCGGCTTGCTGCTCGTGCTGCACTACGGGCGGTGTGCGCGGCTCCCGCCCGCGCTCCTCTCTGGCCCTGCTTGGTCGCGCTCGGCCTATCCTCTCGCCCCGTTGTCGCGGTTGGCGGCGTGCCTGCCCGCGCGCGGCCTTGTCTTGTGGTTCGACCTCGGCGTTGTCCTCGGGGCCCTGGTCGTACTCGGGATCGCCCCGCGCGCCTGCGCCGCGCTGATCTTCGCCATGTCCTCGGCGACGTACGCCGTCCTCGCTGCGACGCAGCTGGACGATGCCTTCGCCCAGGTGTTCGCGCTCTGGGTCGTCCTCCTGCCGGTAGGGCATACCCTCGCGCTGCCGCGCGTCGGCGGGTGGCGCGGTTGGAAGCGGTGCAGCGTCAGCACCTGGCCCCTCCTGGCGGCCGCGGCCGTTCTCCAGCTGCTCTTGCTCGAGCTCGCTGCGCCCGGCGGCCCGCTCGCTCCGTCCGCGCGCCTTGGCTTCTTTCTTTCGGCGGCCGCGTCGGTAGCCCCCTTCGGCGGGCTGCGCTCGGTGGCGGTCCTTCCCGCCCTCGTCGGTCTTTCGGTCCTGGGGCGCGATCCGGGCGCCCGCCTTGCGTCGATCGGTTCGGCGGCGCTCTGCCTCGTGCTCTTTCTCGATTCCGTGAGAAGAAGGCCGGACGATCCCGATCGGGCCGGAAGGTCCGCGGAGCCGCTCGGCGTCGGCGCCGCCGTCGGCTTTTCGCTCGCGCTCCTTCTGGCGGTCCAGCTGCTGGCCGAGTACGGCCGCGCCCCCCGCGTCGCGCGCGCCGCCGAGAACGCCTTCGTCGCCGTCGCATGGCAGCGCATTCCACAAGGAGGAAATCGATGAACCTCGTACGTATCGCTCAGCTCGGGATTGCTTCGGGACTCGTCGCGTTGGGGATTTCCGCGGCGCGGGCGGCATATGCGTGTCCGTCCCAAACACAATGTCCGGTCGGCTACTTTCCGTTCTCCACGTATTCCTCGGGACCCAACCCATGGTTTACGAACGGAGGTATCGGCAACGCCGGGTCTTCCGTCTCGGCGACGCACGACAACAGCACCGGCGATTACGTTCTCTTCGCCACGCTCGCCAAGCCGGGGAGCTTCGAAGACACGTGCCTCGACGCGTGGGGAACGTTCGTCCAGGACTGCAGGCAACCCGCCAACGGTTGCTTTGTGGAAAACACGAACGTTGGCACCAGCGCCGAGAGCAACCCGAACGTGAGCAGCTGCAACGGCGGCGACTACGTGATGTGGTGCGCCTTCGTGCAGGAGTGCCACTGAGAGAGCGCCCGAGTTGACACCGCGTTCGCCGCGCCCTGGCGAGCGCGTTCGGGCGGAGGCCCGGGTGGCGACCCATCGCGGTCGCCACCCCTTGGGCCTCGAAGCCAGGCGGAGGACACAATGCGCACCGCGACCCATCTTCTGGACCTTTTGAGCCGCGGAGCTGCCGTGGAGCGTCAGGTCGAGTTCGTGTCGCCCCGAGGCTCGTCCCTCACGAGCTTCCCGGCGCTATGGGCGCTGTCGTCTCGGGCGGCGCGCGCGTTCGAGACGTCGGTACCCGTCGGGCGCGTGGCCGGCATCCTCACCTCGTCGGCGGAGATGATCGCTTGCTTCGTCGGAGCGCTACGGGCGGGGCGCGATTTCGTCTCGATACCCCTGCCGGGCCGGGGACAGCACCCCGTCGCGTACGCGCGGCAACTCCAGGCCATCGCGACGATGTCCGGGGCGACGACGCTCGTCGTCGAGGCGGCCCATGCCGCGACGCTCGCCGCCCTTCCGGAGCCGCCAAGCGTGCCCGTCTCGGTGGCCGAGGCCTTGGTGGTCGCGGCGGCCGGATCGACCCGCGACGATGCCGTGCCGGGAGAGCTCATTCAGTTCAGCTCGGGGACCACCGGGACGCCGAAGGGCGTGCGACTCACGGGCACGGCGATCGGTGCCAGCGTGAACGCCATCCTCCGCGCGCTTGAAATCGGCGATCGGCCCGAGACGTTCTGCGGGTGGGTGCCGCTGTCGCACGATATGGGACTCATCGGCGGTCTTCTCGCGACCTGGGCGGCCTCGGCGCGGACGCCGTACAGATACGTGTGCATGAGCCCCGAGCTCTTCGTGACTCGGCCGTCGTCGTGGATGGAGACCTGCGCGGCCCGAGGCGCCACGATCACGGCGGCGCCGACTTTCGCGTACCAGCTCGCGTCACGGTACCTTGCCCACGCCCAGCCGATGGACCTGAGCCCCTTGCGCGCCGCCATCGTGGGCGCCGAGCCGATCGGTGTCGACACGATGGAGGCCTTTGCGTCGGCGGCTTCGAGGCACGGTCTTCGTGAGACGGCGCCGTGTCCCGCCTACGGGCTGGCGGAGGCCACCCTCGCCGTCAGCATGGTCCCGCCGTCGGCAAGGTGGACCTCTCGCGCGATCTCGGTGGACGGAAAAACGCGTCCGTACGTCTCGTGCGGACCGGTTCTGGACTGCCTTGACGTGACGGCGCCCGGAGGCAGCGCGGAGCCCGGTCCCATCCTGATTTCGGGGCCGGCCGTATGCAGCGGCTTCATCCCCGCCCGCGAATCGACGGGGCCGGGCACGTGGCTCGACACGAAGGACCTCGGTCTGTTGGTGGGCGGCGAGCTGCTGATCACGGGCCGCACCGACGACCTCCTTTGCGTCGCGGGCCGCAAGCTCTTCGCGTGGGAGCTGGAGCACGCGGCAAACTCCGTTCGGGACGTGCGGACGGGCAACTGCATCGTCGTGGCCGACGGCGGCGGGTGCTATCTCGCTCTGTTCGAGCCACGCTCGGCGGCGCCCGACGATCTGCCGGCCGCGGTGTTCGAGGTACGGCGCGCCTTGGCGGCCGTCGCGGGCATCGGACCATCGGCGGTCGGCTGCCTGCCCCGGGGCGCACTGCCAAAGACCCCGAGCGGAAAACTTCGCCGGCGGCACGTCGCGGAGAACGTCGAACGCTTCGTGTCGACCTGCTTGGCCTACCGAACCTTTTAGAGCGCAAATGCTGCCCCCGCCGATCCGCGTCGTGCTCGTCGACACGATCAGCGCCCTCACCGGGAAGGCGGGGAGGGACATCTCCGACGGCGACGATCTCGTCGAGGACCTGGGAGTCGACTCGCTGATCGCAGCGAAGCTCCTCGTCGAGGTGGAGGACCGCCTCGGCCGCCAGCTTCCCGACGGATCCGAGGCGAGCCTGGCCGGTGCGCGCACGGTGGGTGAGCTCGTGGAGCGCTTTGCGGCCGCCGTCGCGCTCGACCCGAGCGAGACGTCGGACGGATCCCTGGGGGGGTGAGGCGGGACGCCTCGCGCAAGCTACGGGCGCCACGCGTAGAGGTAGCCGCCCACGCCAGTGAGCACGGACACGGGGTGAAGGTCGTTGTCGCGCAGCTCCGTCCGAAACCCCGCCCGCGCGAACGTATCGACGAGCGCCGAAGGATCGCCGAACTCGAGATGGACCTCCATGGCCACCTTGCCGACGGAGCGAAGCCAGTCGACGTCCCGCCCGAGCAGCGAGAACTCGGAGCCCTCGATGTCGATCTTCAGAAAGTCGACGCGCCGAACGCCATGCTCCTCGAAGAGGCGCTCCATCGTGAAGACCGGTGGGGCCGCTTCGTAGTGCGTCGATGACCGCAACGCGCCCGGATCGGCGAACACGCCGCTTTCCGCGCCCACCAGGCCGAGCACGAGCGCCACCTCGGCTGTCCCCGGATTGAGCGCGAGGTGGCGCCGGATGGCCTCCAAGAACCGAGACTGCGCCTCGACCGCGACGACCTTGGCGGCGATGCGCGCGGCCAGGACGGTGAAGAGGCCCTGGTTAGCGCCGAGGTCGATCACCGTGTCGCCTGCGCGGAGGCGAAAGTTCGGCGGCGCAAAGTACACCCCCCGCGCGTACATCTCGCGAGCGCCGCCGAAGAGGTCCCCGGGGACCACAACGTCCGTCCCGAAGCGGCGAAAGCGACACAGCGCCCCCGTCATCAAGGCGTCGGCTGGGGCGAGGCTGCGTTTGCGCAGAATCGCCGGGAGCGCCGAGGCGACCTTGATCATGTACCGAGCCGCGCACGGGACGGTCGCCGTCGCCCCGACCGCCGAGATCTCCCCGACGAAACGTCGCGCGGCGTGAAACGAGGTCGAAAGGACGGACATCGCCAGAGAGTTTGCCACGATGCCAGACGCGCCACGCTCGGGCAACGGCGGCCGGTCGGGTCTCTGGTGAACGCGCGCGTAGCGTGATAGCCCGGGACCGATGGATCGCGCCTCGATCCCGGGGGAGAGTCGGGTCACCCTTTCGTGCCCGGTGTGCGGCGCCACCTCGTACCGCGGCTTCCGCTTCGGCCTCTCCGTGTGCACGAAGTGCAACCTGGTGGTCGATCCGGAGGCGATCGCCGCGTCCGAGGCGCAGAGCCTGCTCCAGGAGGACTGGTTCGACGTCCCGGACGCTGCGCATTCGGGGTGGGTGCGCCTCTTCGAGGCGTGGAACAACCGCCGGACGATGGCACGAATCCGCCGCCACCGGCCGGCCCCCGCCCGCGTCCTCGAGTGCGGCATCGGCTCCGGTTCGTTGCTCGTCGCGATGCGCGAGGCGGGCTACGAGGTGCACGGCTGCGATCTGTCGCCGCGCGTCGCCGAGTACGTACGGGGATCTTTCGGCATCGACGTCACGACGGGCGACCCCTCGACGATCCGCGAGGGCGGCTTCGACGTCGTCGTCATGAACCATGTCCTCGAGCACTCCGCCCGCCCGAGGGACATGCTCGCGTCGGTCGTCCGCCGGACCTCGCCCGGCGCCGTCTTCCATCTGGCGGTCCCGAACGTCGCCTCGTGGGACGCGCACCTGCCCGGGTGGACGAGCTACGAGCCGTACCACTTGATCTACTTCTCGCCCGAGACCCTCGGGGCCGTGGCGGCCCAGGTCGGCCTGCACGCGCTCGAGCTCACGACGTTCGAGCCGTTCAGCGGATGGTCGCTCGCCCTTCTGCGCACGGCGCTCCGCAGCCGCTCGCGCGGCTCGCCGGGACGGTCGGACGGCCCTCGCACCTTCGAGCGTTCGGCCGCCGTCCAGAACGCGTATCGCATCACGACGCTGGCCGTAGGCGGGGCTCTCTATCCGCTGCGCCGGACGCAAGCGGCCCTCGGCGCCGGGGAAGAGGTCATCCTCATCGCACGCAGCTGCGCGGCCGGCGCGCCGTGACGTGTCAACGTCCGCCTCGAATGGTAAGAGAGAGTGCCGCAACCGACACATCGACGGGCCATGCATTTTGAGAAAGAGGCAGTTCGCCGCTATTGGGATGCGGCCCCCTGCGGGACGGCCGACGTCGCCGCGGTCGACGCCGCCCATCGGGACGCCGAGCTCGAAGGCATTCGCTACGAGCGCGAGCCGTTCATCCCTCGCTTCGCTCGCTTCGACAGCGCCCGCGGCGAGCGCCTGCTCGAGGTGGGCGTAGGCGCCGGGACGGACCACCTGCGGTTCGCTCGCGCAGGGGCCGTCTGCACGGGCATCGACCTGAGCAACGTCAGCCTCGAGACGACGCGCCGGCGCCTCGCGTCCGAGGGGCTGCTGTCCGATCTGCGCGTGGCCGACGCCGAGACCCTCCCCTTTGGCGACGCTTCGTTCGATCGCGTCTACTCGTGGGGCGTCATCCACCACACGCCCGACACCGCGCAGGCGGCCCGGGAGATTCTCCGCGTCCTGCGGCCCGGTGGCCGCTTCTGCGTCATGGTCTACAACCGCCACTCGCTCGTGGCGGCCCAGGCGTGGCTCGTCTACGCGGCGCTGCGAGGGCATCCCCGCCGATCGCTGGCGGATGTGCTGGCCCAGCACATGGAGAGCCCGGGCACCAAGGGCTACACGGCCGCGGAGGCGCGCTCGCTCTTCCGCGGCGCGCGTGAATCGGCGGTCGAGACGGTCGTCACGCCGTACGACATGCGCATCGGCCGGAGGCGCTTTCTGCCGCGCTGGAGCTGGCGAGCCGTTCCCCAGCGGCTCGGCTGGTTCCATGTCGTCGTCGGGACGAAGTGAGGGGAACGTGCGTCAGGTGACGCAGAGCTACCGCACGGGCGAGCTGACCCTGGCCGAGGTGCCCGCGCCGCCACGCGCCCCCGCCGGAGGCCTCCTGGTCGACACGTCGGTGTCGCTGATCTCCGCAGGGACCGAGCGGACGATCGTCGATCTGGCCCGCAAGAACCTGCTCGAAAAGGCGCGCGAGCGGCCCGACCTCGTGCGCAAGGTCGTCGACAAGGCGCGGCGCGAGGGGGTGATCGCCGCGCTCGAGGCCGTGCGGTCGAAGCTCGACTCACCGATCCCCCTCGGCTACTCGCTGGCCGGGCGCGTCGCGGACGTGGGACGCCACGCGCAGGGGTTCGCACGGGGGGACCGCGTCGCGTGCGCCGGCGCCGGATACGCCAATCACGCCGAGGTCAACGCCGTCCCCAAGAACCTCGCCGTGCACGTCCCGGACGCGGTCACCGACGAAGATGCCGCCTTCGTGACCGTGGGGGCGATCGCGCTCCACGGCGTCCGGCTGACGCGGCCCCAGCTCGGCGACGTCGTCGTCGTCATCGGCCTCGGGCTCATCGGCCAGATCGCCGTCCAGCTCCTCTCGGCGCACGGGTGCGACGTCATCGGCGTCGACGTCGAGCGCGGGAAGATCGACCGCGCGATCGCGCGAGGGGCGGTGGCCG
>DATGJA010000062.1:0-4604 GCA_035295445.1 Polyangiaceae bacterium | reverse complement strand
ACGAGACGGCCTCGCGCGCTCTCGTGGACGAGAACGGGCCGTGCGCGTCCGACGAGACGGCGTGCACGAGCGCGTGGAAGCCGAGCTGTTCCCCGTGCGCCCGGAGCAGCCCGAGGTCGCCCGCGCGCTTGGCGCCGAAGCGGAAGTTCTCGCCCACGACGACGTATCGAGCCCGCAGCGCGCCCACCACGAGCTCCCGGACGAAGCGCTCGGGCGACCAGGCGGCAAACGACGCGTCGAACGTCTGGACGTAGACCCGCTCGACGCCGAGCTCCCCCATGAGTTCGGCCCGACGCGCGAGCGTCGTCAGCACCGGCGGGGCGCCCGCCCCGACGACCTCGGCCGGGTGCGGATCGAACGTGAGCACGCACGCGCGGAGCCCGGTCTCATGCGCGCGCGCGACGGCCTCGCCCAGGACGGCCTGGTGCCCTCGGTGGACTCCGTCGAAGTTGCCGATCACCAGGACGCTCGGCGGGGCCGCGGATGGGTCCGACGCGTCCGACGGCGGCCGATCGACTGAGGTCTCGTGCTGGACCGGGACGATCTGTGCGGGAGCCGTGCTCATCGCGTTCGAATGTCTCGTCCGAGCTCTCGCTTCGCTCGAGCGTACGGAAGGCCTTTGAGTGTGTCGTCCGAACTCTCGCTTCGCTCGAGCGTGCGGAGGGCTTTGGGTGTGTCGTCCGAACTCTCGCTTCGCTCGAGCGTGCGGACGACTCCCTTTAGCATGCGACCATCGTCAGAACCTGTACGAAAAGAAAGCCATGAGCTGCCGCCCGACGATCTGGCCGAACGGGTGCTCTCGGTGCCGATAGTCGAAGAGGTTGAACGCGACGCCGCTCACCTCGGCCCGATTGCGCAAGAAGCGATATCCGAGCCGGGCGTTGACCAACGTGTACGCGTCCAGGTGAAACGACTGATAGACGACTTGCTGCTTTTGAATGTCGCTGACTTGCTCGGCCCAGTCCTGGGGCGAGACGTAGTGAAAGTCCACCTCCCCGTCGAGCCCGAACCGGCTGCGAGCCTGGACGCCGAGGTTCAGCTTGTGGGCACTCGTTCGGGCGTCGTTGACGAGGAGCGCCCTCTGTTCGGGCGTGCACCCGTCGTTGTTCTGCACGACGTCCATGAGCGTGTAGTTGCCGTAGACGTCGAGCCCCTCGACGGGGAACGTACGGACGCCGAGCTCCGCGCCGTAGACGTTGTAGTCCTGACACTGGTTGGCGAAACCGCCGTCGAAGATCGGGTACAAGCCCGTCTGTGCGTTCAGGCCGAGCGGGTTCCCCGGCGAACCCAGGTCGGCCACGGAGAGCCTCGTGTTGGGGGCGACCTGAATCAGGTTGTTCGCGTGGTTGTAGAAGACGGCGCTGTCGAAAGTGAAAAAGTCGCTCTCCTGGTTCATGTAGCCGAGCTCGGTCGTGAAGATCTGCTCGGGCTCGATCTGTCCCGGATGCAGCGTCGCCAGCGACGCGCCGGCCGCCGGCAGCTGGATCTGATAGCCGATGTACGACTCGAGGAAGGTCGGCGTCCGAAACGCCGTGGCCACGATGCCGCGCACCGTGGACTTGTCGCTCGGGTGAAAGAGCACCGAGCCGCGCGGCGATTGGACGATCCGCTGCAGGTACGGCACGTAGTCCGCCCGGTAGTCGGCGACGAGGGCGAACTTGTGCCGAAACTTGACCTCGTCGTGGAGGAAGAGGCCGAAGTGATGCTCGGTCTGGTCCTGCGCCTGATACGTCCAGGTGATGTCCTTGACGCGGTACTCGGCGCCGAGGTGTAGCTCGTGGTCGATCTGGGAGCCCGTCTCGAAGCGCGCGATGTACTGCGCCTCGGCGTCGATGACGTTCGTGAAGAAGCGCGCCGGCAGGAAGGACTGCCCGATCGTCGCGGCGTTGTTCGAGTTCTGCCCGTCGGCATGGTTCCAGAAGACCCGCACCTCGCCGTTGCGCGCGTTGAGGAACGCGGCCGTCGCTAGCGTGTCGCCCGAGATGATCTGATCGTTGATCGGGCCGACGCCGAGGATCTCGAACATCCCCTGCTGGTAGCCGCCGGCGATGCCCACCGTCGTGTCCTTGCCGAGCTGCTGATGAATGTCGCCGTCGAGGCGGTAGCCGCGGGCCGCCGCGTCCTGGTCAGCCTCGAAGAGGTGCAGGTCGACGCGGCCGGGCGGCACCTCGCGCGTCCAGCGGGGCAGGTAGTCGTAGCCCGCCGCGATGCGGTACGAGAGGTCGCGGTCGCGCCCGTTCGCCCAGATGTCGCCGTGCGACGCGTTGCGCTCGCCGTAGCCCGCGTTGAAGCCGCTGCCCCCTTCGCCCGGGGCCTTCGTGATGATGTTGACGACGCCGTTGAAGGCGTCGGCGCCGTAGAGCGCGGACCCCGGACCGCGAACGACCTCGATGCGCTCGATGTCCTCGACGGCGATGGGGATGCTCGACCACAGCGTCGCGCCGATGAGGTCCGTGTACACGCTCCTACCGTCGAGCAGGACGAGGACCTTGTTCGACAGGCGCTGGTTGAATCCACGCAGCGACACCTCCGACTGCGCGCCGGTCACCTCCATGATGTCGACGCCTGCCAGGCGCCGGAGGAGCTCCGGCAGCTTGGTGATCCCCGACAGGCGAATGTCCTGCGCCGTGATGATCGACGTCGAGTTCGGGGCGTCGAGGGGGCTCTGCGCGCTCTTGGAGGCGGTGACGACGGTCTCCTCGAAGACCTCTTCCGTCTTGAGCTGCCCCCCCCCGCCCGCCGCCGACGAGCCCGCCTCGACGCCCGCCGCGCGTCCACCCGGTCCGGGATTCCCTATCGGTGATGTGCCCGCGCCCGGGCCGACCTTGTTGCCCGGCGCGGCGGCGGCACCCACGGGTGCCTGCGTCTCGGCCTCGATCAGGGATGCTTGCTGCTTGCGGATGCGCGCTTCGAGACCGGCGACGATGCCGGCGACCTCGTCGCGGTCCTTCGGCCCGCCCTCGAGATATCGCTTGTAGTAGATGACCGCGTTCTCGAGGTCCCCGGTGTCCACGTAGGCGCGAGCGATGTTGTAGAGGACGTTCGGGTGCGGAAGGATGTCGTACGCCTGCTTCAGCTCCTCGATGCCGGCGTCGTAGTGCCCCTCGGCGATGGCCGACATCCCCTTCTTGAAGTGGGTGCGCGCCTCCGTCCGCTCGTCCGCGCGAACGGCGCTGGAGGAGAGGAGCCACAGCGCGCCGACCGAGAGCGCGGCGGCGATCCTTGCGGTGCTCCGTTTAGCCACGCTCCGGCGAGAATAGACCACGGGGCAAACGCGCGAGCACAATTCGCCAAGAAGGTCTGACGACCCATCGGCGTCGAACCTTCACCACCGCGACCAAGGTCTTGGGGGGAGCCCCCCAACTTCAGTACGGGATGTCGGTCTTGTAGCCCGTGGGCACCGGAGGCGCGGTGGCGGGGGGCGCCTCGGGGCGTGCTACCGGAACCACGCGCGGGGCGTCGGGCACCTTGGTGAGCTTCACGGCGAGGGGCGCGTCGCCGACCTTGACGTCCTTCGACTCGGGACGGTAGCCGGACCGCGAGAAAGTGAGTTTGTGGACTCGCGTCGGATCGGCGTCCGGCCCCTTGTAGAGGATGTCGCACGGGGTGCTCGTGCAGACCTCCACGCCGTCCTCTTTGACCGTCGCTCCGTCCGGCTCGGTGACGATCCGCAGCGAGACCAGCACGGGAGCGACGGGACGCGGCGCCGGGGTAGTCACCGCGGCAGGTGCGGCGGGCGGAGGGGTGCGAGTCGCCGAGGACACCGGGTGAACGGCGGAGTACCCGAGCATTCCGACCGCCGCGAAGGCCGCGAGGAGGGTGGCGATCCACGCGCCGCGGAGTCCCCTCCGCACGGGCGGCAGGTCGGGCGCCAGGGACGACGGCGCGGACTCGACGATCGGAACCGGGATGCCGCTCGTGCGGGTGCCGGCGGTGTAGCCCCCGAGCGGGCCGCTCGGCGTCGACGGCGGCACGACCTGGGGTCCGCTGCCGGACTTCGAGAGCCCGTCCGTGAGCGCGCGGAGCTCCCCGGTCTCGAGGCCGGTGATCGTCTGCGTGAGCGCGCCGCCACCCACCCGCTTGAGCGCGCCGAGGACCTCGTCCATCGAGCGAAAGCGGTTGTCCGGGTCCTTCGCCATGCAGCGGGCGACGGCGTCCTCGATCAGGGGGGACACCTGGATGTTGGGGTTCATCTGGCGCATCGGCGGAACGTCCTCGTTCACGTGCGCCATGAGGATGTTGACGCTATTCGGGCGGTCGAAGGGGACCTTGCCGGTCAGCATCTCGTACATGATGACGCCGAGCGCGTAGATGTCCGTGCGCGCGTCGACCCGATCGCCCCGGACCTGCTCGGGCGCCATGTACTTCGGGCTGCCCATGAAGAGCCCAGTCTGCGTGAGCTCGTCCCCCTTGGTTTCCGCCGCGACGTTCTTCACGAGCCCGAAGTCGAGCACCTTGACGAAGTCCGTCTCGTCCCCGTGCTCGACGAGGAAGATGTTGGCGGGCTTCAGATCACGGTGAATGACCCCGAGCGAGTGCGCTTCGCGCAACGCTCGGCAGATCTGACGCGCCACGTGCGCGACGCGCTCCTCCGGGAAGTGGCC
>DATGJA010000061.1:0-6760 GCA_035295445.1 Polyangiaceae bacterium | reverse complement strand
GATGACGATGTCGGCGATGCCGTCGTTGTCCAGGTCGGTGACGGTGGCCAAGCCCCACAGGGCGTACTCGGCGGATCCGGTGACGCCCGCGACGGCGCCGCTCGCGACGGAGAAGTGGCCGGTGCCGTCGTTGAGGTAGATCGTCTCGGGGAACGCGCGGTCGGTCATTCCGATGAGGTCGACGTCGCCGTCTTGGTCGACGTCACCGACGCCGAGGACCGCGAAGTGATCGGTGGGGAGGCCGAGCGCGGTGGTCTGTTCGGTGAAACCCATGTGGCCGTCGTTGACCAGGACGCGCATGCGACCGTAGTCGTCGCCGCCCGGGGAGGAGTAGCCGCCCCAGTTGATGATCATGTCCTCGTCCCCGTCCCCGTCGATGTCGGCGAACATGTTCCCGCTGTCCTGGGCGTCGCCCATCGGCTGCGGGATGAGGAGACCGTCGGCGGTGAAGTTGCCCGTGCCGTCGCCGAAATCGACGTGGAAGTTGCTGCCTTGGGCGCCCCGTACCCAATCGAGCTTGCCGTCGCGATTGAGGTCGACGAGCGATTCGGAGCGGGATTGATTGCCCCCGCGGGTGTCGCCGTCGCCCGCGTCGACGAGCTGCAACGTCGCGCCGGCCGTCGCGGTCCTGTTGAACCACCACTTGGCGCCCCCGTCGCTGTAGGTCATGTCCATGTCGACCTTGCCGTCCTCGTCGACGTCGAGGCACATGTGGATCTCGGTCGTGGGCCACTTGCCGCCCGCCGCCACGAAGTGGCCCGCGCCGTCGTTGATGGCGGCGGTGCCAAGGGCGCCGTTGTGGTCGGCCATGAAGAGGTCGAGGTCGCCGTCGTGGTCGAGGTCGACAAGGGTGATCCCCGACAACCACCAGCTCATCGGCTGCGCGTCGCGAAGACCCTGGATACCGCTCGCGACGGTGACGTCCGTGAAGGTGGGGCTCGCAGCCCGCGCTTCGGGGGCCGCCGACACCAGGGCCCCCGCGAGAGGTGCAACGAAAACGAGACGATCGGGTCGCCGCATGCGAGCGGCGCGTCGCAAAGCAAGGCGCGAACCACTTCCTGAGCCGTCTTCGACCTCGCCGGCGCCTACGCCGGTACCCGATGAGCCGGCGATGTCACCCGTACGCGCAGACCGCGCTGCCAGTCGCATTTTCCCTTCTGGCCGCGGCCGCTGGCTGCGGTCGACCGCTGGACTCGGACCGGTCGGATGCGAGCCAAGGCGACTCGGGCCCATGGGACTCGGCCCCGTCGACCCAGCCCGACTCGCCTTCGACCGATTCATCGACTCTCGGCGATTCGGAGCGAATCGACGCCGGCCAGGCCGACGACGCCGGCCACGCCGTGTGCGTGACGTCGGCCGCGAAGGGCAGCTGCGGGCCTTATCTCTATCCGGCCATCACCGGCAGCGACGGCACGAACACCACCGTCGGGCAGGACGTGTGGAACCCGATCTCCGGGTGGTCCCAGACGCTGCACGCGGGCGACCCCGGGAACTGGTACGTGACGGCCAACATGCCTGCGGGCAACACGGCCGTCGTGTCCTTCCCCAATACCGGCGAGAGCTACGGCTCGAGCCCGCTCTCGAGCTTCTCGTCCATCCTCTCGTCGTTCGCGGAGAACATGAACCCGAAGACGGGGACGAGCGCCGAGGCGGCCTACGACATCTGGCTCAACGACTGGAAAAACGAAGTGATGATCCAGCACGACATGTTCGACCGCGGCGGGCCATGCGGGCCCGTGCTGGCCACGGTGAGCTTCGGCGGGAACGGCGGCGTCGCGCCGCACGACTGGATTCTGTGTCAATACGGCTCGGAGCTCATCTGGCAGGTGGCGGGCCAAGGCAACCGCTACGGCGAGCCATCCGGCAGCGTGGACGTCCTCGCGATGCTCCGTTGGCTCGAGGACCACGGTGGATACTTGCCGAAAGGCTCCAGCCTCACCGCGATCGGCTACGGCTTCGAGATATGCAGCACCGGCGGGGCGGACGAGGTCTTCGAGGTCTCGGGCTTCTCGATCGCCAGTAGTCCCTGAGAGGCTGGGTCGACGCTCCCGGTCGCCGGGCCGATGGGCAAATGCGCCCCGAGTGGGGCGAGTCCGCGGAAAGTCGCGGCCCAGTAGAGCCGCCCATCGAGCTCCCGAGACCGCTCGAAGAGCGGCGCGCAACGTGCACGTCGATTCTTGTCGTGATGCACATTGCTGCCTCCGCCGACGAGGTTCCCTCGTATCGATCGAAGGCGAACTTTTCTCGACCGGGCAGAACCCACAATTGTCTCAATTTCGGACGGGTGACCATGGCGTCGGCGGTATCGATGTGTAAGCCTCCCGCCCCAATACGAACTTTCGGCGGGTCTCCCCGCTGTGGCGAAGGCGATGGCAGATCGTGCCAAAGGTAGGCTCGAGGGCGCGACGCCGGACGAAGGCGACCCTAGGACGGACGACTCGTGGCGGCGGGCGCGCGAACGCGTCGGCACTGTGCTCCGCGGCAAGTGGCGCCTCGACTCGCTCCTCGGCGTCGGCGGAATGGCCGCCGTGTACGCGGCCACCCATCGCAACGGAAGCCGCGGCGCGGTGAAGATCCTTCACCCCGAGCTCTCGAACCATACCGTCATTCGCGAGACCTTCCTCTGGGAGGGCTACGTCACCAACGCGGTCGGACACCCCGGCGTCGTCAAGGTCATCGACGACGAGGCCGACGACGGCTCTCTCTTTCTCGTCGCCGAGCTCCTCGAGGGCGAGACGCTGGAGCAGCGTCGCCTCCGGAGCGACGGCCGCCTGCCGCCCGAAGAAGTGCTCTTCGTCACCGATAGGCTCCTCGACATCCTCGCCGCGGCCCACAAAAACGGGATCGTTCACCAGGACATCAAGCCCGAAAACCTGTTTCTGACCCGCCAGGGGCAGGTTAAGCTGCTCGATTTCGGCATCGCTCGGCTGCGGAGGGTGTGCGGGCCGAGCGGGCCCTCGCGCAACGGCCTGGCCTCCGGGACGCCCGCGTACATGCCCCCGGAACAAGCGCGCGGCGTCACGGAAGAGGTGGACGAGCGGAGCGACCTCTGGAGCTGCGGCGCGACCATGTTTTGCCTGCTCTCCGGGCGCCTCGTGCACGACGCGCCGACCCTCACGCAGCAGCTCACGCGCGCCATGACCACGCCGGCCCCGCCGCTCGCGTCCGCCGTGCCCGGGGTCGACCCCGCCATCGCCGCGGTCGTCGATCGCGCGCTCGCCCTCGGGCGAGAGGCACGATGGCCGAATGCGGCCGCAATGCGCGAAGCGGTGCGGCAAGCTCACCAGGGACTGACGAAGAACACGATCGCGGACGCTGGTCTTTCGGCGTCGGTCACCCCTCCGGTTCGCGCCATGGTCACGAGCGACGCGCCCGTCGCCCTCCCGCCGGATGGGCCTTCGCCCGTCGACGAGGCACTCGACCTTCTACCGCCGTTCGTCCGGACGAGGCCGCGGCACCTCCTCGGCGCCCTGATCGCCGCGTCGCTGCTTGGGGGGGCCGTCATCGGCGTGACGTGGAAGGCGTCCGCGGTGGCCCCGCCCGCTGCCGCCGCGGCTCCGCTCGTTTCGAGCTGCTTGCCCGGTCCGCCCCCGGAGATCCCGAGGGCCGCGCCGCCGCCCGAGGCCAGCCCCCCGCCAGCGCCGGCCGTTACGGAGGCCAAGGTCGAAAGGCCAGCACCCACCGTACGCCGATCGGCGCCTTCACCAGCAACGAGCTCCGCGCCGGCGCGGCGCGCCGACTGCAACCCGCCCTACGTCGTCGACGCAGCGACCGGGAAGAAACATTGGAACCTGGAATGCCTATAAGCCCCCGGCTCCTCCGCCTCGTGGCCCTGTCGGCCCTCCTCGCCGCTGCGTCCACCGCGCAGGCGGGGAAGCCGTCGAAGCGCGAGTGCGCGAGCGCCAACGAGACCGCGCAGGACCTGAAGCGCGCGGGCAAGCTACGCGAGGCGCGGGTCCAGCTCGCCCAGTGCACCGCCGCCTCGTGCCCCGGACCCATCCGGGAGGACTGCGCGCAGATGCTGGCTCAGATCAGCGCGGCCATGCCGAGCCTCGTGTTCGCGGCGAGAGACGGCGCCGGGAACGACTTGACGTCGGTCCGCGTGGCCGCGGACGGCGACCCCTTGGTCGACAAGCTCGACGGTGCCGCGGTGGCCATCGATCCGGGCGAGCACAACCTGTCGTTCGAAGCGGACGGCTACCGGAGCGCCACGAAGCACATCCTCGTTCGCGAGGGGGAGGTTGGGCGGCGCGTCGTCATCGTGCTCGAGTCGCTCACCCAACGCGCGGCCCCGCCCCCTGCGGCGGCCGTCCCGGCTTCCGAGGCCGCCGCTTCGCCGGCGACGGACGAGGCGCCGCCGTCCTACACGAGCCGAGGCGGCACGCAACGCGCGGTCGGGATCGCGGTCGGCGCGTCGGGCCTCGTCGCGCTCGGGGTGGGCGGTGCCTTCGCCTGGGCGGCGAAGTCGACCTACGACCACGCCCTTCAGGACGAGTGCGGCGGAAACTCGAACCATTGCACGCCACAGGGAGGGACGGACGGGCAGACGGCGCACGGCCAGGCCACGACCGCCACGGTGCTCGTCGCGGCCGGGCTCGGACTCCTCGGCGGTGGGGTGGCGCTCTTTCTCACCTCGCGGTCCTCGAGCGACGTGACGGTCGGCGCGACGATCACCGGCGGCGGCGGGGCCCTGGCCGTCCGAGGCGCGTGGTGAGGGCGGCTCGCGCCGCGTGGCTCGGCGCCGCGCTGGTCTTGCTCGGCCCGGCGTGCGCCGACATCCTTCAGCTGGACGACCTTCACGTCTCGACCGGGGACGACGGGGGACCGGACGCGACTGCACCGAACGCCAATGCTCCCGACGGCTCGTCCGGCGACACCCGCGACGATGTGGCGGAGCGCGACGAAGGCGGCGACGGGCGCGGCTCGAGCGCGCTACCGGATTCGGGCGAGGCAGCAAGCCAGGACTGCGCCGGCGCGCGTTGCGGGAGCGCCGGCACGTGCGTCGACACGAGCACGGACCCGTCCAACTGCGGGAGCTGCGGCGTCGCGTGCCCGAATGGCGCGAAGTGCTCCGACGGGGCGTGCACGTGCCCGGCATCCGCGCCGCTGGCGTGCGCCGGCGCGTGCATCGACCCGACCGCCGACCACGCCAACTGCGGGGGCTGCGGCAACGCCTGCACGAACGGCTACCGGTGCTCCGCGGGCGCGTGCGTGCCGTGCTCGAGCACCGACGCGAAGTGCTCCGGCGTCTGCACCGACCTCTCCGTGGATGTCGACAACTGCGGGAGCTGCGGCAAAGTTTGCCCGAGCGGCGCCGTCTGCAGCGGCGGGAACTGCGCGTGCCCGTCGGCGGACCCGAGCGTGTGCCCGACGACGGGCGGCAATCAGTGCGTCAACCTGACGGACGACCACAACAACTGCGGCGGTTGCGCCGGCGTGTGCAGTCTGCCCCACGCCACGTCGGTCTGCACCGCGTCGAGCTGCGCCGTCTCCGCGTGCTCGACGGGCTACACGGATTGCGACAAGGTCGCCGCCACCGGTTGCGAGGTCAACACGACCACCGACACGAACAACTGCGGCGCGTGCGGGACCGCATGCAACCTGCCCCACGCGACGCCTCTCTGCCTCCTCGGCCGATGCGTCGCGGCGGTCTGCAGCGCCGGCTACACGGACTGCGACCTCCTCAGCCCCAACGGATGCGAGGTCCACACCGCGGCCGACCCGAACAACTGCGGGAGCTGCGGCCACGTCTGCCAGCTGGCCCACGCGACCGCGGCGTGCGGCGCCGGCACGTGCGCCATCGCCTCGTGCGCCCCGGGGTACAAGGACTGCGACGGCAACGCCTCGAACGGATGCGAGACCGACCTGACGCTTCCCGCGAGCTGCGGCGACTGCAACACGACCTGCAGCGGGGCGACCCCCCTCTGCGCGGCGTCGTCGTGCGTCTCCGGGTGCCCGGCGGCGAACCCGACGCTCTGCAACGGCGGGACGTGCGTCAACACGACGAACGACTCGCACAACTGCGGCACCTGCGGACACGCGTGCAACCTGCCCAACGCGTCGTCCACCTGCAGCTCGGGCGCGTGCGTCATTGCGTCGTGCAACGCCGGGTTCGCGGATTGCGACAACAACGCGGCCAACGGCTGCGAGACGCACACGGCCTCGGATCTGAGCAACTGCGGCACCTGCGGAAAGACGTGCACAGCCGCCAACGGGACCCCCGTATGCAGCGACTCGGCCTGCGGGGTTGGCGCGTGCAACGCCGGGTTTGCCGACTGCGACATGCTCGTGGCGAACGGCTGCGAAGCGAACACGACCAACGACTCGAGCCACTGCGGCGGGTGCGGCTCGAGTAACGTGTGCACGGGAGGAAAGACGTGCCAGAGCTCATCCTGCGCGTGTCCTTCGGGGATGCACGATTGCAACGGGACGTGCATGAGCAACACGTCGGTCGGCTCGTGCGGGGCGTCGTGCATGATGTGCCCGCCCCCGTCCAACGGGGTCGCCACGTGCGACGGCACGATGTGCGGCATGGCGTGCACGAGCGACCCGGCGCACCCCAACCTGTGCGGCACGGTTTGCGTGAACTTCTCCAACGACCCCGGCAACTGCGGCATGTGCTCGCACCCGTGCCCGACCGGGGGCAACTGCGCCGCGGGCTCGTGCGCGTGCCCGACCGGAGCTTCGGGATGCCCGGCGAACGCCCCGACGACGTGCGTGAACGAGACCACCGACAACGCCAACTGCGGCGCGTGCGGCG
>DATGJA010000060.1:0-10276 GCA_035295445.1 Polyangiaceae bacterium | reverse complement strand
GAGGTCTTCTTCCACTCCCTCAAGCGCTTCCGAGCCATCGCGAGCCGCTACGAAAAGACCGCGCGCAACTTTCTCGCGCTCGTCCACCTTGCCTGCGCCCGCCTCTGGCTGGAGAAAACCAGGGACAGCCCCTAGTCGTCTTCGTCGCGCTCGCGGCGCGGATCCTTGGACAGATCGGCGGTCACCTCGTCGACCGTCGCGGCGGGCAGTCGCGGGCGGGACGCACGAATGTTCGAGGCCCTGGGCGTGGCCTTGCGGCGCCCCCCGCGCCCGGACCGCGCGCTGGTCGGCGATTCGTTCGATTCCTGCGATTCGCCGGCCGGCGGCGGCAGGGTCGGCGCCTCCGAGCTCTCGCGCGAGCGCTTGGGAGCGGGCGCGCTGTGACGATGGGTGGGGGAGCGGGACGTCTTCGGCGCCGTGTCGGGCTCCGGGGGGAAACGGTCCTTGCGTGCCATTGCGTTTGTGCTGGTGTCGGTGCCCCCTGCCCGTGGAAAAGTCCGTCCGCGGGAATGGAGCGCATGAAGAGTAACGCCCCCCGCTCGCGGCGCGAGATCATGGGCTCACTTTCTCCCGAGCCCCCCCGACGCCCCCCGACGCCGCGTCCTCATCTCCCACACCCCGCCGAAACCCGCGTGAAACCTACGAATGGTAACCACCCCCAAGCGCTCTGTGCTGTCCAGGCTTGCTCCAGGCTTGCGTAGGCGCTCGCGAAGGGCTTCCATCCGGCCGGCGCGAGAGGACTTATGAAGAAGATCGAAGCCATCATCAAACCGTTCAAGCTCGACGAGGTGAAGGACGCCCTCGCCGAAGTGGGCGTTCAAGGCATGACCGTGACCGAAGTCAAGGGTTTCGGACGCACGGGCGGCAAGAAAGAGGTCTACCGCGGGTCGGCGTACGTCGTCGACTTCGTGCCCAAGGTGAAGATCGAAGTCGTCGTGCAGGACGAGATCGTCCACGACGTGCTCGACGCCATCGAGAAGAGCGCGAAGACGGGCCGCATCGGCGATGGAAAAATCTTCATCGTGCCCGTCGAAGAGGCTGTTCGCATACGCACCGGCGAACGTGGGAAAGAAGCGATCTGAGGGTCCTCGGAGGAACCATGACACCGAAAGAAGTTTTGGAACTCGCCAAGAAGCATGACGTCAAATTCGTCGACCTGAAGTTCGTCGACTTTCCGGGCGTGTGGCAGCACACGACCATACCCGGCCATCGCCTCGACCTCGGCCTGTTCGAGGACGGCCTGGCGTTCGACGGGTCGTCCATCCGCGGATGGCAGCCGATCAACGCGTCGGACATGGTGATGATCCCGGACCCGGCGACTGCGCGGATCGATCCCTTCTACACGATCCCGACCATCAGCCTCACTTGCTCCATCTTCGACCCGATCACCAAGCAGGCGTACTCGCGCGACCCCCGCCACATCGCCAAGAAAGCCGAGGCGTACCTGCGCCAGACCGGCATCGGCGATACGTCCTTCATGGGGCCCGAGGCGGAGTTCTTCATCTTCGACGACGTACGGTTCGACCAGACGGCGCCGAACGCTGGCTTCTACTACCTCGACAGCGTCGAGGGCGTGTGGAACAGCGGGCGCGAAGAGTTCCCGAACCTCGGCTACAAGGTCCGTCACAAGGAGGGGTACTTCCCCGTCCCGCCGACGGACACGCTGGGTGACCTCCGTCAGGCGATCATGACGACGCTCACCGAAACCGGCGTCGAGGTCGAGGTCGGCCACCACGAGGTGGCGACGGGCGGCCAGTGCGAGATCGGGATGCGCTTCAAGCGCCTCGTCGAGTGCGCGGACCAGCTCCTCTGGTTCAAGTACGTCGTCAAGAACGTCGCGCGCAAGCACGGCAAGACCGCGACGTTCATGCCCAAGCCGATGTTCGGCGACAACGGCAGCGGCATGCACACGCACCAGTCCATCTGGAAAGAGGGCAAGCCCCTCTTCGGCGGCGACGGCTACGCCGGCCTGTCGGACACGGCCCTGCACTACATCGGCGGCATCATCAAGCACGCGAAGTCGATCGCCGCGCTCACCAACCCGACGACGAACTCGTATCGTCGCCTCGTGCCCGGGTTCGAAGCGCCGGTCAACCTCGCGTACTCGAGCCGCAACCGGTCGGCCAGCGTGCGCATCCCGATCACCGGGCCCAACCCGAAGACCCGCCGCATCGAGGTGCGCTTCCCCGATCCGAGCTGCAACCCGTACCTCGCGTTCTCGGCGATGCTCATGGCGGGCATCGATGGGATCCAGAACAAGATCAACCCGGGCGATCCGATGGACAAGGACATCTACGCCCTATCGCCCGAAGAGCTGAAGGACATCCCGCACATGCCGGGAAGCCTCGAGGAGTCGCTCGACAACCTCGAGCGGGATCACGAGTTTTTGCTGAAGGGCGACGTCTTCACCAAGGACGCGATCCACGAGTGGCTCGATTTCAAGCGGAACAAGGAGCTGAACCCCATCCGCATGCGGCCGACGCCGTACGAGTTCTGCCTGTACTTCGACATCTGACGCGCGCCAAAAGCGCGCCCGACGTCCGCACTCTCGCAGCGAGGGCTCGGACGACACGCCGAAACAGGCCGGGGGGCGAGCGCTTCCCGGCCTTTCGTGCATCTTAGGGGGGCCATGAGTGCCTCGAGGCTCGCCTTCGCCACGGTCGTGCTCGCAGCGCTCTCGTGGCTCACGCACAGGTTCGTCTGGGCGCGCCTGGTGCGCGACCCCGGGTGGGCCGACCCGTGGGGCCGCGCGCTCACCGTGGCCCTCTTCGCGCTGGCCGCGCTGGTGCCGCTGGCGCTCATCGGGGTGCGCGCGCTGCCGCGGAGCCTCAACGGCCCCCTCGCGTGGGTGGTGTACACGTGGCTCGGGTTCGCGCTTTACCTCTTCCTCCTCTCGGTCGTCGCGGACTTGGTTCGGGTCGTGGCGGGGCTGACGGGCGCGCTGCCGGCGGACCCGGAGCGCCGCCAGGTCGTGGCGCGGACCGTGGCGAGCGTCGTCGCCGTGGCGTCCGGCGTCATCGGCGTCGGCGGCCTGGCCAACGTCGCCCGCGGCTTCGCCGTCCGGCACCTGACGGTGCCCATCCGGCGCCTTCCCCGCGGGGCGTCGGGCTATTGCATCGTCCAGCTGACCGACGTCCACGTGGGACCGACGATCGGCCGCGATTTCGTCGAGAGCGCCGTGCGAGAGACGAACGCGCTCGCGCCGGACCTCGTCGTGATCACGGGGGATCTGGTGGACGGGTCGGTGGAACAGCTGCGCGATCTGGTCGAACCGCTGCGAGATCTACGCGCCCGCGACGGCGTCTTCTTCGTCACGGGCAACCACGAGTACTACTCGGGCGCCGACGAGTGGATCGCGCACCTCGCAACGCTCGGTATCCGCGTCCTGCGCAACGAGCGCGTCTCGATCCGCGACGCGTTCGACCTCGCCGGGGTCGACGACGCGAGCGCCCATCGCATGCTGCCCCACCACGGCCAGGACGTGGCGCGCGCCCTCGCCGGACGCGATCCGGATCGAGCGGTCGTGCTCCTGGCGCACCAGCCCAAGGCGGCGGCCCACGCGGCGGCCGCGGACGTCGACCTGCAGCTCTCCGGTCACGTTCACGGCGGCCAGCTGGTGCCGTTCAACTGGCTCGTCCGGCTCGATCAGCCGTTCGTCGCCGGACTGCACCGACTCGGCCGCTCGTTGGTCTACGTGAGCACGGGCACCGGCTACTGGGGACCGCCGATGCGCGTCGGCCCCCGCTCGGAGATCACACGGATCGAGCTGGTGTCGGAGGCGTGACGCGGTCCCGGATGAACCGCGCCCCGCTCTCGACGGCGCGCGCCCCCTCCGGGGCGAACTCCGCAAGCAACGTCGCCGCGTGCGGCATCTCGACGAGCGCCTCGAAGCGCGCGTCGACGCCCGCCTCGACCGCGTGGCGGTACACGAGCTGCGACTCGTCGAGGAGCATCTCCGCGGTCCCGGCTTGGATAAGGATCGGCGCGATGCCCCGCAGGTCCGCGTGGACCAGCGAGATCGCCGGATCGTCGAGCGCAGCTCCGCCGCTCGCCTGCCCCGCCTGCGCGCGAAGGAGCACCCTCGAGCCGTAGTCGAACCGCTCGTTGGCCTGCACGGACGGCAGCGAGCCCGTCATATCGAACCAGCCCGAGGTGATGACCGTCGCTGCGGGGGATGCCTCCCCGGCGTCGCGCAGCAGGAGCAGCACTTTGAGCGCGAGGTTGCCCCCGGCCGACTCCCCTGCGAGCCCGATGCGGGCGGCCGCGGTTCCTCCCTCGACCAGAGCGCGGAAGACCGCGAGCACGTCGAGCGCGCCGGCCGGGTACGGGTGCTCCGGGGCGAGCCGATAGTTGGGAGCAAACGTCGCGAGGCCGGCGGCCAGCGCGAGCCTCGCGATGGCGTCGGCGTAGGTGCGCGAGGACCCGGCGACGAAAGACCCGCCGTGGACGTAGATCAACGCGGCGTCCGCGGGCGCCCCCGGCGGGATGAACCACTCGCCGTCCACGCCGCCGACGAGCTCCGCACGGCGCTCGCACCTCCTCGCCATCGGCTGGGGAGGGCGGCGGGCCTCCATGGCCGCACGAAGGCGCTGCGGCGGCCACGCCTCCACGCGGGCGGTGCCTCGACGCAGAAACCGCACCGCGCACTCGAGAAGAAAGGACCACCCCGGGCGCAGCGGCCCGCGCCGCAGGCGCGACGCGAGCGTCTCGAGGAACGCAATCACCGCGAGGACGAATGCGATCATCGAGGCTCGAGCGGAGGCCGCAGCGCCCGATGCGGCTCCCTCGTGGGCCGCCGCAGGACGACGCCGTGTCGCGTATCTTCCGCGTCGACCATCCAGCCGCGACCGGCGTAGATGCCGACGTGGCCGGGCCACCAAAGCACGTCGCCCGGCCGCACGTGATCGAGCGGCACCTCGTCGAGCGCCGAGGACATCGCGCCTGCCGTGCGCGGCAGGTGCACGCCCACCGAGCCCCACGCTCGCTGCACGAGCCCCGAGCAGTCGAAGCAGTACGGTCCCGTCCCACCCCAGCAATAGCGCCGCCCGACCTGCTCGCTCGCGAACTCCACGACGGCCGATCCGCGCGCGGTCGGGGGCGGGTCCGGCTCACCGGCGGCGCTCGCCGCGCCCGCCCTCCATGCCGTCTCCGACGCGCGCCGCGGAGCGACCGACCCGCACCCGGTCAGACCGACCACAGCCGCGACGACGAGCCCTCGCACGCCGGCATCGTCGCGCGTAGCGGGACCTGCTGTGAAATTCCCGGCAACCGCCGATGGGTCGTCAGAGGGGCGCGAGCCGGTAGTCCGAGAGCGTCGCTTGCGCCCGGAAACGCTTCTGGAAGAAGGGCAGACCGCCCTTGCCCTCGACCAGAACCGTCGACACGGCGGGACCGAGGGCCGTCGGCTCCCCGAACTTGACCGTGAAGTTCACGTAGTCGACGAAGAGGGGTGTCTTCGTGAGGCGGAACCCCGCCGAGATGAGCGTCCCCGCCTTGGCGTCCACCCAGGCGGACCCCTCGATCGTGTCCTCTTCCGGGACCTTCGGCGCGAAGGCGATGCGCACCCGCGACGGGTCCGCCCGATCGACCTCGACCTCGTCGAAGACGTAGCGGGACTGCTCCTGCGCGAGGAGCGGCATCCGGACGGGCTTCTTGTCCGACTTGGGCCGGCTCGCCCTCTCGCGCGCCTTGCGCCGGGCGTCGTCGGTCTTGTCCTCCCCGTCCTCGGTGTACTTGAGCACGACGACCTTGACGCGGGTGCCGTCGTCCGGCTCGATGCGCGCCCGCATGTCCTTGACGGAATCGGCGCGCCCGCCGCGATCGAGGGTCTCCAGGCGCCCCTCGAGGCTGTAGGTCGCCTGCGTTCGTAGCGTCTCGAAGTGGGCGGCGTACGTCGCGAGCCTCGCCATGAGGTCCTGAGCAGGGGGCTGCGCACCCGCCGCGCGCGGCACGGCGGTCGCCGCGGCGAGAGCCGCCCACCGCAGGAGGCTTCCGGGGAGGGCCGCGCGCATGCCCGCCTACTGTGCCCTGCCGGCGCCGGTCACGCCAATCGGGCCGGGCCTAGACCGCACGCTCGAGCGACGCGAGAGATCGGACCGGGGACACCCCCCAGGTCTCCCGGGCTTTGGACAGCACAAGATTCCCCCACGTGACCTTTCGGGCGGATCGGTGCTACTGACAACCGCGCACCGACACGGAGAACACCACTATGGCGGACATGAACATCACCAATCCGGGCGATCTGGGCAAAGCCGTCGACGGCAAGACCGACGACGAAATCAACAAGGCTCTCGAGGGCAAGTACGACTCGACGTGCAAGCTCGTCTTCGACGGAATGGCGCAGCGTTTCATGCCCGACAAGGCGGGGAACGAGAGCGCCGTCATCCAGTACGACGTCAAGGCGCCCGACGCCGTGCACACCTACCAGCTCAAGGTCGCAGGCGGCAAATGCGAGGTCGCCAAGGGTGCCGGCGGGCCGGCTCGCGTGACGCTGGCCCTCTCCTTCCCCGATTTTTTGCGCCTCGTCTCCGGCAAGCTCAATGGGATGCAGGCGTTCTTCTCGGGCAAGCTGAAGCTCTCGGGCGACATGATGTTCGCCCAGACGATGCAGGGCTGGTTCAACCAGCAGGCGTAGGTCTCGCTCCGGCTCCCCCGGGCTCAAAGCCCGGGGCGTGGCGGGGGTGGGGGCTCGCCGAGAAAGCGCGTACGAGCGCGAACGGACGCTGGAAGCGCGCTTGCACCGCTCTACCTCGCGTGGAAGTGCCGCGTGAGCGCGATGGCATCGCTGGTAAGCGCGAAGACACCGCCGACAAGCGCGATGACGCGCGTTCCCATCGCGTGGATCCACGATGACCACGCGATGACGCGCGATGTACTCACGCGGTCGAGCGGTGTGCGCGCGATGACGCGCGATTCCCCCGTGCGGTACAGCCGCGTACACGCGATGACGCGCGATTCCCTCGCGCTTACAAGCGAATCAACCACGCGTGCCGGCTACTGCACCGGCTGCGGAACGACGACGGGGAGCATGTCGCTTCTGCACGCACTCCTTTCGTGCCGCAAGTTCAATCAGAAGGACAGCTGCGTATTGAGGAGCAACGTCCTGCCGCTCTGCACGATGGATCGCTGCAAGAACTCGCGGCTGACGGGGACCGTGTAGCGATAATCCATCGCGTTGTAGAGGCCGAGGGAGTAGCGCAGACGGTAGCGCTCGGTTTCCCCCGACAGGACGACGTCCCAGATCACTGCGGATGCCGTCTGCCCCTGGGGCGGATCGGCGGAGCGGTCGAACTTGTCGTAGCGCGGGCCTTCGAAGGAGAGGCGCGTCATCGCCGTCAGGAGCGGCCCGGCGATCGGCGCCGCGGCCTTGATCGACGCGAGGTGGTTGGGTGAGTTGGGCACGTTGCGCAGCGGCGGAGGGCCGCCGCCCGACGCGGCGTCGTCGAGGTACCGCGAGTGCTGGAACGCGTACGTGGCCGCGGCCATCCAACCGTTGCGCCACTCACGACGCGCCTCGATCTCCGCCCCGAGCGTCGCGATCGAGTTCGCCGAGTTGACGTAGCGGTTCGGGTCCTGCACGGTGCCCGACCCGCCGAGGACGATGAGATCGTCCACCCGGTTCATGTAGGCGGCTGCCGTGGCGATCCAAGCGCTCGAGAAGGTGTGCGTGAATTCCACTTCGCCGGAGGCCACGTGCTCCGGGTCGAGCGCCCCGCCGGGGATCTGCGTGGGGCCCGCATAGTAGAGTTCGTAGACGCTCGGCGCCCGGAACGCCGTGCCGCCGAGGAGCTTGACGTTGCCGCTGGCGTACGGCCGAAGGATGACCGCGACGCGCGGGTTGAAGGAGGAACCGAAGTTCGAGTGGTAGTCGAGCCGCGAGCCGGCCGACACCTTGAGCCAGGACGGCCCGGATACGTCGCCGACGAAGTACCCGGAGACGACCGAGAAGGGGTCGTCGCGGTCGAGGTAGCTGCCCCCCAGGCGGTTGCCCGTTTGCTTCGCCTCGAAATGGCGCTGCACCTCGCCTCCCGCCGTCAGTCGAATCGCGGGCGTTGGCGTGAAGACGGCGCGCCGTTCGATGCCGGCCCAACGGCCGTGGAACGCCTCGGCGGCGGGGCCGCCGTCGGCGTCGCCGTACGCCAAGAGGTCCCCGAAGTCGTACAGGTTCGCGTGCGCGCGACTGAGGAGCTGAACGCTCGACGAGACGGTCGGCTCGAAGCGCAGCTCGACGAGCCCCCGGGTGTCGACGAAGTGCGTCCTCGGGTCGGCGAAGAGCGTCTCGAACTCCCCGGACGGCAGCGTCTTCTTACGCGACGTGAACAGCCACTGGAGGGTCAGGGCCCTGTACCAGACGCGCCCGTTCACCGTGCCGGTCTCGAAGCCGTCGACCCCCCGAGCGTTCCCGGCGGTGGCCGCGTCGGACGCGTATTCCGGGAAGAAGTAGTCCGCCCCGACCCCGTGGGCGCCGGCGACCGAGACCCATCCCCCCGCCTCGGGACCGAGGCGCACCTGGGCGGTGGCCCGCGCGTGCCCCACCGAGTCGCTCGCCGTCGAAACCGACACCTCCCCGTGCGTTGGCGCCCCCCGGTCGCGCGTCACCAGGTTGATGACGCCGAAGAACGCCCCGGTGCCGTAGAGCGCCGACCCGGGACCGCGCACGACCTCGATGCGCTGCACGTCCTCGATGTCGGCGCGCCCGTCGTATCCAACGTACGACGACCCGACGTAGTCGTCGTTGGCGGGCTGGCCGTCGATGAGGACCAGCACGTGATCGCCGTAGTCCCCGAGCTGCGAGAACCCGCGAAACCCGACCGCCTCGTAACTGGTGTCGTTGCCGACGTAGACGCCGCGGACGCCGCGCAGCGCCTCGGCGATGGTCGGGTAGGCCATCGCGCGCAGCTCCTGCGGGCCGATGATGGACACGGAGCTCGGCGCGTCGGCCACGCTCTCGGTGACGCGCGAAACGGCGGTCACCTCCTCGAGCGGCGAGAGGTCGGCGTCCACGCGCGCACGGCCGTCCGGCGTCACGTCCACCCGCTGCTCGAACGAGCGGTATCCGGCGCGCGTCACCCGCACGACGTGCACCCCGAGCGGGAGCGTGAGGGCCGCCGGGGTGAAGCCGCTCGGCCGCCCGTCCACCGCGATGAGGGCGCCGTCGATCTCCGACGCCACGAGGAGCGTCGCCGTGACGGGGGAGAGGTCCACGCGCACCTGCGCCGCGCCGTCCGCGGTCACGCTCGCGGTGACCACCGCGGTCCGGTACGCCGGGGCAGACGCGAACACCGCGTGCCGCCCGGGCGGCAGGTCGAGCGCGCACGGAAGGGTGCACGCCGCGGGCCCCTCCTCGTCGTCGATCCGCACGCTCGCTCCCGCCGGCGTTCCTTCGACGCGCACCTTCCCCAGGTCTTGCTTCAAGTGCAGCACCACCTCCGAGCTCGAGCCGGCGGCCAATTCCCCCGTGACCGCTTCGGCCGGCTCGTATCCGGGCAGGTCCGCAAGGACGTGATACGCGCCTGGGGCCAGCCCCAGCGCGACGGGCGCGTTTCCGCGCGACCCGAGGTCGCGGCGCGTGAGGTAGACGATCGCCCCGGGGGGATCGCTCGCCACCCGCAGGACGGCGATGTGCGGCACGATGCGCGCGATCGCCGCGTCGATCCGGGCGCGCGCCGCGGGGTCGCTCTCCCCTTCGAGCGCCTGGTTGAAGTACCGGTACGCGTCCGCGTTCTGGTTCAGCTGCTCGTATGCTCGGGCCACGTTGAAGACCACGTTGCGATTGGGCACGAGCCGGTTGGACGCGAGGAAGTGCTCGAGGGCCGAGCGGAAATCGCCGACGCGGTATCGCTCCGCTCCGATCTCGAACTCGAGCTCCGCTTCGTCGGCCAGGTTGTCCGCGCGGGCGACGCCCCCGAGCGCGCCGGCGATCAGAAGAGTGAGGCAACCGAGCGTCCGGCTCCAGGTTGCGCGCGCCTTCATCGCTCCAGACGGATGTCGAGATCGGGCGCGGCCGGCTGCGCGTCCCGCGCCGCCGCCTTGGCCGGTCGCGTCGGGCGGTTCGGTTCGGACGCGGCACGACTCGATACGACGGGCGCCGGCGACGGCAGGGACCGCGCGCTCGCCGGGGGCGGCAAGACCTCCCCCGACGGGGGGATCGACGCCGGCGTCGGGGGAACCGCCGCTTCCGCGAAGCCCCCCGCGGGCCCGCCCATCGACCCGCTCGTCGCGCCAGCCGTTTGCGCGCGGGGCACGGGTCCCCCTCGGCCGAGGAGCCACGCCAGCG
>DATGJA010000059.1:0-2863 GCA_035295445.1 Polyangiaceae bacterium | reverse complement strand
GCCGGGACAGCGTTCCGTCCCACGCGGTCCGCACCGCGCTCCTCGCCCACCGCAGCGCGTACGTGGGCCACGTCCTCAACCGGGACAACCTCTACTACGTTCCTCCCGAGCTCCTGCTCGCCACCGGCGAAGGGAGCGCCGCGGCCCGGCAGGGCGAGTGGATGTGCCAGCAGATCGTACGCGTGCTGAAAGCCGAGAGCGCGCGCGACGACGCCCTGGCCGAGCAGGTCCGCCTCGCCGAGCAGCTGGCTGAGCTCAACCGCGGCCTCGAACGGCGGGTGACGGAGCGCACCTCGGAGCTCGAGGTGGCCAACCGCCATCTCGAGGCGTTCTCGTTCTCCGTGTCGCACGACCTTCGTGCGCCGCTGCGGGCGATCCGCGGCTTCGCGAAGATCCTGGCGGACGAGTTCGCAGACCGTCTGACGGGAGAGGGGCGCGAGCACTTGGAGCGGGTCCTGCGCAACGCGAAGCGGATGGAAGAGTTGGTCGAGGGTCTCCTGTCGATGGGTCGGTTCGTGAAGTCGGACATGGTCCGCACGCCGGTCGATCTCACAGCGCTTTCCGAGGAGATCGTCCGAGACGTCAAAGAGGGCGAACCGGGCCGCTCCGCCGAGTTCGTCGTCCACCCCGGCTTGGGTGCGGCCGGCGATCCCGTGCTGCTGCGCGCGGCGTTGACGAACCTCGTGGGCAACGCATGGAAGTTCACGTCGAGACGCGCGCAGACACGGATCGAGATCGGCCGGCACGGCGACGAGTCGGGCAAGCCGATCTTCTTCGTGCGCGACAACGGCGCGGGGTTCGAGATGCAGCGCGCGCACCGTCTGTTCGGCGTCTTCCAGCGCCTGCACCGCGCCGAAGAGTATCCCGGCAGCGGCATCGGCCTCGCGACGGTCGAGCGGATCATCGCGAGACACGGCGGGCGGATCTGGGCCGAGGGCCAACCCGAACAGGGCGCGACGTTCTATTTCACGCTCCCCCCGACGTAGGCGGTCAGGGGAGGTTCTTCTCCTGGACCGCCCACTGCGACGACTGGGTGCACAGGGTGCAGGTCGAGGCGGGGACGAAGAGGGCCTTCATCGTCGTGTCGGCGGCGAGCTGCCAGCGCAGCCATCCGGCCGTCGCGGTCAGGTACGCCTTGAGCTTCGGATCCGTCGCGGACGTACCGGTGATCGTGAGGTGCGCCGAGCCGATGACGTCGCCGTACCACACGGCGGTCGTCGCGTTCTGGTAGTCGACGTCGCAGTTGGGCCTCGCCACGTCGCCGACGATCAGGCCGTCGCCCCCGCTGTCGCCGCAGATGAAGGCGGCCGGCTTGACGAGGTTCATCTCGTCGGTGTGCGGCGACATCGTGCCGCCGTTCAAGTGCATCGTCGTCGTCAGGCGAGCGTCGTTCGCGATCGCGAACGTCGCGAGCGACCCGGCGGAGTGGCCCATGGCGGCGATCTTGGTCGTGTCGACCGTGTCGTAGAACACGCTCCCCTGGCGCGTCGACTCGGAGACAATCCAGTCGATCGCCGCCGTCATGTCCGAGCCCTGGGGCGTCGCGTTGTACGCGAGGATCGCGAACCCGTGCGAGGCGAGGTGATCGAGCAGCGTCATGTAGCTCGTCGGGTTGAGCGCGGCCCCGTCGCCCCAGATGACGATCGGATTCTTCACGCCGCCCTGGCCGAGCTCCTTCGGGTAGATCGCGGTGTAGTTGCCGCTCGGACCCGTGTTGTTCGTCGTGGTCGGCGTGAACGATCCGGCGACCCCGGGGTCCTTGACCGGCGGCAACGTCCCCGTCGGCGGAAGAGCGCCGCCGCCCGCGTCGGCCCCTGCGCTCGCCTCCGAGCCGCCTTCGGGCGACCCCATCGCGGACGTGCCGGAGGTCGCGCTTGTCGTCGAGCCGCTCGAGCTGCCCGAGGTCGCCGGCATTCCGCCGTCGCCCTGCGCACCCGAGGACGCGACCCCGCTCCCCGGGGTCGGCGCGCCGCTGCCGGACCCGGCCCCGGGGGTCGCGCCGGACGAGGGTTGTCCCGAGCCGGCGTTGCGCGAAGGCGTCGCCTGACTGCCGCATGCGACGAGGAGGAGGAGGAGCGCGGTCGAGGGTAGGCAGACGCGTCCGACGCGATCATGAGCCGCGCGGAGCAGGCCTGTCGCGTAACGCTTGATCATGGGGTCCGGCGGGGACTATGGCCTCGGCGGACTGGTCGAGTCTGTTCACTTCGTGCCATTTCCGGAATCCAACCGGGCCGCACTTCAACGTGAGGGAACCCCCCATGCTTCTCCTGACCGCGTTCATCGAAGTCGCTCCGTCCGATCGCGAGGCGATCCATTCCGCCCTTCCCGCTGTGATCGCGGCCACGCGATCCGAAACCGGCTGCGAGGAGTACGGCTGCTACGAGGATACCCAGCAACCCGGTCGGTACGTGTTCGTGGAACGCTGGCGAGATCAGGCGGCGCTCGATCGCCACCTCGCGACCCCACACATGGCGGCGTGGATGAAGGTAGCTGGGCCGAGGCTGAAGTCGGCGCGCGGCCTCCTCCACGACGTGGCCTCTTCGTCGGAGCTCCGGCCTCGCTGAGGACGGGAGCCGTTCGCCGGCCAAAGGGTGTCCAGAGTTTCCCTAGTCCCCTCTGTCGCTTCGCTCGAGCCTGCGGACTACTGCGCGACGCCTTCCGCCGCGCCGCATCGCGATCCCGAGCGCCACGAGCGCGCCTGCGAGCCGCCCGCCCCCGGAGCGCCCGGAGCGCCCGGAGCGCCCGGACGCGACGACGCATCCGCCGCTAGAACCAGTGGGCGCCTCGCCCTCGCGAAGACCCGCCGCGCCTGCGTCCGCGCTCGGCCCGCCCCCGGAGCCCGCGCCCGCGCCCGCGCCCGCGC
>DATGJA010000058.1:0-5665 GCA_035295445.1 Polyangiaceae bacterium | reverse complement strand
TCCCGGACGTACGCTTCGAGCTCGTCGCCCTCACAGAGCTCGCGCGTCTCGTCCATCTGGGCCCACGCCTGACCGTGATTCGGATAGATGCTCTCGAGCGGCGGCAGGGCCAGCGCGCGAATCGCTCCCATGGGTCGCTGGGCCATTTGCGCGACAATCTCCTGCATTCGCGCGTTCGTGCGCCGCACGGAGTCGAAGGGCCATATCGAGGCTCGCTTGAACTTTACCGAGAGCATCACCAGGAGTGGTGGAAGCGTGGCGGCGGTCGAGACGAGCCGTTCCCAAAAGTCGACGAAGTAGCGGATCGTGTCCGGCCCGTCGCGCTGGCAGTCCGACGTCAGGACGTGAGATTCGAATAGGGAAAGGCCCGGAATCTTCGCGATCGCATCGAGAATCCGGGCCGGCTGCGGCGAGGTGTTGAGAACCTGCCCGACCTCCCCGAGCATCCGCGACCCCGAAGCTCCGTCCCCCCAAGGCGTCGGCCAGGAAAGAGCATATCGCTTGACCGCGGTGCTTCGTCGGCCCACGGGGCGCCAGACCTTGGGAAGGAAGTGCAATCGCACGCGTTCGACGAACATCGAATGGGCCTCGCGGTCGTCGCCGTGAACGATCACGACGAGCGGCCGGCCGTCCCCCTCGACGTCGAAGGACTTCTCGAAGGCTTTTTTCAGCTCTTCCATCTGCGGACCGCGATCGCACAAGTAGGGCAATAGTGGCGGGATGTCTTCGCCGCTACCGAAGGCGTTCGCGACCGCTGCGATGACCTCCGCCCGAAGTTGCTCCGGCGTCGCCACGGCCTTGACGACGTGAGCCTCCTGCACCAATTGTCGAAACTCGACGACCCCGGGCTCCGGTGGAGGGGCGCCCTCGGTCCCGAAGAGGAACATCAGTCGCTTCAACCCCCTTCGACTCGCCTCTTCGTATTCGAGGCGGGTGATGCTCTTGCCGTCGTAGCCCTCCGGGACGTACCCGTAGCGGCTCGCGATGAGGCCGATGTACCCGTCGCAACGTCGTACGTCGGCGATGCATTTGTCGACGGGTCTCTCGTCCGCCGCGGCGTACCCCTCCATGCCCCGTGCGTCGTGGTTCAACCGGCTCAGGGCGTTCCACACGAGGTTCCGCTCCTCCACGAGATCCTTGTACGTCGAGGAGATGTAGAAGCGGGCCATGATCCCCACCGTGACGGCGGCGCAATACGGACGACGTTAGCCCGCGACGAGTACTCGCGGGCCGCCGACGAAGCAAGGGAAGACTGCCCATCGCCGACACTGAACGGCCGCCGGGTAACGTAGCTCCCGACGCTGCGAGCGCGAGAGCCCCCATATTGGCGTTGATGTCCGAGGCGGAGGTAAAACACTTGCTGAATCTGGCTGAATCTGGCCGGCGGCAGGACCCGGCAGTGCCTCGGGATGGTGGTCCCGTAGACCGACGCGCCTTACCTCGGTCCAAGGCGCATGATCTTGCCGTCCGCCGGCGACGTCCAATAGACCTCTCGGCCTTGCAGAGAGAGGTGCCTAAAGGTTGCCGCGGCGTCCAGCGCCCCAGACGCCAGCACGGTCGCCGGCCCGCCGCGGATCGGTGCCTTCATCAGGGCGTCGGTCGCGTCTCCCCGTCCCGCCCCGTTGCTCCAGTACACGCTCTGCGAGTCGACGGCGATTCCCCAGGGGAGCGTTTGCGCCGACGCAAGCGTCACCACGGGGCTGCCGGCGCGGGCGACCGAGAGGACCGTCCCGGCTTGCGTGTTCGTCCAGTAGACGGCCGTCGCGTCGACGGCGATATCGCCCAGGGTGCCCGCCATCGACGCCAGCACCGAGACCGCGCCGCCCCGCGCGGGCACGCTCGACACGTCGACCGTCCCGGCCCCCCCATAGGAATTGCCGAAGTAGACGACCCCGCCGTCCACGACGATCGAAGAAGGCCCGTTCTGACGGCTCGCGACGGTGGTCACCACGCCTCCGCCGAGCGGGACCCGCGCCACGGCCCCGTCCGCGACCCCCTTGGTGCCCGCGTTGGTGAAGTACACGTTCGAGCCGTCGACTGCGATGCCCATCGGGCTGCGCTGACCCGCGGCCAGGATGACCGGACCGCCTCCCCCGAGGGCCGCCTTCATCACCGTACCGTCCATCGGGTTGGTCCAGTAGACGCTCGTCGCGTCGACGGCGATGCCCGCCGTATCGCTCTGCCTCGAGGCGACGGGCGCGGCGACCCCTCCCCCCAGGGGGACGCGCATCACGCTGCCGCTCCCGGGGACGTCGCCGGCGTTTGTCCAGTAGACGTTGGTCGCGTCCGTCACGATTCCCATCGGGATGTTTTTTCCGCTGATCAGCGTCGTCGTCGGCCCGCCCCCCCGCGGGACTTGCGCGAGGATCGCGGGCTGACCGAAGTGCTCGAGCCCGTCCGTCGTGAAGTACACGTTCGACGGGTCGAGGGCGATGGCCGAGGGGTTCGGCTGACCCGAGGCGAGCGTGACGGCGGCGCCTCCGTCCAAAGCGAGCGTCATCACGGCGTCGCTCGTCGTCCAGAAGAGGGCCGACCGATCGACGGCGATGCTCGTGTTGACCGTGGTGCCCCCGTCCGGCAGCGCAGCGAGCGTCGTCGGCGGGCCCCCGTCCCGGTCCGCCTTCATCACCGCGGAGTGCGTCGCGAAGTAAACGCCCGAGTCGTCGGCGGCGAGCCCGACGATGTAGTCGCCCGCGGACGCGAGCGAGGCCGCCGTGCCGCCGCCCAGCGGAGCCTCCTCCACCCCCGAGGCCCAGCCCCAGTAAACGTTCGTCGCGTCGATGGCGATGCCGAGCAGGACGGCGCCCCCCGCCGAGGCCAAGACCGTAGTCGGCCCCCCGTGGAGAGGAACCTTCGCCACCTCCCCCGACTCGGCCCAGTAGACGCTCGTCGCGTCCAATGCGAGCGTCCCCGAAACGTAGAAGACGTTCGACGCGAGGGTCGTCGGGAGGCCGCCGCCGATGGGCGCCGTCACGATGCTTCCCAGGCCCGTTGGGAAGTCATTCGACCAGTAGACGGACGTCGCGTCGACGGCGATGGCGTACGGCGCGCTCTGCCCGGAGGCGACCACCGCACCCGTGCCGTCCGCGAGCGACATCTTCATCACGGCGCCGTCTTCGTAGGTCGTCCAATAGACGCTCGTCGCGTCGACAGCGACCCCCTGGAAGGCTTGCACAGTCCCAGCGAGAGTGAGGACGCAGCGGCCCGCCATGCAGTACGTCTGCGAAGGGCCGGGACAAGCGACCCCGCAAGCGCCGCAGTTTGCCGAGTCGCCTTGTGTATCGATGCACGCGAAGCCGCAGCGGGTCTTTCCGTCGGGGCACGACGTCGAGCCCTCCGCGGTGGCGGCGTCCGCGTCCGCGGGACCGCCGTCATCCTTCGCATTGCTTTGCGCGCCCGAGCAGCCACCCGCCAACGCGGCGAAGGCGAGCGTCACCCCGGCGCGAGCGGACCCTCTGCGCACGGAGCCACCCCTATGCGAGGACGTCGACGACGCGGTTGCCCGCGAGCGTGCGGCGATCGAGGCGCGCGGGCGGAGATCCGTAGCAAGAGTGGGAGTGAGTACAGGCGGAGACGGTCAAGCCACCCGCGTCGTCGTCGGTGCAGCTGCAGATTTGGCCGCTGTCGTAAGCGCCTTGATAGGCGCCGGTCTCCTCGTAGCAGGCACACGTCGGGCGGCCGCTGCAAGCCCCGTCGTCGGACGCCACCCCTGCCTCCAAGTACGAAACGCAGGCGTTGAAGTCCCGATCATTGTAGCAAAACTCGGCGTTCGCGACGCACTGAGCATCCCCGCACCCGAAGTCGCGGAAGGCGATCGAGCTCACCGTGTTCGGCTGGGGATCCGGCGGGACCACTCGACCCGAGCAACCCCCTAGAACGACCGCCGATCCCATCGCGAACCACTCGGCGCGACTCATTCGCCGGACCATCGGCTGTTCGACGTCACGGCGTGGGCGCCCCGCCGCCCCGCAAAAAGGACACGTGTCGTCCGCTCGCTTGACGTGCCGCGAGCACGAAGGACAGACGGAGTAGGCGCTCATCCGCGGACCCCTTGGTAAGTAAGGTTTCGTCCGGTAACCATGGCGCGCCCTTGCTCTTGCGTCCAGCGCGCCTCTCCCCACGGCCTGGCACGCCCCGAGGGATCGGGTAGCGTGGAGGGGCCATGGGGAGCCTACCGATCGCGGCCGAGTCGCCGCCGGGGCGCCGGAGGCTCCCGCTCGCGGACCGGGTCCGGCCAGCCGATCGCGCCGCGCGGCCGTCGTACGCGGTCTGGGAGGTCACGCTGCGGTGCGACCTGGCGTGCACGCATTGCAGCTCGCGCGCGGGCCGCGCGCGGTCCGACGAGCTCTCCACGCGCGAGGCGCTCGACCTCGTCGACCAGTTGGCGGACCTCGGCGTCCTCGAGGTCACGCTCATCGGGGGCGAAGTCTATCTGCGCGACGATTGGACCGACATCGTCCGAGCCATCCGCGCCCGCGGCATGGAGTGCACGGTCGTCACGGGAGGCCGCGGCTTCACGGCGGCGAGGGCCCGAGCGGCCAGGGACGCGGGCGTCATGAGCGTGTCCGTCTCCATCGACGGGACGGCCCGCACGCACGACGAGCTCCGCGGTCTCCGCGGCAGCCACGCGGCCGCGGTCGAGAGCCTGCGGCATCTGGCGAACGCCGCCGTGCAAGTCTCCGGCAACACCCAGATCGGGCGCCGCAATCGCCGCGAGCTGTCCGAGATCTTCGATACGATCGCCTCCGCCGGGTGCCACTCGTGGCAAATCCAGCTCACGGTGGCGGCCGGTCGCGCCGCGGACGACCCGCGGACCATCCTCGAGCCCTACCACATGCTCGAGGTCATGCCGTCGGTCGCGCGGGTGAAAGGGCGCGCCGACGCCGCGGACGTTCGCCTCTGGCCGGGCAACAACCTTGGCTACTTCGGCCCGTTCGAGGACAGCTTGAGGGGCACGCTCCCCGGGGGCCACAGAGGTTCGTGCGGCGCCGGGCGGTCCACGATCGGAGTCGAGTCGGACGGCTCGATCAAGGCGTGCCCTTCGCTCCCCACGCGCGCGTACGTCGGCGGGAGCATCCGCGACGACCGGCTGCAAGACATCTGGGAGCGCGCGGAGGCCCTTCGCTTCACCCGAAACGACCGACGTCCCGAGCTATGGGGCCACTGCGCCGACTGCTACTATGCCGAGGACTGCCTCGGTGGCTGCTCGTGGACGGCGCACAGCCTGTTCGGGCGCCGGGGCAATAACCCCTTTTGCCACCACCGAGCGCTCGTGCTTCTGCGTCGGGGCAGGCGCGAGCGCCTCGAGCAGATCGAGGCGCCTTCGGGCTCGCCGTTCGATCACGGGCGCTATGAGATCATCGAAGAGCCGTGGCCCGGGGAAGAGCTCGCGCGCGCGCACGCCGTGGCGGACGGCCGCGAGCACTGGCTCGCCGAAGCCTGACCGGAGCGAGAAGGAAAAGGCCGACGCAGCCTTCCCGTAGAAAGGGCCCGAAGCAATGACTATTGCTTTTGGCCGCCGGCTGGCGTCCTGTTGCATGGGATGGTCGGGGGTAGTCGGGGAATTTCGCGAATCCACGTCGAGGCGGCGGGGCCGAAGGCGTCGGCCCGTCGACGGGTGTTCTGGGCCGTCGCGGCGGCCGTCGTGGCCGCGGCGATCGCCACC
>DATGJA010000057.1:0-4030 GCA_035295445.1 Polyangiaceae bacterium | reverse complement strand
TGCTCGAACGCCTTGCCGCAGGCCCCCGGCGCGGTCTCGTCCGGCACGTGCACCACGATGCCCCCGACGATGGCATGGTGGTCCTTGCCGTAGCGAAAGCCGACGAGGCTCTTCATCCCCCAGAACTTGACGCGCATCCAGTTCCCCGCGTCCGGCAGGGAGACGACGAGGCTCTGTTGCTTGTCGTCGCGCCCCCCGAGGGGGGCCACCTTGAGCTGCTCGAGGGCGGCGGCGTGCTCGGCTCCGCCTTCGCCCCCCTCGGCGGGACGTCCGTCGTCGCGGGGCGGCGGGGAAGGGGCGACCATCAAGGGCCGCGTGGGTGCAGCCGCACTGCAACCGCTCGATCCCAAAACGGCGACGCCGGCAGAAAGCGGGCAAAGGAAAATACGCCAAAAATAAGCAGATCTCATGATCTCAAGGTTTTGGACGGCGAGGCTCGGGTCCCCATTCTAGCGTGGCCAATTCGCATGCGTGGACGCGGGAATGGAGGTAGATGGAACCTGGTACACTTGCATGCGCCCACCTGCCCGCCCGGCTACCTCGGCGGGCGAAACGAAGAGCGAAGGAGCCTGAACGACGATGCAGCAGCCCACGGATTCGGCCGGTAAGCCCCTCACCAAGAACCAGCACCTGCTTCAATGGGTCGAGGAGATGGCCCGGCTTACCAAGCCGGAGCGGATCGTGTGGTGCGACGGGTCCGACGAGGAACGGCATCGGTTCACCGAGGAGGCCGTCGCCAAGGGCATCCTCATTCCGCTCAACCAGCAGAAGCTTCCCGGCTGCTACCTGCACAGGAGCAACCCGAACGACGTCGCCCGGGTCGAGCAGCTGACCTTCATTTGTACCCCGACGAAGGACGAGGCCGGGCCCACCAACAACTGGATGGCGCCGGACGAGGCGTACCGCAAGCTCGGAGGGCTCTTCGACGGGTCGATGAAGGGCCGCACGATGTACGTCATCCCGTACGTCATGGGGCCCGTCGGGTCGGTCCACTCGAAGGTCGGGGTGGAGCTCAGCGACAGCATCTACGTGGCCCTGAACATGCGCGTGATGACGCGCATGGGGCGGCAGGCCCTGCAAATGCTCGGGGAGTCGCCGGACTTCAACCGGGGGCTGCACTCGATGCTCGACGTCAACCCGGAGCGACGCTTCATCTGTCATTTCCCACAAGACAACACGATCTGGAGCGTCGGCAGCGCGTACGGCGGCAACGTCCTCCTCGGCAAGAAGTGCCTCGCCCTGCGGGTCGGAAGCTACCTCGGCAAGCGGGAGGGGTGGCTCGCCGAGCACATGCTCATCCTGGGGGTCGAGTCGCCCGAGGGCGAGATGACGTACGTCGCCGCCGCGTTCCCGAGCGCGTGCGGGAAGACCAACTTCGCGATGATGATTCCGCCCAAGCGGTTCAAGGGCTGGAAGATCTGGACCGTGGGGGACGACATCGCGTGGATGCGCGTGGCCGAGGACGGGCGCCTCTACGCGGTCAACCCGGAGAACGGCTACTTCGGCGTGGCGCCCGGCACGAACGCCAAGACCAACCCCAACGCGATGAAGACGGTCTCGCACGACACGCTCTTCACGAACGTCGCGATGACCAAGGACGGCGGCGTCTGGTGGGAGGGCATGGACGGCGACGTCCCGGGTGAGCTCACCGACTGGCTGGGCAAGCCGTGGCAGCCGGGGTCGCAGGCGAAGGCGGCGCACCCCAACTCGCGCTTCACCGCGCCCGCGAGCAACAACCCGTGCCTCAGCAAGTTCTCCGACGACCCCGCGGGGGTCCCGATCAGCGCGATCATCTTCGGAGGCCGCCGCGCGACGACGGTGCCGCTCGTCATGCAGGCGTTCAACTGGATGAACGGCGTCTTCTTCGGCGCGACCATGGGGAGCGAGACGACGGCCGCCGCCGCGGGGCAAGTCGGCGTCGTGCGGCGCGATCCCTTCGCGATGCTCCCGTTCTGCGGGTACAACATGGGCCAGTATTTCGGTCACTGGCTCGCCATGCAGTCCAAGATGGTGAACCCGCCGAAGGTGTTCCTCGTCAACTGGTTCAGAAAGAAGCAGGACGGCAAGTTCCTCTGGCCGGGATACGGCGAGAACATGCGCGTGCTCAAGTGGATCGTGGACCGGGCCCGCCTGCGGGTGGGCGGGCAGGAGACGCCGTTCGGCTGGGTGCCGCGCGCGGGCGACCTCGACCTGTCGGGCCTCGACATTCCTCACGACGAGGTGGACGAGGCCACGAACGTCGATCTGGTCGAGTGGAAGGCGGAGCTCGAGTCCATCGGCGAGTTCTTCCACACCCTGGGCCCGTCGCTGCCGAAGGTCCTTGAGCTCCATCGGGAGCTCTCGCTCGAGCGGCTCAACATCATGGAGCAGGCTCGGAAGGTCAAAGCGCAAGCGTGAGGGGGATCGCGACAGCCTGGGCGCTCCTCGCGCTCGCGTGCGGCGGATGCCAGGTCGGGCCCACGTCGGGGGACGGCGGCGCGGAAGAGGCGGGGACGAGCACCGTCGGCGATCAGTGTACGCAGATCGTGACCGAGTTCTGCATGCAGGCGATCGGGCGCTGCGCCGCCGCCGTGACGTTCTCGGATTGCTCCAGCACGTACATGGCGAGCTGCTGCGTCGGCAGCGTGTGCAACCGGACCTCGAGCGTGTCGTCGCAGGGCGTCGCGGTCTGCAAGCAGGCCATCGACGCCGCCGACTGCAACTCGATCGCGACGGCCGGGTTTCCCCCGGAGTGCGCCTCGATACCCCGGTCGTCGTAACGGCGAGGTTGCGCGCGGTGGTCGCGCGCGCGGCCAGCCTGAACGGACGGGGTTCCGGGTACCTTTGTCAACGATGGCGCGAGTTGCCCCGCGGGTACGGCCGCGTCGCATGGACGAGGCCCCGGACGCGACCCGCACTGGGGCGAAGTGCCCCGCCCATTCGCCGCGAAGCGGTGGCTCGGCGCTTGCTCGAAGCCGACCCCAGCCACGTATCGCCATGTAAGGAGGCCTGAAATGCTACTGGCTTATCGTCGTCTGGTCTTGACCCTCGGGGTCGTCGGCACGGCCGTCGCCGTGGGATGTGGGGGCTCCGACTCCACCGTCAACGGCGACGGCGGGTCGGGTTCCTCCTCGGGCAGCTCTTCCAGTGGCTCGTCCTCGGGCACATCGAGCGGCTCGTCCGGTTCCTCCACCACCGGCTCGACGAGCGGGTCGAGCACCACGGGATCGTCGTCGGGATCCGGATCGGTCTCGGGATCCTCGTCGGGGACAGGGTCCGGATCCACGTCGGGCAGCACCTCCGGAAGCGCGTCGGGGAGCACCTCCGGGGCGACGAGCGGCGCCACCTCGGGCGCGAGCAGCGGAACGAGCAGCGGCTCGTCGAGCGGGTCGACGGGCGACGGCGGGATGACGGGCGACGCCGGCCCGCTGCGCATCGTCTGCGGTCGCGACGACGCCGGGGCCCGGGACTGCGATCCGGCCACCCAAGTGTGCTGCATCGGCGCCCGCGGCGCCGAGTCGTGCACGACGGCCATGGCGTGCACGGGGCAGGCGCTCACGTGCTCGGGCTCCGAGAGCTGCGGGACGGGGGAGCACTGCTGCGGCACGATCGGCATGGGCGGTGGCCTGCGCACCCGGTGCTCGATGACGGCTTGTCCGCGCGGAGACGTTCAGCTCTGCACCGACAACGCCGATTGCGGCGGTGCGATGTGTCGCGCCTCGGGCATCGGGTACGGCACGTGCGCCCCGATGGTCATCCGCGACGCGGCGGCCGACTGAGCAGACCGGTCGCTCGCAGCCATCTCGAGGGGCACGCGAGGGAATCGCTTCCCGTCGCAGAGGAGAGCCACGTCATCGCGATGTCGTGACTGATCCACGCGATGACGCGCGTGTCACGCGTGCTTGCATGCGAGGCGCGCGAGAAGCAATCGCTTGCCATCGCAGAGGAGAGCCACGTCGTCGCGATGACGTGGCTGATCCATGCGATGACGCGCGTGTCACGCGTGCTTTCACTCGAGGAGCGCGCGAAGGAGTCGCTTGCCATCGCAGAG
>DATGJA010000056.1:0-2349 GCA_035295445.1 Polyangiaceae bacterium | reverse complement strand
GCCGAAGGCAGGTACCTCGCGGACGAGCTGACCATCCATTACGGGTTGATGCCCCGGACGAACCGCGGCATCTTCGGCATCAACGAACTGCCCGACCTCGCGGAAAGGATCCAGGTCGGGCTGCTCAACATCATGGAAGAGAAGGACGTGCAGATCCGCGGCTATCGCGTGCGGCTGCCGCTCGACATCTTCGTCATCGCCAGCGCCAACCCCGAGGACTACACGTCGCGGGGCCGCATCATCACGCCGCTCAAGGACCGCTTCGGGTCACAGGTGCGCACGCACTACCCGCTTTCCATCGGCGAAGAGATGCAGATCATGGAGTCGGAGAAGAACCCGGTCCCCGAGGACTTCGAGGTCATCATCCCCGCGTTCATGAAGGAGATCGTCGCGGAGCTCACCCATCTGGCTCGACGCAGCCCGCACATCTCGCAGTCGTCGGGAGTCTCCGTGCGCATGTCGATCGCGAACTTCGAGAACCTCGCGAGCAACGCCGTCCGCCGCGCGGCGCGGCTTGGCGAATCGCTCGCGGTGCCGCGTATCACGGACCTCGCCTTCCTCGTTTCGTCAACCGCGGGACGCGTGGAGATCGAAGCGCTCGACGAGGGAAAGGAAGAGCAGGTGCTCGCGCGCCTGGAGCGAGGCGCGATCAGCTCAGTGTTCAGCCGTCACTTCTCGCCGTCGCAGTTCGAGGGCTTTGTCACCAAGTTCGATGACGGCGGAATGCTCGAGGTCGGCGAAGGAATCCCGGCCCGGGCGTATACCCGGACGATCGGCGATTTGCCGGAGCTGGCCGTGGCGCTGAAGAAGCTTGGGCTGCCCGACCGTCCGGAGGTCAGGGCCTCGGTCATCGAGTTCGTGCTCGAGGGCATGCACCTCAACAAGCGGCTGAACAAGGATGAGGTCGACGGGCGGGCGGTTTACCGCAGGTAGCCGCCCCGAGGAGACCGGCTCCTCATCCGCTCCTTACCGCTGCACCTCGTAGATGCCGACGAACGCGGCGACCAGGACCAGCACCATCACGAAGAACACGAGCTCGATCCGGATCGCCAGCCGCACCATGCGCTTGGCGCGGCGCGTGCGGGCGCCGCATTTGTCGCAGTAAGCCGCGTTCGGCTCCAGCGAAGCGCCGCACGTATCGCACGCGACCTGGACGTCGGCCATGGGGCCAGTATGCCAATCTTGAGCCGATGGAACTCCAGGAGGAGATGACGCCCGCCGACGTCGTCCTGCTCCTCGGCTCGGTGCCGGAGCGGATCAGCGATCTCGTCTACTGGCTGGACGAGAACCAGCTGCGCTACCGGCACGGTCCGGCCTTCCCGACCCTGGGCAACCTGATCGCGCACCTGCTCGAATCGGGAACAAAGGTCGACGCCCTTCTCCGCCACGCGCACCTTGACGGCCAGCGCACGGCGGACGTCCGGGCGACGATCGACCCGGGCCACGACGCCGAGCTCGGGAGGCCGCTGCACGAAGCCCTCGAGGACTTTGCCCGGATCCGGCGCCGGACGGTCGACCTGCTGCATGGCTGGGGCAAGACCGAATGGGACCGCCAGATCGCGGATCCACATGCCGGGGAGTCGACGTTGCTCGACGTCTGCCGCCTCGTCGCACGACACGAGATGGGCCACATCTCCCAGATCCGCAACCTCAGCGCGCTGCTGCCCGAGCCGCGAGACCTTGGCCCCGCCCGACCGGCAAGCATCAACGGCGGCTAGGCCGCCTCAGCCACAATTCGGTCGTGCCGGACAAAGCTGAGAGCACGGCCGAGCCCACGCAGGCCGAATCGCGGCCTCCGAAGGCCGGACGGTCACGCCGCAAGCGCAAGTCGGGAGGCGCCGCTCGCGCCTCGCAGTACTGGATGATCGTCAGCTCGCCCGACAACCTTCGCAAGACGCGCGAGCACGGTTTCACGATCCAGGGTCTCAAGACGCGCCACCGCAGGAGGGTCGAGAGCATGAAGGTCGGCGACCGCATCCTCTACTACGTGACCGGGCGCATGGCTTTCGCGGCAACCGTCACCGTCACCTCGCCGATGTACGAGGACCACACGCCGATCTGGCGCTCGGCGCGCCGCGACGAAGACTATCCGTGGCGCGTCCACATCAGCGCGGACATCGTCCTGGAAGAGATGGACTGGGTTCCCGCGAAAGAGCTCGCCTATCGCCTCGACTACGTACGCAAGTGGCCGCCGGAACACTGGACGCTGGCATTCCAGGGCCACATCCACGCCCTTCCGCGAGTTGACTTCCAGATCCTCGAGGACGAGATCGCCCGAAGCGCGCGGCGCAGGAAGGCGCTCGCGGGCTAGGCTCCGCAACGGTGGCCACCCTCAAACGCCTCTACACG
>DATGJA010000055.1:0-7567 GCA_035295445.1 Polyangiaceae bacterium | reverse complement strand
CGAGTGGCTTTCGTGTCATCAGTTCGGCTCGCGTCCGAATCCTCACCGCTCTCACGTGCTCGTGTAAAGCAGGTTCAGAAGGGGACGTCCCGAACGATGGTGGGAGCGCTCTTGTGCGGGGCCGGCTTGGGCGGGGGCGGGGGGGGCGCCGCAGGGCGGGGCGGTGGGGCCACGAAGTGGGCCGGAGCTTGAGGAAGCGCGGTCACCGGAGTCGTCGCGATGACGGGGGAGGGCGCCGGCGCGGGGGCCGCCAGGACCGGATGCGTCGTCACGGGCGGCGGAGCGAGCGGCGCCGCCTGGGTGGTCGTCGCCGCCGGGGGGGACGTCGAGGCCGCCGTGGCGGTGGCCGTCTCGGGCGGCGGCGGCGGGATCGACGGCCCATTCGTGGGCGCGCGCAGGTCGACGCTGACCACCGGCGGTGCGGCCTTGTCCGTGTCGTGCCCCGAGGACGCCCAAATCCCCACGATCGCCGCGACCGCGGCCCCTGCGCCCATCGCGATCCAGAGTCGCTTCTTGGACGGCCGTGGCGCGAACCCGTCCTCGAGATCGAGCGACGCCGGCCGCGCGACCGCGGGACGGGTCAGCGCCCCCTCGACCGGCCGCGGCGCCCGTGAAATCTCCGGGGCGGGCCGGGCCATGACCGGCGTCGTCATCGGCGGTGCGGCGGGTACAGGCGCCGTCGCGTTCAGCCCAGCCGGGACCTGCGCCGCATGCGTGCCGTTCGACGCCTGCAGCATCGCGCGCACGTCAGCCCGCACCCCGCCCCCCTGAACCGCCTGGATTTCCGACGGAGACATCGACCCGGGACCGGTGAACGGGGCGTCGTCAAGCTCCCACGATGGGCGGAACGCGGCCGCCAATCGGTCGAAGTCGTCGGCCGACAGGCGCGCGTTGGCAAACGCGGCCTTATCGCCCGGCGCCGGACTCGACGGGTCGCTAGGGTAAGCCATAGTCTTCCAAGCCTAACACCTGCTCCGGAGGCGAACAACGCGACGGGCCAAAAAGGGGTTGCGCTTGGCCTCGAGACGCGCTCGGGCCCGCGCGTTCAATGCTGGCCGAATTCCGCGCGCAGCGTGTCGTCCCAGTCGTCGGCCACCTTGCCCACGGTATCGAGCAGGTCCTCGAATTCTTCGTAGTCGAGGCCCGAAAGCCGCCGAAGAGCCCGCACGACCACCTCGTCGCGCTGCGTATCGATCGCAAAGGCGGCGTCCGACGTCGTCAGAAAGGAGAGCTCGAGGAGCCGCCGGTAGAGCGCCTCGCGCCCCGTGTGCGGCACCGGCATCACCGGCGCGACGAAGAGCAACACGCCGTGATCTTCGAGCACGTTGATCCCGACGCCGGCCGAGCCCTTTCGAACGAGCGTGTAACCGCTCGCGTCGAGCGCCTCGAGCTTCACCCCGGCGCGCTGCCCGAACCGCTGCAGATACGCGTTGATCATCGCGCGGGCGTCGGGGAACGTCTCGCCGCTCGCGCGGTCTGCGTAGATCGGCTGTATCGTCAAAACGCGCCCTCCCGTCCGATGCAGAATAGCGCCCCTTCGCGCCGTCGCCCAAGAGGGACACGGCGGCTCGCCCTGCTGCCCGGGCTTTTGTTCGCCGGGCTCGGGTGGTCCTGCCACCCGCGAGCCTCCGGAGGAACCTCGGCCGACGCCGCGCCGGCCGCGGCCGAGCCCAGCGAGGTGGCCCGCGCCCGCGCGCTCGTCGCCGCGCCCTCGGGCCTTCCGGCACGCCCCGAGGTCGTCGCCCTCGCACGGGCGGTCGAGGCCCGGGCGGTCCGAGAGGGCGCGGGCTTGCGCGCCGTGGCCCTGCACGCCACGGCCGCCGCCCTCTTCCAGAAGGTGTGGCGCGTCGAGGGCCACGAGCAGGACGCGCTCGAGGCCCTGGCGCTCTATCGCACCGCGGCGGAAGACCCCGACACCCCCGGCGCATGCGACGCCGCGCTGGCGGCCGCCAAGCTCGCCGGAGACATGGCCCACGACGGGGCGACGACGTACGAGGAGCTCTATCGGGTCGAACGCCGTTTCGCCGCCCGCCCTGCCGACGCCGTCGCAGCGTGCGTGCACGAGGCCGACGATGCCCTCTCGCGTCTCTCGCCGTTCCGTCCCGCCCCGACCATTCTCGCGGCCATCGACGACAGCGTGGTCGGACAGCGGATCGCTGCTCCCGCCGACCTCGCGTCCGCGTCGCCCGCCGCGTCCCCGCCGCGGATTCAGCGCATCGAGGCATGGCCCGGCCGTGATTCGGCGCGCGTCGTCGTCGTCATCGACCGCCCCGTCCCGTACCGCGTCGGCGACGAAGTGGCCGCGGGCGCCGACCTTCCGCACACCTTCGTCGAGCTCGACGGCGTCGACGTCGGGGACGCGCCGCGCGACGAACGCCAGCCCGGCATCGTCACCCGTATCCGGTCGGACGACACCTCGACCGGTTCGCGCGTCTCGCTCGATTTCGACGGGCGCGCCTGGCGCCGCGTCTTCTACATGAACGAGCCGTATCGCGTCGTGATCGACGTGGCTCGTCGGCCCCCCGGCGCCGGCGGCCTCCGCAACGTATCGCGCGTGGCGCTCGATCCCGGCCACGGCGGCAAGGACACCGGCGCGACCGGTCCCATGGGCCTTCGGGAAAAGGACGTCACCCTCGACGTCGCCCACCGAGTGGCGCCCGTGCTCGGAGCGCAGGGGATGCAGGTCGTCCTCACGCGCGACGACGATCGCTTCGTCCCCCTCGAGGAGCGGACCGCGCGCGCCAACGCTTTCGGCGCCGACCTGTTTCTATCGATCCACTGCAACGCCGCCGAGAACCGTGGCCGGCACGGGGTCGAAGCCTACGTCCTCGACTTCACGCGCGACGAGATCGCCGCACGCCTCGCCGCCCGCGAAAACGACACGAGTCAGGCGGCGACCTCGGAGCTCGCGGCCATCCTCGGGGACATGCGCCTCGCCGACCAGGCGCAGCGCTCCACCCGTCTCGCCCACCTCGTCGAGCGTTCCGCCGTCGCGACCCTGCAGATGAAGTACGACGACGTCGCCGACGGGGGTGTTCACCCGGCCGGCTTCTACGTGCTCGTCGGCGCGCGGATGCCGAGCGTCCTCTTCGAGATGAGTTACCTGTCGAACGCCGTCGAGGAGCGACGCCTCGCCAGCGCCGAGTACCGCCAGCTCCTGGCCGACGCGCTCGTGAACGCGGTCAAGGCCTACCGCGACGGACGCTGAAACGCGGCGAGGGGAGAAGGCGCCCCGTCGTCGACCGGTCGGCCGAGGCGCGCGATGACACGTCATGTCCGGCTCCCGCGACGTCTCGGTCGGCGGGCGGCTCAGAAAAAGGACGCCGGGTGGGCACATAGGGTCGCTGTTTGCGTGCGGGCTTCCATTGTGCCGGTGCGGTCACGCCCGGCGCTCTTCGACTGACGGAGGCAACATCCAATGAATCGCAAATCCAAGGGGCAGTGTGCAGTCGTCGCGGGCGCGTCGCTGCTCGGCGTCGGGCTGGTGGCGGCGTGCGGTCAGGGCCCGGGCGCCGAGCCGGAGCCGACCGCGACCGACGCGCTCAGCACGGTCATCGATTGCCAGACACAGGCCGGGACCTGCCTGCAGTCCGCCAAGACCGCCTCGGCCGCCACGACGTGCAACGCCACGCTGCGTTCCTGCCTGATGAGCCTCTTCGCCGATGCAGGCCGGCCGACGTTCCCGGCCTTCGACGCCGCGTTTCCCCCGCCGATCACCTTCCCTCGCTTCGACGGGGGCCTCACGCTGCCCCCGCTTCCGTTCCCCCGGTTCGACGCCGGCGCGTTCCCTCGTCCGCCGGCCTTCGACGCGGGTCTCCCCCCGTTCCCGCGCTTCGACGCAGGCCCGCCCGTGCCGCCGCAACCGCGGGACGCGGGTGTCCCCGCGAACTTCACCTGTCTACAGGATCTGCAGACCTGCCTCGGGTCCAAGACCACTCCGACGACGTGCGCGGATCAGGCGCGGACGTGCCTGACCGCGGCGCAGCACGCGCAGTGCCTTGCGCAGGAGGCGCAATGCGAGGCGTCCGGCGTCCCGAAGGCGGCCTGCACGGCGCTGACGCGCGGCTGCCCCTGACGGCGGGGGCGTCACCTCAAAGCCCCGTCAAGTGCTCGAGTGTCTCCCGCAGCGACGTCGCGTCGCCGCGGGGGGCCGTCGCGCCGGCTGCTTCGGACGAAGATCCAATCCGGACGACGCGCACGTGCCGGGTGGGCTCGAAGCGGGCGACGGCGTCCATCACCGTCCCCGGATCGAGCGGCGGAATCTCGCCGAGCACGAGGACATCGGCGTCGGCCGCGGCGAGCCCGACGAGCGCGTCGACGATGCGAGGATGGGCGACCACGTCGAACCGCCTCGTGAGGGCGCGCACGGTGGCGGCCAGCTCGTGACCGTCCGCGTCGACGACCATCACCCGCGGGCGGGCGCTCCGCAGCGAGTCGGGCACGTCGAATCCGTACGTCCTCAGAAAATCGACCACGTCGATCCGACGAAAGCGCAGATGACGACCGGGGGTTCGCCAGCCGGGGATCTTGCCGCGCCCGTACCAGTTGTGAATGGTCTTTAGATCCACGCCGCAGAGGCGCGCAAGGTGGACCGCCGACAGGACACGCGGGCTCGGCGGCGGGGCGGTCATCCCGGCGGGTCTTCGGGCAGGAACCGGCCGTCGCGCAGGACGAAGCGAGACGTCCCCGCAACGCGCGCCACCCGCACGTCGTGCTCCGGGTCGCCGGGTAGAACGATGGCCACCGTGTCGCCCTGACGGACGGCGCGCGGGCAGATCGGATCGAGGCACGCCGCATCCGCGATCGCCAGCGCGTCGGAGGCGTTGCGCGCCCCGGCGAGCACCTCGAGCACCCGATGCGTCGGCGGGGCGAGCTGCAGCTCCCCCGCCCCGAAGCGCCGCAGCACGTCGCGCGGGGTCGCCCAGAAGCTCGCCGTCGTCTCGTGGCCGTCGTGCTCCCCGCGCAGCGCGGGGTCGGCGACGAACAGGAAGAAGCGCGTGTCGAACCGACGGGGCTCGGCCGCCGGCGTGATCCAGCGCGCGAAGGGACGCAGCGCCGCCAAGTCGAGGCGCAGACCCGCGGCGATCAGCAGGTCCCGCAGGCGGTCGGTCCCCGCCTCGATCTTGCTCCGCCAGTCCAGAAGGTCCGCACACGCGACCAGCGTCCCCTCGAGCGGCAGGATGGCGGCCTCCTCGAGCGCCTCGCGACACGCCGCGATGGTCAGCGCGCGCTGCGCCACAGCGTCGACGGCCATCGGCGTCCGCGGCGCCCGCGCTTCGTTGGCGCAGGCGAGCCACCCTGCGTCGGCGTCGTCGGGGTCGACCTTGCCTCCGGGAAAGACCACCGCGCCCCCGAGGAAGCCCCGCTTCTGGCGCTCCACGCAGAAGATCTCGACGCCGCCGCCGCGATCGTCGCGCGCGACCACCAGCGTCGCGGCGTCCACGGGCGTCACGGGGGCCGCGTTCAAATCCAGGCGCAACGTCGGCATGGTCGCCTCAAATCGCCCGCGCTCGGCGGCGCTCGTCGGCTGCTCGGGCTTCGATCCGTCTCTGATCCGCGGCCGTCTCCACCAGCCACCAGGCGTCGTGTTCCGAGGACGCCCCGACGCATTGCAGGGTCAGCGCGATCGCCGTCTCCGGGTCGATCGCGCCACCGGCGCGGCCGGGCAGCTCGAGCACCGCGCGCCGCACGCGCAGGCCCTCGAGCGCGCGCGTCGCCTGCGCGAGCACCTCGCGGAACGTCTCCTCGCTGAACGTCGCGCGCCGACCCAGGCCCAGCACCAGCACCTTCTCGAACGGGACGTGCGGTCGGCCGGGCATGAGCAGCGCCTCGCCCAGGGCGCCCGTCATGAACCCCGCCTTGATCTGCGCGCTCAGCCGACCGCCCATCCGCCAGTCGAGCAGCCCCGCGAAACCACGCACCGGCCGTTCGTCCTGCCAGATCGAACAGACGCTTACCTCGACGCTCGCCTCGTCGAGTCTGCGCAGCTCGGGTGCCAGGAAGCGCAGCTCCACGGTCAATCCCTCGGCGTGTCCTGCCGCCCGAGGGCGTCGGCGATGCGGTTGAGGACCCCGTTCACGAACGCGCCCGAGTCCTCCGTGCCGAAGCTCTTGGCGAGTTCGACCGCCTCGTCGAGGATGACCGCCCGCGGAACGTCCGGACGGTGCGCGAGCTCCCACGTCCCCAGGCGCAGCACGTTGCGATCGACCCGCGCCATGCGCTCGATGCGCCAGTGCGTCGAGGCCTGGGCGATTTCCCGGTCGAGCTCTTGCCGCTTGTCGTCGACGCCGTGCACGAGATCATCCGCGTACGCGCGGCCCTCCGGGTCCGCTTCGCCGGCGAAGCTCCGCCAGAAGAGGGCGATCACCTGCTCGGCCGCGGCGCCCGAAGCCTCCATCTGAAAGATCATCTGCAGGGCCGCCTCGCGGCCCGAGTGACGCGCGCCCATCGCAGGCCAGAGCGTGCCCTCAGAAGCCCGCGTCGTCCAGCGCGCGGGCGAGCGACACCATCTCGATCGCGCTCACCGCGGCGTCCCACCCCTTGTTGCCTGCCTTCGTCCCCGCCCGTTCGATGGCCTGTTCGATCGACTCGGTGGTGAGCACGCCGAACACGATCGGCACGGTGCTCGCGTGAGCGGCGGCGGCCAGGCCCTTGGCCGCCTCGCCGGCGACGTACTCGAAGTGCGGCGTGGACCCGCGGATCACGGCGCCGAGGGCGATGACCGCGTCGAGCTTCTCGGACGCGGCGAGCCTGCGCACGACGATCGGCAGCTCCCACGCGCCCGGCACGCGCACGACCGTGATCCCCTGCGCCTGGGCGCCGTGGCGCACGAGCGCGTCGGTCGCCCCCTCGACGAGGCGGTCGACGACGAAGTGATTGAAGCGGCTCGCGACGATCGCGAACCGGGCGCCCTTCGGCACCGTCAGGTGGCCTTCGATTAAGCGAGTCGCCATGCCTTACTCTCCGCCACGCCCCATCGAGTGGAGGGGAACGCGCTCGACGACGTCGAGCCCGAATCCGTGGATTCCCGCTATCTTACGCGGATTGTTGGTCAAGAGGCGGATCTCGTGCAAACCGAGGTCGACGAGCACCTGCGCGCCGAGGCCGAACTCACGGAGCGGCAGATCCTTCGGCGCGGGGCTCGCCGACGACGGGGGCGGCAGCCAGGGCGAGGACGGGGGCGGAGTGAGCTCGCGCGTCGCACGCCAGGCTTCGAGCTCGCGCCGCACGTTGCCGGTCGGCGCGATGTAGACGAGAGCCCCGCGGCCGGCCGCCTCGATCTGCGCGATGGCCTCGCGCAGGTGCCGCCCGCCGTCGAGCGGCGTCGCCGCGAAGGTGTCCGCCAGCGTCGACCCCGAGTGCACCCGGCAGAGCGGCGCCGGCGCACCCGTCACGTCGCCCTTCACGAGGGCCAGGAACTGTCGCCCCTCGATCGTCGTCTGGTAGACGACGGCCCGCCACTCGGATCCGGTCTGGTCGAGTGTGATCGTCGCCTCGGCCACGCGTCGGACGAGCCGCTCCGTGAAGAGCCGGTACTGGATGAGGTCTTCGATCGTCAGGATCCGCA
>DATGJA010000054.1:0-2488 GCA_035295445.1 Polyangiaceae bacterium | reverse complement strand
GGTCGCTGAAGGTCGACGGCCACGATCAGATCACGGGGAGCGAGTCCCTCGCCGGGACGGCCCCGATCGGTGCCTCGTCGGGTTGCACCGCGTCCCCGGCGTCGTACACGCTCGGCTTCGCCGCCTTATTCGGTAAGACGGGTTTCGGCGTCACCGGTGGCCCCGGAGTCGTACAGGGCAACGCGGTGACGATCAACCTGGACTCGCAGGCCACGGGCTTGGGTTGGTCCGCCACGCCGAGTACCTATCAGTACACCTGCGGCCCCTACACCTCTGCAAAGACGATCCTGTTCTTCGGGGAGCTCGGCGTCCCCGTCGTCACATACGTCGTGCATCTGCCGCTTACGTTGTTCAAACAGATCGGGCACGCCTACCCAATCACCGTCGAGAACGTCGAGAACACAAAGTTCACCGAGACGTTCACACTGACATCGGCGTCTTGACACGCTCGGACGCGGCTGGCAGCGTGAACGCTTGATGATCATCGGCGCGCGGCGTGGCGCTCGCTTCGTGTCCTTCGCCGGTGCGGCGATGTGCGTCGGGCTGCTAGTTCTGCCCGAAGGCGCTGCCAGGCCGGCGAGTCCGCGGCGGGCCTTCGACGCGGGCAGCGCCGCCTTCGTTGGTGCGGGGGAGAACTACAACTTCCATGTCGGGAGCGCCGTCCAGAGCGTGACCGCGGGAGAGTCGCTGACGGGCACGCAAGACTGGGGCTTCAACAACAACAACAACGGCCCGGGCTCGCTCACTGGTGTGCAGATGCGGTTCGCTGCGGACGGGTCGGGTGCCGACTACACGGACTCGAAGGTCTTCTATTTCAACTACACGTTCTTCCCTCCCGATCCGAACGCGTTCACTCAGAACCACCCGTGTCCGCCTCCTTCCGCGACGCAGGAGACGTGCCCCTCGCCCGCCATCACGTTGCCGCCGAGCACCTCGGACGTGACCGTCTTCACCGGGCCCGGCACGCCGATCACGGCGACGCCCGGCTTCGACGCGACGCGCTCGCTGACGGCGATCCCGTCGAGCACCGACGCCGCGATCGCGGTCGCGGTGACGCTGCGGGACGCCCGCTATGCACCGTCGACGCAGATCCGCGTCACGGGAAACGGCGACAACGCCGACACCAGTTACCCGCCGACCGTGACAAGCGGCGGGCAGACGCTGCCGACCTGTCAGCAGCCCCGCCCGCAGCCCGGCGGGGCCGCGTGCGCGGTGTCGCCCGACTTCGGCGCCTACCAGGGCAAAGGGGGAGCGACCTGCGAGTCCGTATCGATGTTCGTCGAGAACGCCCAGATCGGCACCGAGTACGACTTCGGCTGGCGCGAAAACGAGAGCTCCTCGGGCTGCCCGGCCGGCGAGCCTGGCGTCGGCGTCATCGGCTTCGTACCCGGCGGGCAGAACTTCCCGACGCAGCCGTGCGATTCCGGCACGGATTGCTCGTTCACGCAGTCGATCCCGGGCGTCGGCAATGTGACGACAACGGTCGACCCCGGCCAGGTGACCGGCTTCAGCCGCGGCGAGAACTCGCTCTACAACCTGGGCTTCGACCCGGAGCAGGCCGCGCCGGCGCCCTCCGGCACCGTGAGCTCGGCGTTCGGAGCCTCCGCGAGTGCGCAGGGGACGGCGACGGCTACGAACGACGGCACGACCGCGAGCGCCGCCGGCCAGGGCGCGCTGACCGTCTCGCAGTGGGGATCCGACCCGGTCACGAGCCCGCCGTTCATGGACACGAACAAGTTCTTCGACATCCAGGTGCTCTCCGGCAGCAGGTTCGCGACGCTCGTGATCACGGACTGCAACACGAACAACGCCAACTCCCTCGACTGGTGGAACGGGACGAGCTGGGTCCCCGTCACTCCGACCCCTCACACCGACGCCAACGGGTGTGTCGTCGTCACGCTCTCCAAGGGCTCGCAGCCGAACCTCTCGCAGCTCGTCGGGACGATGTTCGCGACCGCCGCGGCGCCCGTGCTGACCGTCTCCGCCCGCGTGCTCGTGGTGTCGGCCGGACACGTCCGGCTGGGGCTGCAGTGCAGCCGCTTGGCATGCCAAGGGACCGCGACGCTCGAGCGGCCGACGACGAAGAAAGCGAAGCCGGTCGTGCTCGGGAGCGCGAAGTACGCGCTCGCGGCGGGGAAGACGGCAAAGGTCGCCGTGACGCTCAACGCCGCCGGCAGGAAGACGCTGGCGCACGTCTCACGCGCGCATCCCTTCTCGGCCCTCCTGTCGGTGAGCGTCCGACACGGCAGCACCGTCCTGGCGCCCGTCCTGGTCACGCCCTAGGGATCGAAAGCCGACTGCCACATCGACCAGTCAGACGTGGCGGTTCACCCAGCGCGTCCTAGCCGGCACTCCCTCGAGGGCGGCTGACCGACCGGCAGGCGCTACCTTCAAAGAGCCCACCATGAACGTCGCAGCAATCCCAGCAGGCCCGCGGGCCCACGTCGGTCACGTCACGCAGGCGCGGGTGACGCTGTCCGAGTGGACG
>DATGJA010000053.1:0-5897 GCA_035295445.1 Polyangiaceae bacterium | reverse complement strand
ATGTTCGAGCTTCGCGACGTCCTGGGTAGGCGCGAGCGGCCCGACGGCCGAGATGTGCGGGACCACCGCAGCCGCGTCGCTCGCGAACGTCGCCGCGCCGTCGAACATCGCGGTCGGCGGGAAGTTCGCCTGCGACGAGGTCTACAACACGGGGACCAATTCGCTGCTCGACGCGATCGTGCGCGGCTGCTCGATCCAGGGCAACTTCATCCTCAATCCGACGCAGCCCGACTCGCAGGACCCATCCGCGTCGTTCCCGAGCGGCACGAAGGCGCCGTACAAGCTCCAGACGAACGGGGCGACGCACGTGATCGACGCGTGCGTCGACAGTAGCAGCACTCCCCAGTCGGTCCCGCTGGCGACGTGCTTGAGCGGCCTAGGTTATACGAGCGCCTTCACGTACCAGACGGACCGCGTCATCGTTCACCACTAGACGCTATAGGCAGTTGTTGGCGATGAGCGACTCGAGCAGGGTCGAGCACCAGTAGAGGGGGCTCACCCCGAACTGGCAGCAGTGCGTTTGGTTACCCTGGTTGCCGGCACAGTCGGCCCGCGAGCTGCAAAGCTGGATGGTGTACGTCGCGGCCGTACAAGTGCCGGGCGCGGTATCGTTGCAAGTGGGCTGACACGACGAGGTCACCGCGGAGGCCGCGCAGCTTGCTCCGCTCCCGGTCAGGGTCAAAGTCCCGCAGCAGAACTGCGAGCCGCACTGGTTCACGGCGGCGTCGTTGTCGGTGGCCCCCACGCAATCCACAGCGTTGGTCCCCGCCGGGCAGGACGTGTTGCACGACGCGGCTTGCGTGCTCGCGCTGACACAGCAGTGCTCGCCGGAGGCGCAGAGGGTGGCGCCGGCATCCGTCTGACACATCGGTCCGAATCCGGCGTCCCCCGCTTCTGCGTTGGCGTCCGCACCCGCTTCGGTGCCGCCCTCCGTGCCAGCCTCGGTGCCCGCCTCGCTGCCGGCGTCGGACTCTGCCTCGGTGCCGCCGTCGGCGGGTCCGCTGTCGGTCGGCGCAGCGTCCTCACCGGCGTCGCCCGCGGGCCCGTCGGCCACCGCGTCCCCGGCGGCGCCCTCGCCGCCCGAACCATCGGAGGCGGCCGCTTCGCCGGTCCCTCCGTCGCCCAGAGTCGCGTCAGGCCCGCCTTCCGAGGGTCCGCCCTCGCCGCCGGACGACGTGCCGTCGCCGCCCGCCTCCGCGGCCTGTCCATCGCCGGAGACCGTCGAGTCGCCCGTCGCGGAATCTCCAGCCCCCGTATCGTCGCCGGTAGTCGAGTCCGGCAGGGCCGATGAATCCTGGCCCGAGCCCGCCGAATCCTGCAGCGAACCAGCGGCGTCTTTGTGGGACCCGCCGCTGTCCTGGGCCGACGGGATACCGCCATCGTCCCCGCTGAATCCATTGGAAGAATCGCTGCTTCCGCAGCCGACCCCTGCGGCCAAGGCGAGCGCTCCGAGCCCAACGCAAGACGCAAAGCGATGCTTCCTCGTCATCTCGTGTCCTCCCAAGTCCAAAGACCGCGCCGCTCCCCGTGAAATGATACACGCTTCGACCCGTGAGCGACTCCTTCGTGCGCGAGATTCGTGCCGCCGCCGCCGCCGGCGTCCCCGTCGTGTGCATCGTCACGCACGAGGAGCGCCGTGCCCTCACCCTCGTCGGCGAGGCCCTTCGTGGAGCGAGGGTTCTGCAGTGGACGGTCACGCGCGGCTGGAGCGACGAGCCATCGGCGCGCGAGCCCCTCGCCGCGATCGAACGCGCGACGCGCGGCTCCGAGTCGGGTGTGGCGCGCGTGATGCTCGACCTGCATCCTTGGCTCGCGGAACCGCGCGTCGTCCGCGCGCTGCGGGACCTCGCGTGGGCCAAGCGCGACCTGCCGCTCTTCCTCGTGACCCCGTCGCCCGACCTGCCGCCCGAGCTCGACCGCGACGCGCGCGTCGTGCCGCTGCCCTTGCCGGACGCCGACGGCCTTCGGTCGTTGCTCGAGGGGGAGACGGCCCACTCCGATCGGCCTCGCGACCCGTTCGTGCGCGCCGCCCTCGGCCTCACCCTCGACGAAGCGCGGCGTGCGTTTCGCCTTGCACGGGCGGAGGCGGACCCGGCCGAGGCACTCCAGCGGGTCATCGCCGAGAAACGCGGCGCGCTCCGGCGGACGGCCTGCCTCGAGCTCGTGGACGCCGAGGAGACGCTCGACGACGTGGGCGGCCTCGAGATGCTCAAGGCCTGGCTGCGCGCGCGCGTGCTCGCGTTCGACGCGGGCGCCCGGGCCTTCGGCCTCGCCGAGCCACGAGGGATGCTCGTGTGCGGCGTCCAGGGGTGCGGCAAATCGCTGGTCAGCAAGGCAGCCGCGCGCGTGCTCTCGTTGCCCCTCGTTCGCCTCGACTTCGCAGAGGTTTTCGCGACCGGGTCGCCGGAGCACGCGATCCATGAAGCGACCCGCGCGGTCGAGACCGTGGCGCCGACGGTCCTGTGGGTGGACGAGATCGAGAAGGGGCTTGGCGGGGGGGGCGCGGACCCGCGTCACGGCCGGGTCTTCGGCGCCTTCTTGACCTGGCTGCAGGAGAGGCGCGCCGCCGTGTTCGTCGCCGCGACGGCCAATGAGGTCGAGAAGCTCCCGCCGGAGCTCGCGCGACGGGGGCGCTTCGACGACGTCTTCTTCGTGGACCTGCCGTCCCCGAAGGAGCGCGCCGAGATCCTGTCGGTCCACCTCGGGCGCCGCGGCCGGAACGCGGCCCTCTTTCCCGTGGTGGAGATCGCTCGCGAGCTCGAGCACTGGTCCGGAGCCGAGGTCGAGCAAATGGTGACCAGCGCCCTCTTTCGCGCCTACGGGGGCGGCGAAGAGCTCTCGGAGGCTCACCTGCGCGCCGCGGCGCACGAGCTCATCCCCCTGGCGACGCTCTACGAGGAGAAGATCCAGGCCCTGCGGCAGTGGGGTCAGGCGCGCGCGCGCCGAGCGTCGGCCGAACGGCGGACGCTGGACCTGTTCGGCGACTGAGCCTCTTTTCAGCCGTCCAGGACGACGCTGCGCACGAACGAGCGGGGGTGCCGCACGTGATGGATGACCTGCCAGGCCGAGTTGACGAGACCGGGCAGCGGATCGTCGGGATCCCGCGCGGCGTCGACCATCCTCGCCTCGTTCTGCCGATACCAGCGACGCCAGCGAGCCCAATCCGCGCGAGTCATGGCCCCAGAGAGCCGCTGCGTACCCGTCAATAGCCTCAAGCCGATTCGATTACAGAAGACTTTTCCGTCCGGCCCGCCGTTGGGTCGCCCCCCCAAGCCCGAAAGGGCGTCCATACGCCTCGCGACGTCGGCGCTCCTCCCCCGGGCCGCGTCGTAAACCAGTTGTGGCAGCTCGAACCCGCGGGCGACGTCGAGAGCGAGGAAATTGTAAAATCGAGGATTAAAATCGATGAGAAGCAAGCGGTCGCCTTCGCGAATAAACTCCAATTGAAAGAGTCCGTAGTATCCGCTCGCATGGCAGAGCCTCCCGACCGCGTCGACCAAATCTCGCGACGCGTCGGCCTCCTCGAAGCAGACGCCGATCCCCAAACGCCGCGGAAGCTGCAAGACCTTTCGCGCCGCCATTCCGATCGCGCGTCGCCGCTCGGGATCGTAAAATCCGGACAATACGAAGATGTCGTGGCAGGCATCCGGGTGGTACGCCTGCAGCATGGGCCAGCCCGCGCCCGGACAGGCCGCGACGATTTCGGGGCCGTACGTATTCGCGGAGCGAAAGGCCTCGTAGCGGGACACGAGCTCGGACGGTTCGGTGACGATGACGCCCTTAGCGTGTGTGTTGAGCAGGACCTGGGTGCGCGGTTTGACCAGAAAGGGACGATTCAGCCCGCGCGCGATTCGCTCGAGCTCGGCGACGCTCTCCGGTGCGTAGCTCTCGGGGACACCGATCCCCGCGCTCTGCGCGTGCGCGTAGAGGCGCTTCTTGTCCAGGACGTTCAGCACGGCCTGGAGAGGCGGCAGGTACACGTCGAAATACTTGGCCACCTCGTCTCGCCGGAGCGCGATCCCGAAGAGGAATTCGTCGCTCGTCGGGCAGATCACGTGGCGCTCCGCGCGTCCGAGCTCCAAGAGCCACGGCATGAACTTGTCGAGCCTCGCCAGCGGAGGGGATCGGAGCGTCCGCGTGGCGTATCGCGACCAGCCGGTGGGAGCGAAATAAGACCCGACCACGGTCACCGGGACCCCGGCCTTGCCCAGCGTCCGCGTTGCGGACAGGGTCCCGGCGAACCCCGCGTCCGCAAGGAGGGCGGGAAGCATAATCCGTGAAGGGTACTCCCTCGGTCCAATCGGCCACAAGAGTGTCAGGGTCGATGACACTTCTTTGCATTGGCCGTCTTCGCGACAATAAGTCCCGTATCCTACCCTCAATTCGGAGGGGACTGGGACAAGACATCCCAATTTCTGGCCCTTCGGTGCTTCGGGGCAACCCGCACGGCATCAGCACTCGACGATGTTTACCGCCAGTCCGCCGCGCGCCGTTTCCTTGTACTTCGTGCTCATGTCGGCGCCCGTTTGGCGCATGGTGGACATGACTTTGTCCAGGGATACTTTGTGGCTGCCGTCCCCCGATAGCGCGATGCGACAAGCGTTGATGGCCTTAACGGCACCCATGGCGTTTCGCTCGATACAGGGCACTTGAACCAGCCCACCCACCGGGTCGCACGTCAGGCCGAGGTTGTGCTCCATTCCAATCTCCGCGGCATTCTCCACCTGCGCCGGCGAACCGCCGAGCGCCTCGGCGAGGCCCGCCGCGGCCATCGAGCAGGCGACGCCCACCTCGCCCTGACAGCCGACTTCGGCTCCCGAGATGGACGCGTTCGTCTTGTAGAGGACCCCGACCGCTCCGGCGACGAGCAGAAACCGCGCGACACCCCCTTCGCCCGCGCCGGGCGAGTAGCGGTCGAAGTAGTGGAGCACCGCGGGGAGGATGCCGGCGGCGCCGTTCGTCGGCGCCGTGACGACGCGGCCCCCGGCGGCGTTCTCCTCGCTGACCGCGAGCGCCCACAGGTCGACCCAGTCCAGCGCTTCGAGCGGATCCGCGCCACGCGAGCCGCTCGCGAGCAGCTTGCAGAGCGCGGGCGCCCGACGCCGCACCTTCAGCCGGCCGGGGAGGACCCCCTCTCTCTCGCAGCCGCGCCGCACGCAAGCCTGCATCGCTCGCCACACGTTGGATAGGGCCGCCCGAACACCCGCCTCCGACCGCCACGTGCACTCGTTCTCCAGGACGAGGTCCGCGATCGAGGACCCCTTCTTGGCGCAGAGCGCGAGCAGCTCCGCGGCGGTCGTGAACTCGTTGGGGACCGGCCCGCGCGGGGGCAGGACCGACGCCCCGGGCGCAGCGTTCTCACCGACGACGAACCCGCCGCCCACCGAGTAGTAGGTCTTGCGCTCGATCTCGCGGCCCGTGGCGTCGAACGCGCAGAACATCATTCCGTTGGGGTGCGCCGGCAGCGAACGCAATCGGTGAAAGACGAGATCGGTAGCAGGATCGAACCGGATCTCGCGCGCGCCGAACAGCTTGAGCTTCGAGTGCAGGCGTACGCGCTCGACCCGCGGGACGATCGAATCGGGATCGATCCGCTCGGGCTCTTCTCCCTCGAGACCGGCGATGACCGCGGCATCGCTCCCATGGCCCTTGCCGGTGGACGCCAACGAACCGAAAAGCTCGACCTTGATCTTCTCGACGCCGTCGAGCCCCCGTTCCCGCTGCAGGGCCGAGGCGAACCGTCGCGCCGCGCGCATCGGGCCCACGGTGTGAGAGCTCGACGGGCCGATGCCAATCGTGAAGAGGTCGAGAACGCTGAGCGCCACGCCGCTGCTGTTCAGTCTAGCAGCGACAAAAACGTCGTCCGCACGATCGAGCGAAGCGAGAGTTCGGACGAC
>DATGJA010000052.1:0-20667 GCA_035295445.1 Polyangiaceae bacterium | reverse complement strand
GTCGGTAACGATGAGGCCCAGGTCGCGGGTGCATGCCTGATCGAGGTGCGGGTAGTAGACCTCGTTGAGAATGCCGTGGCTGAGCGTGAACCAGACCCTGCTCACCCGGTTGAGCGCCGTGCCGACCCCCGTCTTGGCGCTGGAGGTCCACCTTCCCGGGATCCCCGGCCATCCCGGAGCCATGGCCGCGGCCGGCGTCCAGGGAACGCTGTCACGGACGACGGCCGAGAGGGCATCGCGCGCACGCGAAGCCGGTCGCTCGATCCCGCCGGTCCACGACGGCGGATCGCTCGCGGGGAACGACTCCACGCCGGCCTCGTCCACGCGGTCGTCGTCCTCGCGCCTCTGCCGATCGAGCTCGAGCTTGCTCACCTGTCTCTCGCCGAGTGGAGAAGAGTGGTCATGCTTCGTCCCCTTCTTTTGCTCAGTTCGTAGTTTGCGGGAAGAGTTCGCGCGAGGAAGGAGGAGGGAGAACGAGAAGAAGCGCAACGTGACTGCCGCGCGGACAGCTTGCATCGCGCGGGCCAGCCATGAGAACGGGGAGGGACGCTCGGACGCTGTACGCTCTGCGGCTCCCCCGGTTTGCACAACCGGCATGCGTATTGCGAGTAAGCGAAGCCATGGACTCAGAAAAGACAGGCGGCGACCTTCCTCGTGCGCCAGCCGAGTCCGGCACCGACGGGAGCCAGCACGTCAAGAGTCGTCGATTCCCGGGTGGTCCAAGAGCGGTGATCTCCAGGGTCCTCATGTTTCGTCCGTACGTCTTGCTCACTCTGATGGGCGCGGCCGTCACGGTGACGTTCGCGTCGTCATCACGTGGCGAGGACAAATCGCCGGCCACGACGCAGCCGGCACTTGCCGTCGTCGAGCCATCGCCCGCTCTCGACACGGCCCGGACTCGGCCCGAAACGCAGGGTCCCAACTTCGTCCTGATGGGAGGCGGCGTCGTCGCGTTCGGCGTTGCGTATGGGGTCTCGGTAATCGCGGCCGCGAGCAGTGGTCGCGCCGGGGACGATCAACTGTTCGTGCCCGTTCTCGGTCCTTGGATCGACCTGGGGCGTAGGGCTGGCTGCGGGGCAGGGAGCTTGGCGTGCGACACAGAGCGGGGAAACGAAATCGGCCTCGCCATCGACGGCGTCCTCCAAGGGATGGGGGTGCTCGCCATCATCGGCGGCCTGGTCTTCCAAGGAACGCGCGACGCAGCGACCCCGGCGGCACCCGAGCAGGCGTCGTTCCGGGTCGCCCCCGTACAGTACCCACACGGAGGCGGCGGCCTCCTTGCGGCCGGGTCGTTCTAGGCTCGTCGGCTCTTCCAGCCAGCGAGCTACGACGAGTGTGGCGTGCGCCAAAGTGCCAACGCGGCACTGCGCGCGGCTAGCGGCCACTTCCCGAGCCAGCGACCACCGGGGACATGCTCGTTCGCGAGAATGTCTTCTCCGCGACGGTCCGCTTGCTCGATTTCCGTTACAGCCCGAGCCCGGTAGGTCTCGCCCGAGGCGAAGTACAGGACGATCTGCTCCTGCAGAAAGGACTGCGTGAACGCCTCGTCGAGTCGGGCCCCCTCACCCATTTTTTCCTTCAGCTTCTGCCGCTCTGTCTGTTCCATGGCTCGGCCTCCTCAGGCACCGCGTCACGGTGCGACCGGGCAGGGCGCCCGGTTTCGGCCTCAGTTCGCCGTTGCGCCTGCTCGACCCGGACTACCGTCGCCGCGCGAAGACTGCGAACGGCTTCCGCGATTCTCGCCATCCACGCGTCGTGTTCGTATTTGCGTGTGTCATCCATGACCGCTCTTGCAAGCACTTCTCCTTCCATGACGCGTCGGCTCATGCCTCTGGCGTTGGGCTAGTCTGGCTCTTCCGTGTCGTGCGCAAACTGTGCCCGCGCATCGAGTCCGAGGTAACGTCCGCCGCCCTTGTCGCCCTTGCCTTCGGCGTCACCATTTCCGCCGCTCGTCACGGTCAGCACGAACTCCTCTCCGGACTCTTCCGCGTCCGGGTCAACGCCCGACGTGCCGCTCACGAAGGCCAGCGGCTCGCTGTTGCGCGCTCGGCCCTGCACGCTCGCGCGCAGCTCTGCCTCGTAGGTCGGAGCAAGGCGACCCCCTCCGTCGCGATGTTCGACTCGACGGAACCTCACCACGCCGGAAGCAAAATGGCCGGAGCGTGTTCGTTCTGGGAGAATCAAACGAGACAGAGAGCGGGCGCGGTCGCCCGCCGGGCCCCGTTCGATGGGTGTGATGAGATGTCTCGACATGGTGTTGTGAATATAAGTCTAGTATGCCACGTGCCCGGTACCGAAACTCGCCCTTCCGGCGGATTGCTTCGATGACCTTTCGCCGGCTCGACGGCCGCAAAGTTGCAACTAGGCCGGGACAGACACAATGGTGATCACGTAGTCGGGAGAGGGAAGGGATTCGATGAGCTACTTATTGACCGATAACGACAAGACCAAGGTCCTGCGGATCGATGGCGAGCTGGACGCGCTTTCGTGTCCCGATCTGCGTCCGACGCTCGATGTCCTCGCTCAAGGTCACAACCACAAGATTACGGTGGACCTCTCTGGACTCAGACACCTCGACAGCTCTGGCGTCGGAGCGCTCGTGTCACTCTACAAGAGCGCGCGTGCGAGCGGAGGCAGCGTGCGATTCGTAGGCGTAGCGAACCAGCCGTTACGAATCTTCAAGCTTCTTCGCCTCGAACGCATCTTTTCCCTTGCTGCCTAGTTCTGTTGATTTTGCGACCCTTGCGCACCCTGCTCCAGGCGACGTGCTCGTCTTGCGTCTGCGAGACACCTGAGGTCGCAAGCAAGAAGGCTCGGGACGCCGTGCTCGGAGCGGTTTTCGTAAGAAGCGTCTGCGATTGCGCGCGTCGCACGGCCTCAAGCCCCGGACCAGGTCGCCAAAGGCTGCGCCGATCCATCGCTCAATACCGAACCAGATTCGGTGTTATGGTGACGCGATGAGCAGCGAATCTTATCACGAGCCGCTGGAGCTTCTGTCGGAGGAGACCCGCAATCTCCACCGCGCGATCGTATCGCTCTGCGAAGAGCTCCAAGCGGTGGACTGGTACCATCAGCGCGCTCAGGCCTGCAGCGACGACGAGCTTCGCGCCGTCGTCACGCACAACGAGAACGAAGAGATCGAGCACGCGATGATGAACCTCGAATGGATCCGCCGGCACAGCTCGGTGTTCGACGCGAACATCAAGAAGTACCTGGGAAGCACCGGCTCCATCATCGCCGTAGAGAGCGCCGGCCGCGGCGAGCTGAGCTCGGAGTCGGCGTCGCGCGGCGCCGGCCTTGGCATCGGTAGCCTGCGGGGGAGCAAATGAACGATCTCCTGAAGCGAGAGCACGCGCCGATCACACCGGAGGCCTGGGAACAGGTCGACGACGAGGCGCGTCGTGTCCTCAAGCTCCACCTGGCGGGCCGCAAGGTGGTCGACTTCTCGGGACCGCACGGCTGGACGCTGGGAGGGATCAACACGGGCCGCCTGAAGGTCATCGAGAAAGGGCCGGTCCCCGGGGTCTCGCACGCCGTCCGCGGCGTACAGCCGCTCGTCGAGCTCCGCTCTCCCTTCGTGATGAAGATCCTCGAGCTCGACTATGCCGCCCGGGGCGCGCGCGATCTGGACCTCGATCCGGTCATCGCCGTGGCCGAGCGCGTCGCCCGCGCCGAGGACGACGCCATCTTCCATGGCTTCAAGGACGGGCGAATCATCGGCATCGTCGAGGCCACCCCGCACTCGCCCATCGACGTGAAGACGAACCTCGAATGGCCTCGGGCGGTCGCCGCTGCGAAGGAAGTCCTGCGCGCGGCCGGCGTCAACGGCCCCTACGCGCTGGCCCTGGGCATCCAGGCTTTCACCGAGCTGGCCGCCGACAGCGAGGACGGCTACCCGCTTCGCCGCCGAATCGAGGAGAACCTCGTCGACGGGTCGCTCGTGTGGGCGCCCGCGCTTCGCGGCGGCGCTGTGCTCCTTTCGACGCGCGGTGGGGACTTCGAGCTCACGGTCGGGCAGGACCTGGCGATCGGCTATGCGGTTCACGATCGCGACGAGGTGGAGCTCTACCTGACGGAATCGTTCACGTTCCGCGTGCTGGAGGAGAAGGCTGCCATCTTCCTACGACGAGCGGGCGGGTCCGCCGGGCGCAGGGGGCGACTTGTGTCATCGTGACCTGCACGATGCGCTTGGCGGCCTGCGCACAGGTGTTGTCGTGATTGACAGCGTCCCGGAGGTCGCGAAGCGACCGTCGTCGTCCTGAGTGTGCTTTGGCAAGCTGCCTCGTTGAGGTGAATGGCTGTCGGACGTCTCCGTGTTCGACATGCTGTCGGGAACTCGACCGCGGTTGATTCACGCTCCATGCGGCGCATTCTTGCGTCAGACTCGGAGGTAAGATGGGCCGCTACCGTGCACGAGATCTCATCGGCGTCCCGGGCCTCTTGAGTCTATCGCGAATACCACTCGCCGCCGCCTTTCCCTTCGTGGTCGGTCGGCCGGCGCTCGCGCTTGCACTCCTCGCTGGTGCGGGTCTCACCGACGTCGTCGACGGCTGGTACGCTCGACGCTTCGGCGAGGTGACAGCGACGGGCGCCGCGCTCGATCCGCTCACGGACAAGCTCTTCGTGCTGACCGTGGCGATTACCATGATCGTCACGGGACAGATCACCGTGGTCTCTGTTCTCATGCTGAGCACGCGGGAAATCGGCGAGATCCCGCTCGTGCTCTGGCTCGCGCTGAGCGAGCGTGCGCGTCGGGAGCGGACCGAGGCACCTTCCGCCAATGTCGTAGGAAAGGTGGCGACCGCCTTGCAGTTCGCGTCCGTGAGCGTCGCCCTCTTTCATCTCTCCCGCCCAGACCTGTGGGTGGACTGCACCGCCATCGCCGGAGCGGCGGCCGCGCTGATGTATTGGAGGAGGGCTCTCCGTTCTGCGCGGCCTCGCTCGTGAAGACCTGTTCGCCACGGGTGCGTGAGTGGGGACGGTGCACTCGGGGGTTGCCGATCGCACGCGCGTCGGTCGACTAGCGGTGCTCGGTCTGACGATCGGTTGGACGCACCGGAGCGGACTTGACCGGGGCCTTCCTCATGGGACGCGGCGCCGGCGCTTGGTCGCGCGGCTGAGCCTCGGTCACGCCCCCCCCCCGCAGCGGCGCATTCGGCGGCGCGACGCGTTCGTCCTGGCCTCGATGCGCCGGTGCCGGATGGGCGGCCCACCGCGGATCGCGGTCACGCTGCAAGTGCTCCTGGCGCTGGCGACCAAGCTCCGGCGGCTCCTGCCGGTAATAACCCCAGCCGCGCGGCCCCCGCTGATACCATCGTCCGTCGACGTAGTAGACGTTTGCGCCCCCGTAGGCGACGACAGGGTAAGTCTCGATGTCGACGACCGGCGGGGCCTCCACGTACACGACCTCGCTGTCGTCTTCCACGGCCTGTCCTTCGGACGACCTGGCGTAGAGCCCTCCGGCGCAGCCAGCGGCTGCGGCGATGACGGAAGACGCGAGGAGCGCGTTGCGAGCGAGGGTGAATTTGCGATAACCGAGCCTAGACATGAGTCGAATCCTCTTTCTCCCGCGCGGCGAGGGGCCCCACTCGGGGTGATGACGAGCGGCAAGTCCGGCAATCAGCGTTGAAGCTTGTCGGGGTCGTATGCGTCCGGCTTCCGGTTCGTCGTCCCCTCGTGCAGGGAATTGCGAAGGGACTCGGTCCCGCGAATGTCGGCGCCGAGCCTCGAGCGCAAGTCCTCGACTGCCGCCGTGAAGCCCGGGCGCTGGACGTGCCCGATGATCCGGCCCAGAACGTCGGTCGCCCGGGTCAGATCACGCAGCTGGCCGTCGACGTAGGCGCGGTCGAAGTCCGAGCCTCCCGCGCTGGGCAGCGTCGCGAGGTCGCGTGCAACGTTGGCGTGCACCAGCTCGCTGACCGGACCGCCCGCGGACTCGATGCCGAGCTGTGCGAGGCGCGCTCGGAACCTGCTCTGGTCGGCAACGTGCCTGTCAGCCAGGTCGCGGGCGAACCGCTTGACCTGGGCGCTGGTCACGCGTCTTTCCCCCACGCCCGAAAATCGCGCCGTACCTTCGCTGACCTCCTCGACGAGACCCGCGAGATGCGCCTCGTCGAGCGTGGCGAGGTCGGCATCGGACACCGGCGACCCCGCGGTCGAGCTAGGGGTGGCCGTCACCGCCGGGCCGGCGGCCTCTCGGTCGCTCGGCTGCATCATGGTCGCGACGTCGGCGCGCGGCGGTGCCGCCTGAGCTGCGCTCAAAGGGGGCGGAGAGGACGGGGGCTGGGTCGCCGCGCACGCGCCCATCGTGACGACCGCGGCCACGATCCCGCTCGGGATCGTCGTGGCGTAACTCGACCGGGGCGCACGCTTTGTGTGAGTCATGATCCACCTGCGAATCCAGGTGTCGCAACTCCCGTGCCGCGGCACCCCCTCAGGCCGTCTGGGACAGTGCGACGTGACGAACGGCTCGGCAATCGGCGCACCGAGCGCCTCGGCGCTACGCCGCCACCACCGTCGCTGACGCCACGGCCGCTCGCGCCGACCGCGCTTCGTCCAGGCAGTCGCGGAGAATGGCCGCCAGCTCAGCCGCGTGGGGGCGCTCCAACATCGACAGATGACTGGCCGAGACCCGCCGAATCGCGATGCCGCCGTCGACGTAGCGGGAGACCGCGAGCCGGGCATCGAGGTCGGGGCTGAGGCCGGAGCGCCAGTTCTTCTCGGCGAGGATGACGGTGATCGTCCCCGGATAGCGCGGGAGCTCTCCCGACTGATAACGGCGGACGCTCTCGCGGTTCTGGCGATCGATGCGGTCGAACGCCGTCTCCTCCCCGCCGATGGTTCGCGGGCGCACCCGGTCGCGGAAGCGCTCGCGCCAAGGCTCCACCACGCTCTCGCGGAGCGAGGCGACCATATCCATGGGAGGCGTGCGTCGGAGGACTTTCGCGTAGTAGGCGGCGCGCTGCGCAATGGTCCTCACGCGGTCGCGACGCGACAGGCGCAGCGGCAAGGACGGGTCGAGCAGGACCAGGAGGCCGACCGGCTCCCCGGCGCGCACGAGACGGATGCCCATCTCGTAGGCGACCCACCCGCCGGAGGAGAAGCCGAGCAGCTGATAGGGCCCGTGCGCCTGCACCGCACGCATGGAGGAGATGTACCGATCGGCGATCGCGCCCACGTCGGACGGTTCGTTCTCCGACTCGAGCGAAGCCTCGAAGCCGTAGATCGTTTGCTGCGAGCCGATCGCCTCCGACACCTGCCGGAAGGCGAGCACGCTGAGGCCGCCGCCGCCTGGCACCCAGAAGACGGGGCGCCGCTCCGGCGTGCCGATCTGGATCGGCACCATGGTCGACCGTTGCGGGATTTTGACCTCGCCGGTGATGAGGCGCGCCATGCCCCGGATTGAGCCGCCCACCGTGAGCAGTGAGGACATCTGCAGACGGACCCCGAGCTTCGCCTCCACCGAGTAGAGGAGACGGACGGCGGTGAGCGAGTCGCCGCCGAGGTCGAAGTAGCGATCGTCGAGCTCGACGTGCTGGAGCCGCAGCACCTTCTTCCAGACCGCCAACAGCTCGTGCTCGACCTGCTCGCGTGAGACCGGCGCGGCGGACACGGTTCCCTTCGGTCGGCTCATCGGAGCGACTTCGCGGTCCATTTGGAGCGCGCCGTGCGCGGCGATGGCATGCAACGTCTGGGGGTTGCGGAGCGCGTTGAGGTTGGGCGTTTGGCGCCCGTTGACTGCGTCCCGAGCGGCGCGCTCCGACTTCTTACCGCTATGCGTCGTCGGGAGATCGGCGACGTCGGCAATGACGGCCGGGACGTGGGCTGGGGACGCGCGCGCAGACAGCTCAAGCTTGATCCGGCGGGAGAGCGCGGCGTCGAGCGCAATGCCTTCGCGCAGGACGACCAGCAGCACCAAACGCGTGCCCCCCGGCTCGTCCGCGGCGTCTTGCTCGATCGCCATGAGGTCCGCGATCTCCTCGACGCCTGACAGCGCTCGAGCGATTTCGGACGGGCCGATTCGTACGCCGCGAACGTTGAGCACGTCGTCCGAGCGCCCATGGATCCGCGCTCCGCCATTCTCGGTGAGCTCGAGCAAGTCGCCGTGTGTCCAGACGCCCGCGTGGCCCGCGAAGTAGGCGGCGTGGAATCGTTCGCCCTTCTCGTCGCCATAGAGACCGAGGGGGCGCGAAGGAAAGGGATTGGCGCACACCAGCTCGCCGATCTCGCCGGGGGCACATGGCGCCCCGTCGGGCGTGACCGCACGCACGTCGAGCCCAAGGCTTGTGGCCTGAAGCTCGCCGGCGTGAACTGGAAGTTGCGGGTGGCCGAGGAGAAAGCACCCGAGGATGTCCGTGCCGCCAGAGACGGACTGGAGCGGCACCGGCTTGAGCGCGTCGCGCACGTAATAAAAGAGCGGGTCGTCCAAGATCGACCCCGTCGAGAGGACCGCCCGGAGGGCGTCGAAGGTGAGGTGCGCCGCCGGCAGGAGGTCGGCGCTGCGGGAGTAGTGGAGGAACGTCGGGCTGGTGCCGAAGACGGTGACCTTCTCCTCCGAAGCCAGGCGCCACAAGCTGTCGGGCTCGGGAAAGGTGGGCGAACCGTCGTAGAGGACGATCTCGCTCCCGCAGGCCAGCGCCGAGACCAGCCAGTTCCACATCATCCATCCGCAGGAGGTGTGGAAGTAGATCTTGTCGGACGGGCCGAGGTCCGTGTGCAGCCGATGCTCTTTGTGGTGTTCGAGGAACGTGCCCCCGGCGCCATGCATGATGCACTTCGGCTTCCCCGTCGTCCCCGACGAGAAGAGGATGAACAGCGGGTGGTTCCAGGGGAAAGCACGGAGCGGCTCGTCGCCGTCGGGCGTCGCGAGCAGATCTTCGAGGGTAAGCGGAAAGAGCTCGCTTGCTGCGTCGAGGGACACTTTCACCGTCACCGAGGGCAGCAGCGAAAGGAGCGTCGTGAGCTTGTCGGCGATGGGCGTCAGCCGCCCCTGCGATTGAAACGAGGTATGCGCGAACACCGCCTTCGGCGCCAGCTGCTCGAAGCGATCACACAGGCCCTCGGCGCCGAAGTCGGGCGCCGCCGACGACCAGGTAGCGCCCACCGCCAGCGTACCGAGACAGGCGATCACAGTCGCGGGAACGTTGCGAGCGATGGCCACCACCCGGTCGCCCGGACCGACGCCGCGCGAACGGAGCGCCGCCGCCACCGACCGGACCTTTCGACGAAGGTCGGCCCGAGTCAGCTGGACGCGCAGCCCGGCCTCGTCGCGCGCCGTGAGGACGATTCGATCAGGCTCTCCACGGAGGAGATTGTCGACGTAGCTGACGCGCAGATTCGGGAAGAATACAGCGTCCTCAACGTCGTCTCCCACGCATACCGGCTCCGCATTGCCCTCCACGATGACTCCAGACCAGTTCAGGAAGAGTGACCAGAATTGTCGCATTTCTCGGACGGAAAAGGCGTGAAGTGATCGCGGGTCGGGAAACGACCTTCCCGTGGCCCGCTCGCACTCGCGAACGAACTCGGCGAGTTGAGAGCGCGCGACGTCCTGCGCGCTCGGCACGTGAACCGGTTCAACTGTCCCTAGGGCGGTCACGGGTGGATTTCTTCGTAGTCCATATGGTCAACGCTACCGCAACGCGCTTTCCACATTGCTCTGGAGGACATCGAGGTCCGTCGGCTTCGGGAGGTAGACGAAGGTGCCCTCGGACAGTCCCTCGCCGAGGCCCGCCAACGACATCCGCCCCGTGAGAAAGATGACCGGCACGTTCCGGAGCGTTTCGCATTCGCGGAAGCGGCGGACCATCGAAATGCCGTCAAGGTTCGGCATGGCGACGTCCGTGATGATGAGGTCCAGCGTCGGGCGCCCCCGGCCCTTCGCGAGGCCGTCGACGCCGTCGACGGCGAGGGCGACGCGGTATCGGGGCGAGAGGATGGCGTCGATCGCGGCACGCATCCCCTCGTCATCGTCGACGACGAGGATGGACAGGCGCTTCGGATCGTCGACGTCGGCCGACAGCGCTGCGGTCTTCGTCCCCTCGCGCCGTCCCGAGGCGACCTCCGCGGCGAGCCGATCGGTCAGGTACCTGCGGTTGAGGACGCCCGTGAGCGCGTCGCTCGCGGACCGCTCTGCCGCCGAGCGCATTTCGCTTGTCCACGAATTCATGGCGAGCGCTTGAGCAGGAACCGTGCCCTTCAGAATGACCGCCAGCGCAGCCGAAACTACGAGGGCAGGGGAGAAGGCAGAGCGACTCGCGTCCGCGTTTTGCCAGGCGATTCGCAGGTCACCGATTGGCCCTACGGCGGCTTTCCACCGCTCATCGTGTCTCTCCAGGAGCTCCCAAGTGCGCGAACAGAAACTGTAGGGCGATGGAGTCCGCCTGGCTCTTGGCCGGGCCAGTGAAAGCGTGGGCCTGTCCCTCGTAAACGAAAAAGTACGTACCTGTACCGGCCCACGCGGCAGGGGTCGACGTGTCCGGGAGGGCGTCGGTGCGGTAGTTGCCGCCGCATATGTCCGATGGGGACTTCGGCGCAAGTTGTCCGTCGAGGTACCACGCCCGCGGCGCGCGGTTGGCGGCGACGAGCGCCGCGCGCTTCACGCACGCCTGCTCGAGGTTCACGACAGCATCGTCCGTGCCTTGAAAGAACGCCATCGGTACGGTCAGCGCAGCAAGCTTCGGCGCGGTCGACCTGGCGGCGTAAGCGCTCGCGGTCGCCGCGGACGGCGGCCCCCCGACCAGCGCCTCGACCACCTGGATCAGCGCCGCGTACGCTGCCACGCAGGTCGACCCGGGGAGGGGGGCGCAGACCAGAGGCTCGCTCTGGTCTTGTGCGTGCCACCACGCATCGAGCGCGGCGAGGTCGCTCGGTCCGACAAAGTCGACTGCTGCTTTGAGCGTCGGATCGCGCAGAGCCAGCATCGTGGTAATGCAACCGCCATGGCTCCCGCCGAAGGCAGCCGCGCGCCCCGGATCGACGTAGCTCTGCGCACGCAAGATCGCGAGCATCGCGACGACGTCGTCCACCTCGCCCAGACACACCTCGACCTGTCCGTCGCTTCCGTCCTCGCCGCGGTACGACGACTCGCCGACGACGTATCCGGCGCGCGCCGCGCCGAGACAGAGCGACGTACCGGCCAGGTCGCCGGCGAATGCGTCATCGTTCCCGTCGAAGCCGCCGTGATCGATCATGAGGAGCGAATGCGACGCGCCGTCGTCGGGGCGGCACACTTGGCCGACGATGCGGAGCCCCTCCGAAAGATACGTGACCCTCTCGACGACGATGCCCTGTCCGCGCGCGAGGACCTCGTCCGTTAGCCACGTGGGGGTGAAGTTCGCGCCCCATGGCGATGCCTGTTCGGAAGCGTCGGCCGAGGCGGACATCGACGTCTCGCGAGCGTCGATGCCGCGATTCGGAGTCTCTGCTGCGGCTTCCGGGTTCTCCTCCGCGGCGAGCCGTGCAGCGGATGCGGGGGACATCGCCGAGCACGCCGTCATCGCTCCGCACCCCAGCCACAGACTCCAATGTCCCATCGCTGGACCGACCAACGCAGGGCCCGTGCCGCGAAAGCTCGAGCGGTCGCGCAGGTACGGTAAGTGCAACGTGCTTGTCGACGACCTTTGGCGGAATGGGGAAGCGACCAAAGCGTCGAGACCTCATCACCATCACCCCGAACGAGGACAAGACAATGAATCTCCTATGGGTAGTTGCTGTGGTGTTCTTCGTCCTGTGGATGCTCGGATTCGCAGCCTTCCATGTCACGAGTGGCTTCATTCACCTGCTACTCGTGGTGGCGCTGGTGGCGGTCGTCTTTCGGCTCGTCACCGGCCATCGGACAGCGTGAGAGAAACGTCGCGCAACCCGCGATGCAAACCGGCGGCGCTCTCGTCGTTCAAGCGCGCGGTCTTGGCCTAGGTCGCCGGTCTGGCTTCTCCTATATCCCCCGCGCCGCCCGGATCGGGTGGCCCTCCACGCGCGCGGCCCCGGCATGGGTCACCGTTGAGCCGCCGCGGACCAAGAGACTGTGTCCGGGGTTTCTCCCGTTCTGGCGGTGCATTCCAGCCGTCATCGTATGGGGAACGTCTTGCGCCTGGGGTTCGGCGAATCCGACTCTTCCGTGTCGTTCTCGAACTGCGCACGCGCGTTGATTCCGGCGAAAGGTCCCGCGCCCCTCTCGCCGTCGTCTTGATCGTCCGCGGCGCGTCCGCCATTTTCGCCGCTCGTCACGGTCAGCACGAACTCCTCTCCGGTCTCTTCCGCGTCTGTGTCGGCGCTCGACATGCCGCGCAAGAAGGCCAGCGGCTCGCTGTTGCGCCCGCGGCTCTCTACGGTGGCGCGCAGCTCTGCCTCGTACGACGGGGCGAGGTGACCCGCTCCGTCGCGATGTTCGACTCTACCGAACCTGACCGCGCTCGACGCAAAAGGGCCGGAGTGTGTCCGATCTGGGCGAACCACACGAGGCCGAGAGCGGGCGCGGTCGTTCTGCGGGCCCTGTTGAATGGGTGTCATGAGATGTCGCGACATGGTGTTGTGAGTATAAGTCTGATTTGCGACGCGCACGGCGCCGCAACTCGAATTTCGCCGGATGTGCTGCGATAACCACTCGCCGCGGTACGACGGTCACGAAGTTGCACCTATGACCACGAGACACAATGGAGGCCGGTCATGGTACCTGCAAAGCCAATTGGAATCGAACAGTGGTTATCGCGTCGAGAGATGTTTGCGACCGCCGTCGCCGCATGGGCTGGTGGTTTTGCCCTGGCGGCCGTCGCTGGATGGCACGTGCAATCGCGCGTGATGCCAAGTCACGCTGCGGACGAGACGTCGGCGTCCGACAACGCGCAATCCTCGTGCGACGGCGTCTCGACGGACACGTCGTCGTCGCAAGGCTCGGCCGGCACGAATGACTCGGCCGGAGCCGTGTTCTTGCCCGAGGACGCGATTGTCGCATCCCGCACGCCGCGCGGCGGCGGCGCGACCCAAATGCAAAGGCCGTAGCCGCATGCAGCCGAGGGAGCCGGCACAGGGCCCCCCCGGGCGGGGCCCTCTGCGATCGGGCGTCAGTGACGGACGTCGTAGCCGTGGTGCACGAGGATCTCCGCCGTCTTCCACGGCATCGCCTGGTTCTGCCACTCCCTGGAGAGTCGTCGCGCGAGCTCCGAGGTCCATGACGAATACAGGTGCCCGTAATACGTGCGCGCGGCGTACCCGAACCCGATCGCAACCTCGGCGTCCTCCCATGTGCCAATGACCTTGGGCCGGATCGCGACGTCGATAGGCGGCGGCGCGTCGCCGCCGGCGATCTGCGCCAGCGTATGATCCATGTCCTGATTGAGCTCGTGCCCCCCCAGTCCCAGATCGTGTCTGGTCTGCTCCCAGTCGCGACGCAAGGCCTCTTTGGCCTGCTGCCAATCCCGTGCAACGTCGTCTGTCCACCAAATAGGCATCTTCATGAATGATCCACGATGCACGTGTCGTACCCCGGTTTGGACGAATTCGGATGGAAGTGCCGTCGAAGTGCGAACACGAGGTCGGGCCCGCCCGAGTTCTGGCCAGACGGCGCCGAGCGGCGCGGTCACGACCTCCGGCGCCTTGCACGGCTGACGAGGCGACGGAGCACACTCATTTCGAGAGGCTTTTCCAGGCACGGATTGCTCGTGCTCGATAGAAACGCCCGCGTCCGAGCGCTCGACGCCCCGCCGGTCATGAAGGCAATCCGCTCCACCGCGGCCGGCGCAACGCGCAGCAGCTCGACGTAGAAGTCCACGCCACTCGACTCCGGCAGCATCAGGTCACACAGTACGAGGTCGAAGCGAGTCGTCATGACGAGCTCGACGGCGCTGTGAACGTCTGTGGCGATGGTGAGCTCGCTCTCCTCACCCAAGGAACGTGCGATCGCCTCGCCGATGCGCGGGTCGGCATCGACGAGGAGCACGCGAGATCGGTCCGGCGGAGCCGCGCCGGGTGCTCCATTGGACGGACGGCGATCGCTTGGAAGGACGACACGGAAGAGGCTGCCCTGCCCGAGAACGCTCTCCGCGCTCAGTTTGCCGCCGAGATGTTTCACGATGCCGTGGCACATCGACAGCCCCAACCCCATTCCGTCGCCCGGCGACCGAGTGGTGAAGAACGGATCGAAGACGCGCCCGAGGACCTCCGGCGCGATGCCGCAGCCCGTGTCGACGATCTCGACGACGACGTCGCCGTTGGTCGAGCACGAGGTGCGCACACGCACCTCCTCGCGCTCCGCGTTGCCCTCCGGGATGGCGCGCGCCGCGTTCAAGAACAACTGCAAGAAGACGTGCGCCAGCGAGGTCTCGCTGGCCTCGACGGGCGGCACGCTCGCGAGCTCTTTGACGAGCCGTGCGCGGTGCCGGATCTCGTGCCACGCCATCTGCAGCGACGACTCGAGCACGGCGCGCACGTCCACCGGCCCGTGGGCCTCGGCATCGCCCTCAGCGAAGACGAGGACCTTGCGCGTGATGCCGCGCACCCGTTCTGCTCCTTCGGACGCTTGCGCGAGGGCGTCGACGAGGCTCCCGTACGCTGCGCACAGCTCCGCCCCAGTCGGCGACTCGCCGCGGTCCATTGCGCACAGGCTGCGCAGCCGTCGCATGACGTACTCGATGTTGATGAGAATGTACGTCAGCGGATTGTTGATCTCGTCGGCGACGCCGGCGGCGAGCGTTCTGAGAGCGTCGAGTCGCTCGTTGCGAAAGGCACGCGACTGCGCCTCCTGTCGCCCGGTCACGTCGAGTGCCAGCACGCAGGCGCCGTCGACCGCCGCGCTCGCGTCCATCCTCGGTGTAACTCGCGTCTCGAAGACGCGGCTCTCTACGCGGGCAAGGCCGTCGAGGTTCTCACCCGCGAGGGCGCGCCGCAGAGCAATCTCGCCCGAGCATGCCGGGCCAACGTCCGGTGCGAACTGAACCTTGCCGGCGAGATCGAGCGCCGAGCGGCCCACGAGCGGTCCGAAGTGGGTCACGGCGCCGCCAAGACACGCGCCCTCGGCAATGATCACCAGTCCGTCCGCATCGAGCAACAGCATCGCCATGGGTGCGCCGGCGAGCGGGCCTGCGTGGGTCGGACCGCCGACTGCATATGGTTTCGGCCCATGCGAAGCGCGAGGACGTCCAGCCGCGTCGGGCTTTCGACGCGCTCGGCGCATGATGCCTCCAGCATCAGTTTGCCCGAGGCCGTGCCCCGTAGAAGCGAGCCCCACCCTCGGGTCCAGCCCGACGGTGAGGCCCACCCCTTCCGCCCCCCGACTACGCTTCATGATCCCTGGATGAGCACGGAGTGTGCCGCGGGGACCCGGGGGAGTGACGCCGAGCCCCCGAGCCCTTCGCGAACCCGCCTGCGGCGGTCTCAACCGCCGGCCGCGGCCGGGAAGCCAGAGCCCGTCTTCGTGAACGACCGCGCGTCGAACCCGCCCGCCGATACGGCCGTCCGGCTGCCGCGATCGCGAGACCCAAGATAGGAATTCGGGGTGGTTGCCACACCTCCCGCGCATGCGCTTGCTGCCCGCCGGAGCGCGCTCGTTCCGACGGCTCTGGCGGCCGTAGGCGTCGTCTTCGGCGACATCGGCACGAGCCCCCTTTACACGCTTCAGGTCGCGCCCGACGCCCTGGGGACCCCGCTGACCCGCGCCGACGTCCTTGGAGTCGTCTCGCTCATCTTGTGGGCGCTCGTCCTCGCGATCTCGGTCAAGTACGTCCTCTTCGTGATGCAGGCCGACAACCGCGGCGAAGGCGGGATCCTCGCGCTCCTCGCCCTGCTCCCCCCACGCAACCCGAAGGCGGCCATCGGCCTCGTCCCCCTCCTCGTCATCGCCGGCGCCGCTCTGCTCTTCGGCGACGGGATGATCACCCCGGCCATCTCGGTCCTCAGCGCTCTGGAAGGGCTCAAGCTCACCGCGCCCGGATTCGAGCCGTACGTCGTGCCGCTCACGTGCCTGGTCCTCTTCGGACTCTTTTCCTTGCAGCGGCGCGGCACGGGCAGTGTCGGCAAGATGTTCGGCCCTGTCATGGTGCTGTGGTTCGTCTCGATCGGGACCCTGGGCGTAAAGGAGCTTGTGAAAGACCCGGAGATCTGCGCCGCCCTCTCGCCGTCCTGGGGCGCGCTCTACTTCGCCCATCACGGGTTGCGGGGGCTCGCGATTCTCGGAGTCGTCGTCCTGGCCATCACGGGTGGCGAGGCCCTCTACGCGGACATGGGCCACTTCGGGCGCCGACCGATCCGGTTTTCGTGGTTCCTGCTCGTCCTTCCGTGCCTCGCGCTCTCCTATCTCGGGCAGGGCGCACTCGTCATGCGCGATCCCCGTGCGATCGCCAGCCCGTTCTTCGCCATGGTCCCCGCGGGCCCGGCGACCTACGCGCTCGTCGGCCTTGCCGCCGCGGCCACGACGATCGCGTCGCAGGCGCTCATCAGCGGCGTCTTCTCACTCACACACCAGGCCGTGCAGCTCGGTTACTTCCCGCGCGTCACCGTGAACCACACGTCCCGCGAGGCGGAAGGACAGATCTACGTCCCCCTGATGAACTGGGGGCTGATGCTGGCGTGCATCGCGCTCGTCCTCGGGTTCAAGGCGTCGGCCCGGCTCGCCTCGGCGTACGGCGTCGCGGTGAGCGGGACGATGGTCATCACGTCCATCGTCTTCATCGATGTCACGCGCAAGACGTGGAGGTGGCCGGCCGGCCGCGCCTTACCCCTCCTCCTGCTCTTTCTGTCGTTCGACGTGCCGTTCTTCGGAGCCAACCTGACCAAGTTCGTGGATGGGGGCTACGTCCCGGTCGTGGTCGGCGCGGTCGTTTTCGTCGTCATGGTCGACTGGCGCAAAGGGAGGCAAGCCTGGCTCGCGTACATGGAGAAGAGGACGGGCTCCCTTCCGACGTTCCTCGACGGGCTGGAGGCCAATGGGGTCGCGCGGGCGCGGGGTGCGGCTGTTTATTTCTCGGCGACGCCCGGCGTGCCGCCCGTCCTCCAAGTGCAGGCCCTGCGCACGCGATCGATTGCGGAGCACGTCGTGCTCCTGACTGTCCTTATCGAGCACGAGCCGCAGATCGACGAGTCGCGACGCTGCGAGGTCGAAGTGCTCGGGCACGGCTTCGCGCGCGCGGTGATCCACTTCGGGTACATGGAGAACCCCAACGTGCCGCCCGTACTCGAGCGGACGCTGGCCACGTACCTCGCCGGTTTTCCCGTCTCCGACGCCACGTTCTACGTCGGCCGCGAGACGTTCGTCGCCGGCGAAGGGGGGATGATGCCACGCGTGGCCGAGGCGCTATTCGCCTTTCTCGCCCGCAACGCCAAGAGCGCGACGGACCATTTCGGCCTGCCGGTGGAACGGGTGATCGAGCTCGGGACACGGGTCGACCTTTGAGGGCGGCCGCGTCCGGTGGACCGTCGTCCGACGCTCCATCGAGCACCACCTGCTAGAGTCTCGCCCAGCCACAGATGGCCGAGCCCCGTCTCACCGTTGCGCGATTCGTGAAGGCCGCTGCGCGCGTCGAGCTCGCGCGCAGTGCCGGCGCGCACGAGCCGGCCGTCGCCGGGAGGATGCTGGTGCGGCTCCACCAGGAGCTCGCAAAGGTCATGGGCCCGGCGGCGTTCGACGTGATTCTCGCGCGGGCGCTCGTCCTCGCCCGGCGAGCCCACCCGGTCCTCGCCGGGGTCACCGCGGGCCCCTCCGGCGCGATCACGGGCCTCGACGACGCCACCGGCGATGGGGTCGCGCGCCAAGAAGGCGGGATGGCGATCGTGACTCACTTCATCGAGTTTCTGGCCACGCTGCTCGGAGAGGACCTTGCGATGCGTCTGGTAGGCGAGATCTGGCGTGGGGCCGCGGAGGAAGAGGAGCGATGACGAACGCGATCATGCGGCTGCTGTCGACCGGAGTCCCCGGCCTGGACACGGTGCTCGGCGGCGGTCTGCCCGAGTACTCGTTCAACCTGGTCGCCGGCGGGCCCGGGGCGGGCAAGACCACCCTCGCGCAGCAGATTGCCTTCGCGCGGGCTTCCGCCGAGGCGCCGTCGATCTACTTCACCGTCCTCGGCGAGCCGCCGCTCAAGATGCTGCGGCACGTTCAGCACTACAGCTTTTTCGACAAGACGAAGATCGGCGGCGCGGTGCGGTTCGTGAACCTCAGCGCAGAGGCCATGGACCACGACCTCGACGGAATCATGAAGCGCATGCTCGCCGAGGTCGAAGAGGTCCAGCCGGCGACCGTCGTCGTGGACTCGTTTCGCACTGTCGCGCACGCTACCTCGTCCGACGCGCAGCTCCAGGAGTTCGTGCAAAGGCTCGCGCTTCATCTGACGGGGTGGCAAGCGACCACGTTCCTCGTGGGCGAATACGACCTCGACGAATCGCATGGGAACCCGCTCTTCACGATCGCCGACGGCATCATCTGGCTCACCCAGAGCGTCGAGCGCCACGCGTGCGTGCGCCGCATGCAAGTCGCCAAAATGCGCGCGTGCGCGACGATGCCCGGGCTCCACACGTTCTCGATCTCGGCCGACGGTATCCGCGTCTTCCCTCGGATCCTGCCCCGGACGGAGCCGCGACCGCGCACGGGCCGAGGCGTGCGCGCGTCGACCGGCGTCGAGGCGCTCGACGCGATGATGTCTGGCGGCATCCCCGCGGGCGCCTTGGCGCTCTTCGTGGGGCCGTCGGGCTCGGGCAAGTCGACCTTCGCTCGCCATTTCATCGCGGCCGGGGCCCAGGTGGGGGAGCCCGGCGTCATGGTCGTCGTCGAGGAGCATCCCGGGGAGTACCTCGCGCGGGCGAGCGCCTTCGGGCCAGAGCTCGCGCGGTTCATCGATCGAGGCCTCGTCGAGGTCCTCTACCTCCGGTCGCTCGATCTGACGATCGACGAGGCGCTCTCCGCCGTGCGCGATGCCGTCCAGCGCAAGAAGGCCCGGCGGGTCGCGATCGACTCGCTCTCCGAGTTCGAGCTGGCGCTCGCGCCCTCGTACCGGGAGGACTTCCGCGAGTCGCTTTTCCGCACGATCTCCGCGCTCACCGGTTTCGGCGTCACCGCGCTCATGACCGTCGACATCGTGCAGTCGTTCACCGAGCTCGGCCTGTCGCCGCACGTCACCGAGTTTCTCGCCGACGTGCTGGTCCTGCAACGTTACGTCGAGCTCGAGGGCAAGCTCGAGAAGGTGCTCTCCGTCGTGAAGATGCGCACGAGCCGCCATGACACCAGCATCCGGCAGTACGCGATCGAGTCCTCGGGCGTCGTCGTCAAAGGGCCGGTCCAGGGGTACGGCGGCGCCCTCACAGGGCTCCCGCTCCTTCGCGCCGAGGGCGCAGTCGCGTCCCCAGGCCTGACCGTCGACCCGTCGGCGAAAGGGGCGCCGCCTGCCGGCGGCGCGAAGCCGAAGAGGGGAGGACGTCGTGTCACACGTCGGAGGTAGCGCTGCGCGGGTGGATCCCACGCGCAGACCGAGCGAGGCAGCGACGCGTGCGCGGGTGCTCGTAGTCGACGACGAGGAGGGGGCGCGCGAGGCGCTGGAGGAGCTGCTTCGCGCCGAGGGGTTCGCGACGGTGGCGGTAGCGGACGGTGAGGCTGCGGTGCGCGAGACCAGGCGCGCCCTGCCCGACGTCGTCATCGCGAACCTGAAGCTCCCAGGGACGAGTGCAACGGATCTCTGCCAAAAACTCCGCGAGATCGACGGCGACTTGGCGGTCATCGTCACGACGCCGACCGGCGACATGGACACCATCGTCGCGAGTCTCCGGGCGGGCGCCGAGGACCACCTCGTCGAGCCCTTGCGCGCCGACGCGGTCCTCCGGAGCCTGGAGCGCGCCATCGCCCGGCGCGCCGCAAGGCACGATCAGGAGCGCCTCCGGCGCGAGAAAGAAGACTTGCATCATCTTCTCACCGAGCGCCTCGTACTCAGTAGCATCCGGGAGCAGGAGTACGCGGAGGCGCACGCGCTGCAGCACGCACAGCTCAATGCGCTGCTCGAGAACCTCGAGGAAGGCGTCGTCATCGCCGATCGGGGCGGCCGCCTCCTGATGATCAACCACCTGGCGCGCGACATCCTCGGTGTCGAGGGCGAGGGCCCGCACACCCTCGCCGAGAGCCATCTCTTCGATGTCCACGACCTCGACGGGACGCTGCTCCGCGCCGAGCAGCGTCCCCTCTCGCGCGCGCTGCGGGGCGAGCGGTTCGTGGACTACGAGGTGCTGCGCGTTCAACCCAGCGGCGAGCGACGCAGGGTGGTGTCGACCGGTACCTGCGTGAGAGACGACCGGGGCGAGGTCGCGCTCGCGATCGTCGTGTTCCGCGACGTCACTGACCTGCGGCGCCTGGAGCGGCAGCGCGACGAGTACCTGACGCTCATCTCCCATGACCTTCGCAACCCGCTCGGCAGCACGCTGGTGTTCCTCTCTCTGCTGAAGCAATCCCTGGGATCGTCGCAGGACGCGAATGCGCACCTCGCCGTGCGCGCCGAGCGGAGCATGCGGCGAATGGCCGCGATGCTCGACGACCTGGCCGAGGTGACCAGCCTCGAATCGCAGGGCCTCGTCCTGCACCGGAGCGCTTGCGACCTGCGGGAGATCGTCGCAAGCGTCGTCGATGGCCTGGACAGTGCCCACCGCGCGGATCGGATCACGGTCGAGACCGGCGACGCGAACTGCGTCGTGTTCGCGGAT
>DATGJA010000051.1:0-13286 GCA_035295445.1 Polyangiaceae bacterium | reverse complement strand
GGTTACTTTTGCGGCCTGCGGCGGCGCGACGCGGGAGCCAACCGGAAGATCGCGCGAGCCTACCTCCGGTCACGCGGCCCGACTGCTCCTCACGGCGCCCGTCCTCACGCGCCTTCAGGCGCGCGCCTCCGCGAACGACCCGGCATGGACGGCTTTGAAGACGCATTGCGATGGGCTCGTGACGGGCACCGCCAACGTTCCCAGTGGCAACGCTTACCCGAACTTTCCGGATGTAGGACAGGGCTACCAGGGCGATGGCTACCTGCCGGAGGTCCTCGACCTCGGTCTCTGCTACCAGACGATCGCGCCGACCGACGCGACGACTGCGGCCAGCTACGCCGCGGCGGGCGATCGCGTCCTACTCGCGATGTCCACGTCGCCATCGGCGGGCGGCCAGGCGCCCAGCACCGATAGCGGCTACGGGATACGCAACTACGGCGTTGGCATGGCGTTCGGCTTCGACTGGCTATACCCCGGTCTGCCCGCCTCGACGCGCGCCACCGTGATCGCGTCGCTAAGCTCGTGGGTCGACTGGTACGACGCCAGCGGCTTCTCGAACGACGCCCCGATCGGCAACTACTTCGCCGGTTACATCCTGGCGAAGACGGCCACGGCGATCGCGACCGACCCGGACAACTCGAAGGCGGCCGGCTATTGGAGCGACGTGCAGGGCCGGATGTTCCCGGCGCTCATCCAGGCGATCTACGCGCCGTCGATGACGGGCGGCGGCTGGCCGGAGGGGTGGGAGTATGGGCCCCGGTCCGTCGAGAATTACTCGCTCTTCTTCTGGGCCGTGAAGACAGGGAAGGGGCTCGACTGGTTCAGTCAGATCCCCGCCGTCCGCGACGAGGCGGCATATATGAATTACTTCGCCTGGCCGTCGCTCAAGCACATGGACGATCAGGGGACGATCCACTCCGGAATCACGCTGACGCCGCCAGGTACGACCGCCGCGGCGATGGCAGGCATGCTCGCCGCCAACGGCGACCCCGCGGCGCCGATCGCACAGGCGTTCGCAGCGGACCTCCTGGCCACGAACCACGACGCGATGGCCCCGTGGCAGAGCTTCCTCTACTGGGACCCGTCGCAGGCGCAATCGGCCTACTCGGCGAAGCCGCTCTCGTATTTCGCCCCGGGCCCAAACCACGTGGCCGTTCGTTCGACCTGGCAGAAGGACGCCGTCTGGGGTTCGTTCGTTCCCGGGACGTACATCGACTCGACCGACTCCGGCGAGCAGAGCTACAACGCCGGCGCCGTCGCTGTCGTGCAGGGGGACCAGCCCATCCTCGCCAATGCCACGGGGCAGCTCCCCCAGGTCGACGGAACGGCCGGCGAGAACCTCGTCTACGCCGATTCGTACGGGAGCGGGACGCGCCAGCTCTTCAACACCTTCGGGGCGACGGGCATCAAGCAGGCCGCGTTCGGCCCTGGCTCGGCGAGCGCGCACGCTCAGGGTTACGAGGACAACGGCACCTTCGTTCACGCTCGCGGCGTCCAGCTCGAGCAAATGTACGAGCCTGCCGGCGTCGTCAGCCAGTGGACGCGCGACTTCGCGTACGTGCGCCCCGGCGTCTTCGTCGTCTACGACCGCTCGACGACGAAAGCCGCCGACAACTGGGTCTCGTGGCACACCGCGGTGAGCCCAACGCGCGTGACCACCTCGGACGGGACGCAGAGGCGCTTCGACGTGACGGGCGGGAGCATTCGCATGCTCCTCCCCGAGAACCCGAACGTGAACATAGTGGCGATCGCGGCCGGCATCACGCGTCTCGAGACACACTCGTCCAATGCGAGCGAGGACTTCCTCACGGTCGTCACCGCGGGGGCGACGCCCGACCAGGTCCGTCTCTCGACCTCCGACGGGAACGTCACGGTGGGGTCGCTCGTCGGCGTGCACGTCCTCCAGGCGCGCAACGCGGTCGTCCTCTTCAACGCCGATCATGCGGCGGCGGCCAAGACGTCGAACGCGACCTACCGGGTCGCCCAGAGCGCGGCGGCGGACCACGTCCTCTTCGACATGGCCGCCTCGTCGAGCGGCTACTCCGTCACGGCGACCGCAGCGGGCGGTCAGATCAGCGTCAACGTGCAACCCGGCGGCAGCTTGCAGCCCTCCGCGCAGGGGAGCCTGGCCTTCGTCGTGAACACCGACGGTAGCGTAACCGCGAATGGCGTGTCGATCAGCGGCGGCTCGTCCTCCGGCGGGTCTTCGTCGGGTGGCTCGTCGTCCCGCGGTTCGAGCGGCGGCGTCGTGGTCCCTCCCGGAGGCGGCGCAAATCTCCTCTCCGACCCAGGCTTCGAATCCGGCGCGAACGGGTTCAAAGTGTGGCCAGGCGGCAGCACGCCGGCTCTCACGACGAAGGCCATCGACGGGACGTCGAGCATGCTCGTCGCCCTCACGTCCAGCGGGCAGAACGCCTTTCTCTCGCTCGGCGCGAACGGTGCCGGCGCCGTCCACGCAACCGCCCAAGTCCGCAACGACGGCGCGGCGACGGCGAACGTCAAGACGTGCGCGGGCATCTACGACCAGAACTGGAACAGCCAGTACTCATGCACATCGGTCTCCCTCGTCCCCGGCGCGGTCACCCCCCTGTCGGTCGAGTACGTGATCCCCTCCGGTACCACGGCGCTCATGACCAACTGGTTCTTCGCCCCGACGACGGGCGGAGCCACCTTCGCGGTCGATGATGCCTACCTCGGCTACGCACCGAACTGATCGGCCTCTGGGATTCGATCAGCCGCCTTCGACACCCGACGGCTCCGTCGCCGCCTCGACGTCGCACAGCCACCACTGGTCGGGTGTGTCGTCGAGGCGCACGAGGACGCGCTCGCCGGCGCGCACCTGCCCCAGGGTGGTGGCCACCACGCGCGAGGTGCGAGGCTCTCCGTGGGAGAACCATTCGACGAGCCCGTCCGGCATGAGGCGGATGGGCCCGTCGGGGAAAAGCACGTCGTAGCTGATCCGGTAAGCCCGCTCGTCCGAGTCGAGCTCGAGCCTGCGTTTGCGGACGACATCGCGCACGCGGATTGGGTCCGGCATGCGGCACCCGAGGTGCATCGCGCGTACCCAAGTCGCGGGCCCCGGGCGCCGCAACGGCACGCGGGCTGCAGCGAGGTGCGCGCGGAGGCCCGGCCGGACATGAACGCTTCCCTTGCTGCGGGCGACGCGGCGCAGCTCGTCCGTGAGCTCGACGTCGCAGATCAGGACGGCGCGCTGTGCGGTGCGGCATTCTGGGGCGGGCGCCTCGTCGTGATCAGCGGCGCCTACCTGTTGCGCCTGGTGCCCCGCAGCGGGCGCGTCGTCGACCGTCTCGAGACCTTCCCGGCGCCAGGCGGCCTCGCGTGCGACGGCCCCCACCTCTGGCAGCGACGGCAGGGGCGCTTCGAGCGCCTCGACCCGAGGACCGGCATCGTCACGCTCAGCTTCGTTCCCGGGCTCGACGAAGTGACCGGCTTCGAGCGCCTCGATGATGACCTGCTCGTCCTGCACGCCGGGGGAACGCGCCTCGCGCGCGTCCAGGTCCGCAAGCACGTGCCGGCGAACGAGGGCATCGTCGCCAGCGATGTGGAGACGGGCGAGGCGCTGCGCGGGCTCACCTGGGCCGCGGGCGAGCTGTGGAGCGCGACCTCCCGCGAACTCGTGCGAATCGATCCGAGCACGGCGGCGGTTGCGCAGCGGCTCGCGTTCCCATCCGGGGTCGAGGTGCGGGACTTCGCCGCCGACGTGAGCGGCCGCTTCTGGTGCGTCGACGGCACGAGCATCACGATCCACATCGTCGCGCGCCCCGGGTGGCCGGGAGAGGAAGGTCCGCCGCTCCCGCTTCCTCAAGCGCCGCCTTCGTCGCGCGTCATCGACCTGTCCGGCGAGGGACCGTCCGCAGCCGGCGTTCCGAGCGCCTCGCCCGTTACTCGCGCGGCTCCGACGTTCGATCGCATCCTCGTGCCCGTGGATTTCTCCGCCGCGTCGCGGCACGCGCTCGCGACGGCGCTCCTGCTGCAAGATCGCCTCGGATCGGAGGTGCACCTGCTCCACCTGGCCGAGCAAGGCGACAACGCGGCCTTCCTCGCCGGCGCGGGCGCGCCCGTGTCGTACGGCGGCCTAGCAGAGGACGCGCGCGAGGAGGCGCTGCGCTTCGTGAACAACCTCTTCCCCGGCCGCGCCGACTACGTCGTGGCGCACGCGCGCGTCGGGGCGGACGCCGTCCGCGTCGTCGAGGCCGTCGCGCGCGAGATCGGCGCCACGCTCGTCCTGCTCGAGGGCTCGCCCGGGCGGTCGCTCTTTCGGACGCCGGTCGAGAAGATCGCGCGCGACCTCACGAGCGCGGTACTCGTGCTCCAGCCGCCGAGCGCGCGGTAGAGGACCCGAGCGGCAAGGCACTCGCGTGCCGCGACGTCTACAAAACACAACGAGGCGACGCACCCTCTTGGCGCGTCGCCTCGCTGCGATCTTAGGGACTGTTCGCGTGACGCGATCAGCCGCCGGTCGGCGCGTCGCTCGTGGTGCCGCCGTCGCCGGAGCTGCCGCCTTCACCCGAGCCAGAGCTGCCGCCCTCGCCCGAACCCGAGCTGCCGCCCTCACCGGAGCCGGAGCTGCCGCCCTCACCGGACGTACCGCCCTCGCCGGCCTGGCAGATCATGATCGTCATGTTGACGACCGGGATCATGTACGACGAGCAGACCTGGCCGCCAGTGCACTCCGTAGAGGAGGCGCACAGCTGGAGCGGCCGCATGAGCAGCGTGTTGGTCGGACACGGTCCGGGTCCCGCCATGCAGTTCGTGGCGACCGAGGCGCCGGTGGCGCCGCAGCAGATCTGTCCCGACATGCATCCTGCGGCGCTCTGGCACGCCACCGTGCCCATCATGACGCCGCTGCTCGCGCCGGTGCTCGAGCCAGAGGAAGTCCCGGAGCTCGTCCCGGAAGACGTGCCGCTGCTGGTGCCGCTGCTGGCCTCAGCCGAGCCGCTGCCGCCGTCGGCGGGGGGGGTAGCGGTGTCATCCCCACCGCAAGCTGCCGCGAGCGCGATCGCGCCGGACGCGGCTACGAGAATCAGTACATTCTTCATAGTATAACGAGCCTCCTAGGTGTGCGGCCGGCAGCTTGCCCGCACAGTTTCAGCTGCCGGTGTCTCATGTGGGTCCCGCGGACGAGTTACTTCGCCTTTTTCGCCGCGTCCAGTCCTGCGTCACTGGTCATTGGAGTCAGGACTTCAGCGAGACGGTCCCGGGCGCCCGCGACGGTCATCGTGTCGGCCGCGGCGGCTTCCACCTCCGGCCGGCTCGCTTTGGGATCAAGGGAAACGATCGCCTTGGCGATGCTCACCACGGCGTCGGTCACTTCGTCCGTGCCGGCGCTCGCCCGGTACATCCCGAAGAACTGGCGCATCGCCGGAAGCTCCGGTGTACTCCCCACCCGCGCCAGCGCGGCGGCTGTTTCCCGCACGTCGTCGTCGGTGTCGGCGGGGTCGAACAAGTGGGAGGCGAGCAGCGGCGCCGCGGCCTTTTCGTTCATGGCTCCCAACGCATGGGCGATGGGTCCCACCGGCGGCGGCCGGAGCACGTCCTTCAAGTAGTCGTAATGACGTGCGAGCGCCGCCTCCATATATGTTGCGCCGTTGCGCCGGTTGGCGAGGGCCGCGCGGGCGTCGACGAGGAGATCCGGGCTCGTGCGCGGGTCGCTCGCCAGGTCCACGAGCGCCTTGGTCGCGAGCTCGTCGCCCATTTCGGCCAGCTCCTTGAGCAGCATCCGCTGCGCGACGACGAGCTGCGGGTCGTCCGCGAGCACCACATCCGTCAGCTGCGCGGCGAGAGACTTGGGCGTGGCCTCCGCGGCGCCGTTGGCCCGCCGTGAGTCGACGTTGACGACGCACGCCCGCACCGGCTCGCCGAGGTCGGCCTCGGCCACCTGGCTCCCGGTCTTGGCGTCGAGCTCGACCACCTTGCCCTGATCGTCGCAGAGGACGATGCCCCCCGACTCCGCGGCGCCGCCGAGGAAGTTCGCGCCGTGCAGGTGCGCCCACGCGACGCGCGGGCCCACGTCCGGCTGCCCCGGCCCCGCGTCCCTCTCGTCGCCGGTCGCCGTCGCGTCGAACCCCATCGCGATCCGGAAGTACGTCGCGTAGAAGCGCCCGTCCTCGATGGTAGCGCCCGCGTCGCTGCCCACCGCCCGCGCGTACTCGCGCGCCTTGTCCTCGGCGTCCGCCAGCGGCGCCTGCGAGACGTAGCCCGGCTGCATCAATCGGGGCGTGCCCGGGAGCTTTCTTGCGGGCACCGACGCGTGGGTCGCGCGGCCCTTCGAGGCATCGCGCATGCGCTCGTCGAACCGGAAGTAGCCCACCTCGCCGAACCACAGGGCGCCGCCCTGCGTCCAGGCGCGGCTCGTCTCTTCGCGCAGCGTCACGCGCGCCGCTTCGTCGCCGTTCGAGAGGTCGATGACCGACACGTACTGGCCCGCCCACGGGACGAAGGCCATGCGCCCGAGCACCGCCGGCGCGCCAAGCATCTTGTCGGTCTCGATCTGCCGTACCACCTGGCCGTCGTGGGCCACCGCGAGCAGCACGCTGCCCACGTCGCCCGGCTTGCGAAACGCAGCCACGGTGACCGTCCCGTCGTCGCCCGCGCCGAGCAGCGCGAGCCCGCCCGTCGGCCGCCGCCACACGACGTGGCCGCTCGTCGCCTCGAGCGCGCAGACCTCGCCGCCGCCCGAGACGACGACCACGCCGCCCGCGACGATCGGCCGCGCGTCGAGCGGGTGCGCGAACGTCCACTTGGCGCTCCCGTCGAGGGGCAGGCCGATCAGCTTGTCGGCGTGCCCGGCCACGCCCAGCGCGACGTCGGCCGCGGGGGGGACGGGGAGGGAGCCGACGCGCTGCCAGACGCGGGCGATCGAGACGCCCCCGTCGTCCTCCCAGTCGGTCGAGAAGAGATTGAGGCGCGTCTGCCCGCCCCCACACGCCACCGCGGACGCCAGGGCCGCCGCCGCGAGCCAGCGCCCCTTCATGGCGTGGACCCCGGCGCGCCGGGGGACCCCGTGGTGGCGAGGACCGCTTGGTCGATCGATTGCTTGACGCGCGCCGACCCGCGCGGCGGCCATTTGGCCTGCACCTCTTTCAGGAAGCGGTTGGCCTCCGCCGTCCCCACCTCTCGGACACGACCGACGATTTTCACCTTCAGGTCGTCGGTGACGTCCGGCGCGGGGCGGAGCATGACCTCGTCGAGCCCGCCGGTGACGACGTCGAAGTGCACGCTGCCGAGCTTTCCGGCGAGCCGCTCGCAGTCCGGCCCCGCGCAGAGCTGTCCGATCGAGGCGGCCGCTTCGTCGACCTTGTGATCCAGAGCCACGAACAAGTCGCCGACCGCCTCTTTGGCTTTGAGGGTCCCGAGGGCGGTGGCCGACACGCCGCGCACGGCGGGGTCCGGATCGGAGAGCGCGGCCCTCAACGCCTTGACCGCGGACGGCCCTCGCGTGCGCGCCAGAGACTGGACGGCGGCCCGGCGCACCGCCGCGTTGCGGTGGCGCGAGTACCACCCGAGGACCTCGCTGGCCCCCTCGCTCTCGGTGTCGCCGAGGGTCTCGACGGCGCTCTCTGTCAGCGGCTCGGGCAGGCCGCGCTTGAGAAGGTCGACGATCGTCGGGACGGCCGGCGCCCCGCCTTTCGCGGCCATCCGGACGTCATCGAGCGCCGCCTTGACCTGCGCCGCGTCCCCCGACCTGAGCCGCTTGACCGTGTCGGTCGGCAACGTCGCGGCGGGGGAGGGCCCCGCCCCCTTGGCTCGCGCAAGTCCCTCCGCGCGGGCCTGGGTCAGGAAAGCGAGGCAGATCCCGAGCGTCGCCAGGGAAGAGAAACCTCGCATGGGCGCGGAATTCTATGCGCCGCGCGGGCCGCCCTGTAAAGGGTTCTCTCGACGTCGGCTGCCCCCCGCGACCGTGCGGCGGCCCGAGCTCAGCCAGGGCCACGCCCGTGTAACATGCGAGAGACCATGTTTCCGCGCGAGCGGGCGCTCTCCGTCGCGGCGCTGCGCGTCGCGATCGTGGGGATTCTGCTCGCGACCAACGAGCCGAGGGACGCGCTGCATTTCATCGCGGCGGGTCTCCCGTGGTCGCCGCCCGAGGGGCTGCGCTTTCTCGCGGCGCACGCGGCGTCGTCGCCCGGCCTTCTGGCGGCCGGCGCGCGGGCCGTGTTCTACGCCTACTCGGTCTCCGCGGTCCTCGCGCTGCTGGGCCTCTACACGCGAGCGGCCCTCGCGATGCTCCTCGCGTCCGCGTGGGTCCTCTTCGGCATCGTGCAGCTCGGCGGGGCCGTCGTGCACGACATGCACCTGCTCTGGTTGCTCGCCATCCTGCTCGCGTGCCCGTCGGGGGACGCGTTGTCGGTCGACGCTTGGCTCGCGTCGGCGCCGGGCCAATCTCCGGCAAGTCGCCTGGTCGGCGCCGCGGACCGGAGGGCGGTCTTCGGCTTCGCCGTCTTCGCCGGGCGCACGCTCCTCGGCGTCGTCTACTTCTTTCCTGGCTTCTGGAAGCTCCACGAGTCGGGGCTCGCATGGGCGCTTTCGGACAACCTCGCGCTCCAGATGCACGCCAAGTGGCTCGAGAACGGCATCGTCCCGGAGCCGCGCATCGATCGCATGCCCGCCGTCATCCACACGCTCGGGCTCCTCACGCTCGCGTTCGAACTGAGCTTCGTCGCGCTCGTGCACCTGGGACCGCGCGTGCGCCTCGGGCTTGCCGGCGCGGGGCTCGCCTTCCACGCGGCCATCCAGCACTTCATGCTAATCCCCTTCACGAGCCTCTGCGCCGCGTACGTGCTGCTCCTGCCGTGGGGCGGAACGGACGCACCGGCGCAGCCGACGCAGAGGGGACTCGCTCCCGTGTCCGTCGTCGGGGCGGTGCTCGTCGCGGCGAACGTCCTCCAAGGCTTGCGTGGCCGCACGCAGAGCTACCCTTTCGCTTGCTACCCGACCTTTCAGTGGATCGCCTCGCCGACCCTGCCCGATCTCGCGTTGACCGCCCTCGGCGACGGCGCCCCCCGGGTCGTGCCGCACGCCCGCGACGACGCGGGGCGGCGCACGCAGCAGGAGTGGGGCACGGTGTGGAGCGTGGCCGGCCTCTACGGGGTGCCCTTCTCGACCGATCGGCTCGTGCGTTACCTCGCCGCCGACCGGCGCGGCCGCCCTGCGGTCGAGCGCGCGCTGCGCGGGGCGACCCGGGTCCGAGCCGACGTCGTGTGGCTCAGGACGGATCCCGACGCGTGGGGATCGCCGGCGGTGCGCACGCGCGAGCTCGGCGTCGTCACGCTGGGTACGCCGTGACCGGGATGCCGCGCGCGAGCAGCGGGCGCACGACCTTCTCTCGCATCGAGCGTTCGGCGAGGGCCAGGTAGGCGCTCGACTCCATCCACGCGATCGGGTCGTTCGGCCGGACGGGCCGTGGCTTGACGGCGCGGATCGCGTCCCACTGCCGCCGGATGGCGCGGATGGCGCGGTCGCCCTGAGACGCCAGGTAGCGGCGCTCCTCGTCCCCGAGCTCGCTCCGCGCCCAGTCGAGGAACGCGAAGCCGAACGTGCCGTGCATCGCCTCGTCGCGCACGATGCGCCCGAGGACCGCGCGTGGCAGGGGATGGGCGGCGGCCTTCCACGTGCCCCGCAGGAGGGGGATGCTCAGCGCCTCGCCCACGCAGAAGCAGCGCACCACCAGATCCGCCGCGCGCACGAGCGGGCGTCGGTCGGGGTCCGAGTCGACGAGCAGCCAGTCGGGGTCGTGCACGATCTCGGTCCCGCCGCCGAGCTCCATGGCCATGCGCGAGCACAGCTCGACATGCACGAGCTCGTCGAGCGGGAACCGCGCGCCCAGGGCGATTAGGTCGAGCGGAGCGCGCGCCTCCATGAGGACACGCAGCGTGGCGGCGCACGCGATTGCCGTGCGGTGCTCCTGGAACGCCGCGCCCGTCCATTGCTTTCGGGCTTGCAGCAAGTCTTTGGGCGAGAGGCCGTCGAGGGAGAGCGTCCCCCACGGCATGGCCTCTACCTCCGGCCGCATCTTGCGGTAACGCCGCTCGATCCCCTCGCCGAAGAGCTCGAGCTCGAAGAGCGCGGGCTCGCCCATCTCAGTCGACGCCCGCGTCCGGGAGCGGCGCGAGGAGGTTGCCCGAACCGATGAACCGGTCGAACGTGGCGTCGTGGGCCGCGTCGGACGGCGCATCGGGCCCGGCGCCGGGCGCGTCGGTGGAGCCGTCCTTCGGCGGAATTGAGGAATCCGTCGCGGGTGAACTGGCATCGGGCAAGGGCGCCGCGAGGTTGCCCGATCCGATGAAGACGTCGGCGCCGGGCGACGACCCGTCTGCGGGCGGGGGCGCGAGGTTGCCCGATGCGATGTACGCGTCGGAGGCCGACCCGTCCGGGACCGTGGCCCCCGGATTGCCGAGGGGTGCATCGCTCCCGCACGCCAAGTAGTTCACCGTGCCGACCCCCACGGCCGCCACGAGGAGCATCTTCTTCGTACGAACGCGCGAGCCTTCGGACATGCGCCGCCCCCGCCTCCGCGTAAAGGCTAGCACGGATCGGGTCGGTCAGTCCCCGCAGCTCAGCCCAATTTGGGCCGTCTTTCCGTTCACGGTGAGCTTCGCTCGGGGGCCGCCCTCGTACTGGATGTCGATCGAGTCGCCGTTGCGCCGGTTCTGCACCTCGATCTCGCTGCCGGCCTCGGGGCAGGCATCCGCACAGCGCTGGTAGCTCGTGATCGTCGTCGCCAGGTCGACCCCGAGGACCGTCCCGTCCGAGGTGCCGCTCACCGACAGGCACGGCTCGCCGACGGTCCATTTGAGGTCCTTCTGGTTGGTGCGGTGGAAGGTCCGCCCGCGCGCCGTCGTCCCGGTGAGCATCGCGTTCCATGTCATCTCGCGCGCGTTCCCGCTCGCCGTGATGATGGCGGTCGCTTGCCAGGTGTCGATGGTCGAGCGGTTGACCTTGAAGCCCTGAGCCGCGTAGCTGATCTGAAGCTGCCCGGCGCCCGTCGTCGTCCAGTCGGCGGTCACCGTTCCGGTGAGCTCGAGCAGGCCGAGCGGACCGGTGCACCCTCCGAACACGTAGCTCGCGTGCCGCTGGGCGGCGTCGGCGGTGATGCGAAGGCAGCCGGCGGGCTCAAACCAGAACCCCGGGTTGGCGACCGTCGTCGGGCTCTCGACGTGCAGGTCCCCTTCACCCGCGAAGGACGCCGTGGTCAGCGACTGGCCGTTGCTGTTGACGAGCGAGCTGCCCAGCGACTCGAGGTTCGACTCGGTGTTCGCCACGTCCTCGGCCCCGGACGTGTCCTCCCCGGCCGATCCGGCGCTCCGTGCGACGCACGCGGTGACCAAGGAAACGGCGAGGATGAACGGGGAAAGACGCTGGAGCACGGCGGGTACCTCTCCTCTCGATCCATAGCAGCCGGCGTGCCCGCGGGTGGCGCCAGGGCACCCCGCGGAACCAAAGGCTTTTTCAGACACCACGCTCGGAGCGCCGTGAACCTCCGGAGGACCATGGCGCGACCCTCCCGTTCATGGCCGCCCGCTCGAGCGAAGCGAGAGAACGGACCAGGGACACCCCATCCGTGCACCCGATCAACCCACGCTTCGCTACCATGCCCCCCTCATGTTCGAGTCCGCCGAGCTGGGCCACCGGGTCGAAAAACGCGAGTGGGAGCGCAAGGTTCCCCTACTGCGTGCGACGCTGCTCGCGGCGCAGGCGCGGGTCCTCGAGCGCGCCGAGTTTCCCGTCATCTGCCTGGTCGGAGGGGTCGACGGCGGGGGCAAGGGAGACGTGGTCAACCTCTTGCTCGACTGGATGGACCCCCGTCACGTGCACGTCCACGCCATGGGGGCGCCGACGGACGAGGAGCGCGCGCGCCCGCCCATGTGGCGGTTCTGGCGCGCGCTGGCCCCAAAGGGGACGACCACGGTGTTCTTCGGGTCCTGGTACACGACGCCGATCGTCGACCGCGTCTATCGCCGCATCGGCGCCGGCGACTTCTCGCGAGATCTCGCGGAGATTTCGCGGTTCGAACGGATGCTCGTGGACGAGGGGGCTCTCGTCGTCAAGCTCTGGATGCACCTCACGCAGAAGGCGCAGAAGGCGCGCTTCAAGGAGCTCGAGTCGCGCGCCGCGACGGCGTGGCGCGTGACCGATCAGGACTGGGAAAACCACGGGCACTACGACCGATTCCGCCGCGTGAGCGAGCGCGCGCTGCGCGAGACGAACATCGCGGAGGCGCCCTGGACGGTCGTCGAGGCCACCGACGCGCACTACCGCAATCTCACGGTGGCGCAGACCCTGCTCGACGCGATGACCTCGCGGGTCTCGCGTGGACCAAGGGCGGTCCCCGTGCGGGCCGCAGCGCCGCCTGCGCCGTCGATCGACGCGCGCAACGTCCTGGAGGAGCTCGACCTCACCCGGTCGGTTTCCGAGGCGCACTACGCCAAGAAGCTCCCGAAGCTCCAGGCTCGCCTGAACCTTCTCTCACGACACAAACGGTTTCGCGAGGTCGCGGTGGTGGTCGTCTTCGAGGGCAACGACGCGGCCGGCAAGGGCGGCGCGGCCCGCCGCATCACGACGTCCCTCGACGCGCGTGCCTACGACGTCGTCCCCATCGCGGCGCCGACCGAGGAGGAACGCGCGCAGCCCTACCTGTGGCGCTTTTGGCGGCACATCCCCCGAAAAGGTAAGTTCGCGCTCTTCGATCGGAGCTGGTACGGCCGCGTCCTCGTCGAGCGTGTCGAGGCGCTGGCGTCGGAACCGGACTGGCTCCGAGCGTATCGCGAGATCGTCGATTTCGAAGAATCGCTCGTGCGATTCGGCATCGTCGTCGTCAAGTTCTGGCTGGCGGTGGACAAGGACGAGCAGCTGAAACGCTTTCGCGCGCGCGAGAAGACGCCGTTCAAGCGCTACAAGATCACTCGCGAGGACTGGCGCAACCGCGACAAGTGGGCCAAGTACGAACGCGCCGTCTGCGACATGGTCGATCGAACGAGCACTAACCTCGCGCCTTGGCATCTGGTCGAGGCCAACGACAAGAAGTGGGCGCGCATCAAGGTCCTCGAGACGCTCTGCACGGCGATCGAGGGCGCGCTCGCTGCCGGTACCTGACGCAGATCGACAGTGTCCCGCCGGTGGGCACGTGTTTCCGGCACGGACATGCCTGTTCTTTTGAGGGCAACGAGCCACCTTGCCTCTCGCTTCGTACGCTCGGTCATGACTCTTCGAGGTTGTGTGGATTGCCTTCGGGTGTGTCGTCCGAACTCTCGCTTCGCTCGAGCCTGCGG
>DATGJA010000050.1:0-7941 GCA_035295445.1 Polyangiaceae bacterium | reverse complement strand
GCGCACACGAGCAGCGAGACGCCGCGCGCGTGGCCGAGCTTGGCGGCGGCCTGCGCGTCCTTGGCGTAAAAGAGCGCCTCGACGCTCGCCTCCGCGGGCGAGTGGGCCTCGATGACCTCGACGAGCGCCCGCTCGATGGTCACGAGGCGCGCCGCGATACTCGCCCGCTCGGACGCGTGCACGATGCCGTGGGCGACGTGATGCAGCCGGGTGCCCGATCGGGTGACGACGCCCCAGCCGAAATGGCGCGTGCCAGGATCGAGGCCGAGGACGGTGGTGACCACGACGGCCGATCGACCCACCCGCGTCCTAGCTGACCGTCTCGAGCTTCGCGAGCTCTTCGTCGGATACGTCGAAGTCCGCGTACACGTTCTGCACGTCGTCGTGGTCGTCGAGCGCCTCGGCCAGGTTGAGGGCCACCTGCGCGTCGCGCCCGGCGAGGGGCTTCTTGACCTTCGGCAGGAAGGCGAGCGCGTTCGTCTTCACCTTGACCCCGCCCTTCTCGAGGGCGTCGACGACGGTCCCCAGGGCGTCCGGCGGCGTCGTCAGCGACCAGTCCTCGCCCGCGTCCTGGTAGTCCTCGGCGCCGGCGCCGACCGCAACGTCCATCAGCTTGTCCTCCGACACGTCCTTGCCGACGGTCACGAGGCCGCGTCGATCGAACGCCCACCCGGCCGTGCCTGCGCTCCCGAGGAGGCCGTTGTGCTTCTCGAAGACCTTGCGGATCTCCGCGACCGTGCGGTTGCGGTTGTCCGTCATCGCCTCGACGAGGTAAAGCGTGCCGGCGGGGCCGGTCCCCTCGTAGACGATTTCTTCGTAGGCGGCGCCCTCGATCTCCCCTGTGCCCCGCTTGATGGCGCGCTGGATCGTGTCGTTGGGCATGGACTGACCCTTGGCGTCGGCCACCGCCTTACGGAGGCGGGGGTTGCCGCCCGGGTCGCCGCCGCCCATCCGCGCAGCGACGGTGATCTCTTTGATGAGCTTCGTGAAGAGCTTGCCGCGCTTTGCGTCGAGCGCGCCCTTCTTGTGCTTGATGGTCGCCCACTTGGAATGGCCGCTCATGATGCGCTTCGCCTTGCAATAGCCGAGGTTGGGTTCGCGAGGGGAGAAAAGGTCACGGAAGAGTCACCCGCGTGCTCGCCAGGAATGCGTCGTCGGCCGCGTGGGCGGCCTGCACGAAGGCATCGTACCTCTCGGCCGGCACGGTGCCCGTCGCCACCCCGAGGGCGAAATCGTCCTCGAGGGCGTCCGACATGACGCTCATTTTTCGCGTCGCGTCGACGAGGTCCGTATGAAGGTCGAGCGGGCCCGGCATCCGCGCGACCGTCGCCCCCTTGGGTAGCTCGACGCGCCTGTGCATGTGATATTGGACGGCCGTGCTCAGGGCCAAATCGCTCTCGCGTCCCGCCCGCGTCGCGAAGGTCGCAGCGAGCCCGGAGACCCGCGCTCTGGGCCAGACCCAGTGCAGTGTGTCGAGCCCCGGCAGGAGCCACGTCTTCGCGCCGTCTTGCTGCGCGTAGCCGCTCACGCTGATCTGCGCTCGCAGGCTCACCTGCCAGCTCCCTTCCGTGGACGCCAGGCTCACGTCTTCGACGTTGGCGGCCGGCAGCCAGGCCAGCACGACGTCACGGAGCGCGCGCTGGCGTTCGGCGCCGACGATCCGGAAGAGCACCTCCGCGAGCTCTTGCGCGTTGCGTCCGCGCAGCACGACCGCGAACGTCCCGCGCGCGTCGCCGGTCGGCTCGACCGCGAGCCGGAGGTCGACCTCGTCGCGGCGGTCGTCCGCGCGGCCCACGGCGGGCAGCTCGGCGATGGTCGCGTCCTGCCGCATCGCCAAACGCCCGCGCAGCTCGGGGGAGATCTGTCCGGCGGGCAACGGCGGTCCCGGCACGTCGGCGTCGATCCAGATGCTCTCGCCGTCCGCCCGAGCGACGACCAGCGGATGCACGAAACGACCGAAGTGGGGTGGAAAGGACGGGTCGGCGCTGAAGGGGTCGTTCTCGGCGATGACGAGCTCGCTGGGGATCCCGAGCTCGCGCAGGCTCCGGAGCACGAGCCACGAGCGACTGCCCGCGTGGGAGCTGAGGAACGTTCGCGCCGTCTGCGACTGGACGGGGGCGACCCCCCCGGCGTAGTCGGCCAGCGCTCCCGGATCGGCCTCGCGGAGGGCCTCGCCCGTCGCGGCGGCGACCGCCGTCACCACGGCCTTGGGCGGCGCGCCGGACCCGGCCGAGGCGGCCGCGCCCCGTGCCCACGCGGCGAGCTCCGGGTCCCGTTCATCCAGCGCCGCCACCGCCTCACGCATGGCGCGCGCCACGTCCGCCCATCGCGCCGTAGAGAAGCTCACGGCCACGTTACGGTCCATCTTGGGCACGCCGTCCTCGATCCGCCGAGCAGGACGCTCCGCCACGTGCCAACGCAGCACCCGTTCGCCGCCCTCCGCCGTCTCGGTGGGCGCGCCGAGGAGCTTGTGACTCCAGACGGCGCCGCGCAGGCCGCGCGGGAGCCGCACCTCGAGGGTGGCCTCGTGGACCGCCGCGCGATCCGGCATGAGGTCCGGCGTGTCGAACCCGAGGTCTCCCGTGTCGCCCGGCAGCGCCCAGCCTTCGCAGATCGCCTCGACGACGTCGCCCTGCTCGAGCTGCGACAGGTCGGCGTGCTCCTGCGATGCGCGCAGGGACTTGTCGGGCTCGATGACGCGGCCGTCCTTCTTCATGATGCGGCGGCGGAGCACCCGGATCGCGCTCTCGCCCCACACCGCCGGCATCCCGGCCTGCGCGTTCTCCTCGACGTCGGTCGTCCCGCTGACGCGCCGCACGTCGTAAAGGACCCAGTGCAGCAGCCCGTCGGCCGCCAGGGCGTATCGCTCGCTGTGCGCGAGCACCGCGGTGGCGGCGCTGGCCAGGAGGTTCTCCGTTCGGTCCTGCGCGACGAGGCGTTCGGTCAGCCCGTCGAACTCTTTCGTCGGGTCGTCTCCGGTCGCCCGGAGCAGGGCGCCGAGGGCGGCCGGCGCGTCCGTGGCGCCGTACGCGGCCGCGCGGAGGCGGGTGGCGAGCGGGCTGGCGGCGCCAGGGTTCATGGTGAGCTCCCAGAGGGAGCGCTCGCCGGGCAGGAGTCGCCGAGCCGCCTCGACCGCGGCCTTCGTGTCTCCGACCGCGTAATCGTCGCGCACTTCGAGCGGGGTGAATCGCCGAGGCGCCCCGAGGACCGCGCGCAACCGCGTGAGCTCGGTCGCCGCGCGCGCATGATTCCCCGTCGACCGCAGCGCGTCGTAGCAACCGAGGGTGTCCCGGGGCTCCGGACGCCGCGGATCGCACAGCGCCGCGGCGAGGTCTTGCCCGACGCGCGGGGTCGCCGCGTCCTCGGCGTCCGCGAGGAGCTCGGTCCCCGCGAGCGAACCGCCGGCCCGCGCGAGCGCCGCGCTCGCCCGGTCGAACAGGCGCTCGACGCCGCTCTTGCCGGCGTCGAAGGCGTCGAGGACCGGGGACAGCGGCAAGCTCGGCGCCGACGTCCGGGCCCTCTCTCGCGATGCGTCGAAGTCGCGCAGCGCCTCGGCGCCGGCCTCGCCGTGGCCCTTGCGGATCCCGGCGAGCACCGCGTGCGCCACGATCGCCTCCCAGCTCGTGGGCCACACCTCGAGCACCCTCTCGTACGCGCTGCGCGCTCGCTCGGCCCGCGTCGCCGCGGACAGATCGGGCGCCGTCTCGACCGCCCGGCCGTACGCGAGCGCGAGGTTCGGCGGGGCGTCGGCCTTCGCCGCGGCCGGCCAGAGGCGCCGCTCGGCCACCCGCGGGGCGCCCCACGCCAGGTCGCCCGCCGCGCCCAGCAGGGCTTCGGCGGCGTCGTGGGCGTCGGGCTCGTGAACGACCTCGACGCCGAGAACGCGCGCGTCTGCGAGCGCGCCGACCGCCGGAGCGGTTGCCGCCAGGGGGCCACCGTCTTGCGTGAACGCGTCGAGCTCGATCGTGTCGCTCTCTTTCGCGGTCCCGACGCGGACGACGACGCGCAGGACCCCCGGCGTCACTCGGACCCGCGCGAAGCGCGCGGCCTCGCCGTCGCCGAGGTCGAACTCGCGCTTCAGCACGGGAGTCCCGGCGACGCGGAGGGCAGCGGCGCCGTGAGCGCGCAGGGCGAGGCCCACGGTCTGCGCGGTCGGGATCGTGAGGTCGATCGCGACGTCCCGAACGCCCGGCCGCGTCGACGCGGCCGAGAGCGGGATCGCGCAACCGTATCCGCTCACCGGGACCGGGACGATGTCGTGCGCGAACGCGTCCCCGGACGGGTACGACGCAGCGATCCGAGCGTCGGCGCGGTCCAGGGGCCCCGCCTCGTCCACGCCCGTGATCGGAGCCCACGAGGTGGGTCCGATGAGGAGCGCTTGGGCGACGCAGCCGCTCGCCGCGCGATCCGCCGCGGCGCCGACGCCGTCCCCGCGCCGCTGCGCCCGGGTCGCGAGGGTCCGCGCCACCAGGCCCCGCGCGAAGGCTCCTCGCGCGTTCGCGGCGCTCCGGCGGAGCGCCGCCTCGATGGCCGGTCCCTGCACCGTCCGGCTGCCGAGGGACGCGTCGTCCATCGCGGCGCCCAGCGCGGACATCCGCCGCGTGAGGAGCGCGTCGAGCGACGCGGCGAGCGCCGGGAGCTGCCACGGGTCGCCGTCGGCGCCGGCGGCCGCATCGACGACCTCGAGGTACCGGCGCGTCGCCTCGGCGGGCTCTCCGATCGCGTCGGCCTCGAAAGCGCGGGAGAACTCCGCGCCGAGGTGGCCTTGACCAGGCGAGGGGGCGCGCGCCGGTGGGCCGCCGCAGCCAATCGCCACCGCGATCACCGCAATCGCCGCCGGCGTCGTCCGGCGAATCATCGCGACCCCCGTGCGACCGCGAACCGGACGCTCTTTCGCAGGAGCGCGTCGACCCGGACGATCCACGCGCGCCACTTGGGGTACTCGTCGACGGGGATCGTGCTCTCGTCGAAGACGACCGTGCGCTTGATGAGGGCCGTGTTCGGGTCGCGTGGCTCGCGGCCCACCTCGAGGCGCGCCCGGCCGAAGGCTCCGCCTTCCTCTGCGCCGCCCTGCGGGAGGGGCTCCATCTTCCATCCCTTGGGGGCGATCACGCGGATCGTTCGACTCTCCTTGCGCGGGGCGACCTGCGGCGGCAAGACCACCGGCAGCGTGCGCTTGACGAGGGGGGCGAGCTGCGAGGACAGCGTCTGGGGCGGCGAGAGGGGGACGACCAGCTCGTCCCCCTCGCGTCGCGCGAGGCCGCTCGACCGCGCCTTCCACGTCGCGGTCGCCGCGCCGTGCGGCAGGTCCACCCGGAAATCGACCTTCTTGTCTACCTCGACCGTCGGGAACCAAGCACCGACCAGGTGCTCCTCCATCCACTGCGCCCGGGCCCCGGGCTCCGTCAGGTAACTGCGCATCCAGAAGGCGTCGTCTCCGGTGGCGTGCTCGACGCCCTCGAGGTTGGCGGCTCCGTCGGCGTCCAGGGTGAGGGTCCATGTCGCATCGACCCCGTGGTCGTCCGGGGAGCTCGACGGCAGCTCCACGATCTCCGCCGGCCCGTCCATCCGCAGCGCGACGGCCCGTGCATCCATCGAGGGCAGGGGCCCGAGGCGCGACTGCGGGCTGGTCGCGTCGAGGTAGGTGCCGCCCCCCGGCCCGGGCAGAAAGGCGATTCCATGATCGAAGAGCGGGGCCGCCGCCCCCCGCGCGCGCAGGATGGACGGCTGGCCGGTCAGACGCGTCTGCACCATCACCTCCTGCGCGTCGATCCCGGCCGCACGCAGGAGGGTGATGAGCAGAATGGCCTTGTCGTCGCAATCGCCTTCGCGCCGTGCGAGGAGCTGCTGCGGGCGATTCGGCAGCCACCACTCGCCGCTCACGTAGTTGACGTAGCGAATGTCGTCGGCGACGAAGTCGAACAGCGCACGAAGCTTCTCCTGCTTCGACGCCTTGCCTCGCGTCAGCGTCGCCGCGAGCTCGCGCACCTGCGCGTCGGGTTCGGTGAACCCGTGGACCGCCTCCGCGTACCACGATCGGAATGCCGACCAGTCCTTGAAGGTCGACAGGACAACGGTCGGAACGATCTCGCTCAGGGTCGGCGCGAGCGGCTCGTCGGGGACGTTCGTGGGCGCGTCCCACACGAGGCGTACGAGGTGCGTGCCTGCCTCGTCGTGCTCCTCCCGCCGGTCGGCCTTTCCGTTCACGACGTCGGCGTAGATCGGGGCGTCCTTCGGCGACTCGACGTCGACCTCGTTGTAGAGCACGGGGTGCGTCGAGAGGCTCCCGGCGTAGTCCAGCCGATAGAAGGGCGGGTCGCCGCGCCCGCCGACCGGGCCGGCCGACCACGAGCGAAACGCCACCTCGACGACGTCGCCCGACGAGAGCTCCGGCCACCGGATCCGCGGCCGGCCGCTGTCGTCGGTCTCCTCGACGGGGAAGGACGTGCTGCCGTCGGGGCGGTGGACGCGCGCGCGCAGGATCTCGGTCGAGTCGCCCTCGGCCGGGACCTCTTCGTAGAGCTCCTCCTCGGTGCGCGGGGCGATCACGATCTCGCGTGCGTAGTGGACGAGCTCCGACACCCGGCGATCCGGGTGCATCACGACGGCGCGCAGCCAGTGGAGCTGCCGGTCGGCCACGTCGGGGGGCCCCTCGTGCGGCCGCGCGCCGCCGCCCCGGCGCGCGAGGATGGTCTGGGACGTCACGAGGTACCGCTCGGCGTCGCGGGCGTCCGCGACCGGCGGCGTTCGGGTCCGCAGCGCGAGCTCCGCCCGATAGCGCACCTCTCCCGGCTCGAGCTCACGCGCGCGGCGGAGGGCCGCCGTCGTCGCGTCGTCGCGCAGCGCGTCGGCCGGCCCCGCGCTCGTCTCCTCCGCCAGCCCGGCCCACACCGCCGCTCGGTTGGGGGCCCACCGGGCGAGGCGCTCGTAGATCGACCTGGCCTCGGGATGGTCGCCCGCGCTCGCGACCGCCCGCGCGACCGCGATGGCCTCGTCCGCATCGGCGACGCCGCCCTCGAGCGCCCTGCGAGCCGCGTCGGCGACCGCCCTGGCCCCGCGCGGCTGCGTCGCGATCACCCACTCGGACCCTACGTCACCGCGCGCCGCGAGCCGATCGCGCGCCTGCGCAGCGAGGGCGGGGTCGTAGGAGGCCGACCGGCGCGCCAGCTCTTCGAGCACCGCGCTCGGGACCTTCGGCTGCTGCTGGGCCGCGGCCGCGAGCCTCCGCACGGCGCGGAGGACGAGGGCGTCGGTTCCGAGCTTGGCGTCCACCTCCGAGGCGATCAGTGCGGCTTCGGAGTCGCTCGCGGGGTCGATGCCCGCCCCGCGGAGGGTCGCCATCGCCCAGTCGGCGAGGCCGGCCTCCGCGCGCTGCTCCACGAGCCGCCGCGCCACGAACGCGCGCGTCCCACCGTCCGCCGAGGGATCCACGCGCACCCGGTTCAGCCAGTCGCTCCGGTTGGCGGCGCTCGGCGAGATCCACGCCGCCATCGCCATGCGGTCCGTCCCGAGGCCGGCGTCGGGCTTCGTCAGAGAGGCCAGCAAGCCCGGAGCGCGCGGGCTGCGAAGGTCGTCCGCCCCGCCCAGCGTGCGGAGGACGGCGTCGTCGAGCCGCGCTTCCACGGACGCGCTTCGCTCCACCGGCTCGGCGATCGCGCGACCGAGGGCGGTCGTCGCGCGCTCCGAGGCCACCCGCGGCGGGCGGGCGGCCCGCGACGCGGCTTGCGCCAGGTCGGCGCTCGCGGTCACGCCCGTCGCCGGCGTCCCCGCCTCGTCGGTGATCCTCAAGCGGACGCGCCCGTCGTCGTCGAGCGCGCCCGAGCAGATCTTGGCCGCGATCCAGTGGGCGCCCGCGGTCGTCCGCACCTTCGCCGCGAGCCGATCGAAGGTCGCTCCCTCGTGAACCGCGTCGTCCCGCCCGACGTCGACGCCGTCGAAGAC
>DATGJA010000049.1:0-3225 GCA_035295445.1 Polyangiaceae bacterium | reverse complement strand
TGTCGCTCGCCGAGGCGCATCAGGTACCGGCTCAGCGCGTCGATGACGCCGTCGACGGCCTTGTACGGAAGCGACTCGCGCTCGTAGGCGCGCGCGCGGAGCACCACGGCCTCGCCGCCCTCGACGAGGCGGTCGAGGACGTGCTGGACGAGCGTCGATTTGCCCATCCCCGAGACGCCGGCGATTCGCACGGTCACCGACCCGCCGGTGCGCACCGCGACGAACGCGTCCCGGAGGGCCGCGGCCTGGGCTTCGCGACCGATGAGCGCTGGTTCGTCGGCCTCGGGCGCCGCGGGCATCGACGTGACCGCGCCGCGCGCAGGTCGGGACGAGCCGAGGCGGCGCAAGATGTCCTCGCCGTTCGGACGCGCAGCGGGCTCTCGACGTAGCAGGGCGCGGCACAGCTCGTCGAGGTCCGGTGGGACGCCTTCGGCGCACTCGGCAGGCCAGGGGGGATCGAGCATGCTCTTCATCGTGAGCACGTCGAACGCGGAACCCGTGAACGGAGGCGAGCCGACGAGCGCCTCGTAGAGGACCACTCCGACGCTGTACCAGTCGCACGCGGGCGTGGGAGCTTCGCCCGTCGCCTGCTCGGGCGCCATGTAGCGCGCGGTCCCGACGACCGCGCCGTCCTCGACGAGGCTCTCGTCGACCACTCGAGGAAGCTCCGTGGCCACGCCGAAATCGAGGAGAACCACGCGCCCTTCCGACGTGACGCGCACGTTCGACGGCTTGATGTCGCGATGCAGCTTGCCCGCAGCGTGCAGCGCGTCGATTCCCTCGACGAGCTGGCGCAGCGCCGGCCGCAGCCGTTCCATGTCCGCCGCACACACCCTGCCGCTGGGGCTCGCCCGCGGCGGCGCGTCCGGGGGCTCTGCGCCCGCGGCCGACACGTCCGGACCGGAGGCGGGATGGGAGCTCGAGTCGAGCTTGTCCGGCCGCGTCAAATCGATGCTGGGTACGTTCGGGACCGACCCCGACGACTCGGAGTAGGGGCGGTGGTGGACGTACGTCAGAAAATCCGTCCCGTTGACGAGCTCCATCGTGAAGAACGCGCGGTCGGTCTCGGTGACGACCAGCTCGTACAGGCGAACGAGGTTCGGGTGCTGTACGTCCGCGAGCGTCCGAAACTCTTGTTTGAAGAGATAAAGGGTCGCGGGGTTGAATCGCAGCAGCGTCTTGAGCGCGACGTGTATCCCGCGCTCGCGGTCGTTCGCCTCGTAGACGACGCCCATCCCGCCCTGCCCGATCGGGCGCAAGACCTCGTAGCGAGCGGTCCCTCGCCACTCTGGAATCTGCGACGACACGCCTTCCGCATGCGTGCCGGGATCCCCGGACACGGCATTCATCGACACCAAGGGAATTTTTTCAGGATAGCGCGCCGCCCTCGCCTTGGGGCGATGCGTCGAAATTGCGCTCTTGTACGACGGAAGGCGAGGTGTGCGAGAGAGAGCGCGTCAGCGCGCCTCGAACTTCTCGGTCTCCTTACTGATGCGGTAGCGCTGATTGCACGTCTCGCCCTTGGCGGGCTTCCACTTCTTGTCGAGGACGAACTTGCCGTCGGTGCACTTGACCTGCTTGCCGTCCGCCGTGCACGACACGGCCATCTCCTCGTCGCACGCCTCGTTGAGCTCGACGATGCTCTTGTCGCAGCGTGCGCTGTAGTTGCCGGGCAGCTCGCAACCGAGGGCGCCCAGGCAGTGCAGCTCCGTGTGGAAGTGCCCGCCCTGGCAGACGAGGACGTTCTTCTTGGCCATGTCGCACGCGCCGGTGCCCTCTTCGCGGCACGGCTCGCCCTCGAGGGCTTGCGACTTGTCGCACCGCACGCCGCCCCCCGGCTCCGTGTGGCAACCGAGCGCGCCATGGCACTCCCGGCGCGCGGTGAGCTTGCCGTCGGTGCAGGCGAGCTCGATCTTTTGCGATCCGTCGCACACGATCGAGTCGGAGCGGCACGAGTCGCCCGCCTCGCCCGTGGGGAGGCACTTGGGATTGTTGCTCTCGTCGAGGGTGCACCCGCCGCGGCAGCTCCACTCGATCGCGAACTTGCCGTCGACGCACCGGAGCTCTTTGCTCCCGTCGGTGCTGCACGCGCGCGACCCCTCGTGACCGCAGCCGTCGCCCAGGTCCGCCCTCGTCGCGTCGCAGACGAGCGCCTTGTCGTCGGTGCACCCGTTGGCGCCCTTGCACGTCTCGAGGATGTACTTGCCCTTCAAACAGAAGAGGTGGGACGCCTTGTCGTTGCAGCTCCCAGGAGTGTCGGTGCAGGCGTCGCCCGGTTTCGCGCACGCGGGCGATAGCAGGACGGCGAGCGAGAGCACGGCAAGGATGAGGTGGCGCATGTGCGGGCGCATCCTAACCGCCACCCCGCACCGAGCGAAACGGGAAGCGAACGGGAATCGTGGCTGGAGATTTCGAGCCGCGCTGCGTCACCCGCCGTCGAAGCGACGTGATGGTAGCCTGGGGCCCGCCGACGGGGCGGACACCAAGCCGCCCACCGTCCGCCGTCGCCCAAAGAGGAGCTTTTGCCATGACGCCCGGTCGCATGATGGACTTCCCCCTCACGCTCACGCACCTGCTCGAGCGCGCCCACCGATACTTCGGCCGCACGGAGGTCGTCAGCCGCTCGGGCGACGGGACCATTCACCGCCACACGTGGAGCGGGATCTACGACCGCAGCGCGAAGCTCGCCCACGCCCTGGCCCGGCTCGGCGTCCGTGAGGGCGATCGCGTGGCAACGCTGGCGTGGAACCATCACCGCCACCTCGAGGCGTACTTCGCCGTTCCGATGATGGGCGCCGTCGTCCACACGCTGAACCTTCGCCTTCACCCGAACGAGCTCGCGTACATCGCGCGCCACGCGGAGGATTCGGTGGTCCTCGTCGACCGCTCGCTCCTGCCCCTGCTCGACAAGTTCGCCTCGTCCGTGCCGACGCTGCGCCATATCGTGGTGATGCCGGACGACGGTCCGACCCCGGACGGCAAGCTCGATTACGAGCGGCTCATCCAGGGCGAGTCGAGCGAGTACCCTTGGCCCCGGCTGGACGAGCGTGCCGCGGCGACGATTTGCTACACGTCCGGGACGACGGGCAACCCCAAGGGGGTCGTGTACAGCCACCGGTCGAGCGTCTTGCACGCCCTCGTCGGTTGCCAGGTCGACGGCACCGCCGTCTCGGAGGCTTCCGTGGCGATGCCCGTGGTGCCGATGTTCCACGCCAACGCCTGGGG
>DATGJA010000048.1:0-2134 GCA_035295445.1 Polyangiaceae bacterium | reverse complement strand
ATGCCCGAGCGGGCAAGCCCTCTACCCCACTCAAATATCGAGCTGCGGCACCATCAACGTGGCCGGGGTCGGGCTTGCCTGCAGCCCGAGCGGCTTCGTCGGCAACGATCCCCGATGCGGTCACACGGGCGCCTTTCTGACCTGCACCCCGATCCTCAGCGTGGCCGGCCTCGTCATCGGTTGCAGCGCGAGCGGGCCCAGTCAGGTCACCCAGCAATGCCATTGAGAGTGTGACGCTCAACGAGTACAGCCATCCTGGAGGACGTGGGGGGTGGACCGCGCAGACCCCGGTTCGGGGGGGGCTCGGGGACCCGGAACGCGCCCGATCGGCCACCATGCATTCGACGCTAGGCTTCGGCGCGCCGTCGCGATATTGGAAGGTCACACCATGACCCGCCCCCATCTTTTCCGCGTCGCCTCCCTCCTCGCCACCGTCCTCGCTCCCCCGCTCTGGCTCGCCTGCGGCGGTGGTGAGCAGAAGCCCGCCGAAAGCGCCGCTGAGCAAAGCTCGGAGAGCTCGAGCTCCGAAGCCCCCGCGGCAAGTTCGGCTGCCGCCGAAGACACGGCCTCCGCCGCCCCTGCGGCCGCCGCGAGCACAGCGCCCCCGGCGGAGACAACGCCCCCGCCGCCGCCCCCTCCCACGTTCGGGAGCACCGATTGCGGCTCCTGCGTCGACAAGGCGTGTGGCAAGCAGGTGACGGCTTGTGGCAAGAACCCGGACTGCCAGTCGGCCATCGACTCGGTTCATTCATGCACGTCCGGCGGCGACTCGTGCGTCTCGGGGATGACCCCGCCCGGCGACGCAAAGCCTAAGAAGCTGGCGACGGCCTATCAGACCTGCGCGAAGAAGGCGCTCACCGGCAAGACGTGCAAGGCCAAGTGCCAGTAGGCCAGCCGAAGCCCATCTGAACGGGCGCCTCCTCATTCTTCTCGACAACAAACTGGAGCCGCGTTCGCCGGGGCACGGGAGACGTGCGCGCCGTGCGCACCCGCCCCTGCGAAGCGGACGCGCTAAGGAGTTCGATTCCCCCGTCCTTCGACGGGTACCCTCGTAACGAAGATGAAGACGGGGCGCAGGGGAGGAGCCGCGTGAGGCGAGCACGATGCCGTTCGCGATTGGCCAGCAGGTCGTGCGAAGCGGTGCTGCGATGCACGCATTGATGGTGATGACGCCCAAGTCGCCGATGACCGTCGGTCGCAAGCGGCTCGACGACCTGCGGGTGCCGACCGGCATCAATCCGGTGGAGTGCTGGCTCATCGAACAGGCACGTCAGCTCGCGAGCGGCGTCGCCCTGATGGTCCACACCGACCGGGGGCCTGCGCGAGTGGCTACGCCAAGCGCAACGGGGCGCCAAGGGTGTTGCTTCAGCTAGATCGCTCGGGCACCAGGAGCCGACGCGAGAAGCCGACCGCTGGGTACTCACGCACGTGCTGCTGCACGCCGCGCTGAGTCTGGACCACATCGTGGCGTCGCTTCTGCCGCACCAGCTCACCATGGTCACGCGGCGTTGGCCGCGCGTGCACGAGCTCATCGCGCGGCTGCCGGCCAACGCGATCGACTAGGGGCGCACCCTGCAGGGGCCGCTTCGACGGCGCATGGAACGGCAAGGCGGTCATCACGTTCGCATCCGTCGCGCACGCGACGGACCGAGCGCCGCTCGGCCATGAAAGCCGAGCGGAGTGTTCTCCGCGTGCGTTCGTCTTCGAACCGACGGAGGGGGCACCCGTGGACTCGGACGACTTCGCTTTGCTCGAACGCTGGTTGGACGGCGACGCGAACGCCGGAAGCAAGCTTGCGGTCCGACACTTGCCCGTGCTTCGCCGCTACTTTCGTCGAACCTGCGGGCCGCTCGCCGACGACCTCGTTCAACAAACGTTCCTGGCGTGTCTGCAGAGCGCGCGCTCGTTTCGCGGCGAGTCGAGCTTTCGAGCCTTTCTCCTCGGTGTGGCGCGAAATCAGCTCTTCGCCCAACGGCGTATACAAAAGAGGGACTGCGGCGTTCTCTCGGAAGACCCTTCGCGCCTCGACGACCTAGCGGCCCCATCGACGCGATCCCACCGCAACGACCGGGCAAAGGTAATTCTCGTGCACGCGGTGACGCAGCTCGCGCCCGACCTGCGCGTCGTACTCGAG
>DATGJA010000047.1:0-2728 GCA_035295445.1 Polyangiaceae bacterium | reverse complement strand
CTCGTGCACTGGCGTTTCCCCGAGGTCGCCACGCAGGAGAGCTCGCCGGCGGCGGTCGGCTCCGCGCTGCGCGCGCCGCTCGAGCGCGCCGTCACGTCGCACCTCATCAGCGACGTCCCGGTGGGCGTCTTCCTCTCCAGTGGACTGGACAGCACGGCCGTGGCGGTGCTGGCCGCGAAGGCGCGCGGCGGCGACATCGACACGCTGACCGTGTCGCTCGCCGAAGACCCTTCGATCGACGAGAGCCGTGCCGCCGCCGAGACCGCGCAGGCCATCGGCGCCCGACACCACGCCGTGCGGCTCGGCTCGAGCGAGGCGCTCGCGCTGACGCGGAGCTGGCTCGGGAGCATCGATCAGCCGACGGTCGACGGCCTGAACACCTTCGTCATCGCGCGCGCCGTCCGCGAGCACGGCATCGTGGTCGCGCTGTCGGGCCTTGGCGGGGACGAGATGTTTGGCGGTTATTCGAGCTTTCGCGACGTGCCGCGCCTGGTCCGCCTGGCCAGCGCGATGCGCTGGGTGCCGGTGCGCCATCGACGGCGGCTCGCCGAACGCCTCGTCGGTGGATTTCGGGGTCGCAAGGCGGCCGACATCGCGGCCTCCGACGGGTCGATCGTCGACCTCTACTTGCTCGGCCGCCGCGTCGTCTCCGACGCCGACATGCGCGGCCTCGGCTTTCGCGAGCCCGAGTGGCGAGAGCTGCGCTTTCTGCCGCCCGAGGTCGACGCCGGCCGTTGGGTCTGCCGGGACGACGCCTGGGCCACGGTCCGCAAGCTCGAGACGAACCTCTACATGGGCAACATGCTCCTTCGGGACACGGACGTCTTTGGCATGCGTCACGGGCTCGAGATTCGCGTCCCGCTGCTCGATCGGCACGTCGTCGACACCGCGCTCGCGTGGTCGCGGCGCGCGCACCCGCTCGTCGGCGCGAGCAACAAGCCCTGGCTGACGAGCGCGCTCGGGACGCAGCTGCCGGGGCACGTCCACCGGCAGAGGAAGCAGGGTTTCAGCCTCCCGCAGGCGCGATGGATGCGCGGCGTCCTGCGCGACGAGTTCGAATCGCACCTGCACGGCCTCGCCGGCTCGGGGTGGCTCGATCCGAAGGCCGTGTGGGGCCCTTGGAACGAGTTCATCACGGCCCGGGACGACTCGGCCTGGAGTCGCGCGTGGCTGCTGGCCACCCTCGGAGCGTGGTACGCGCAGCAGGAGCGACTCTCGCGAACCGCCTCGGAGTCGCCGGGCGACTCGGAGCCGGCGCTGCTTCAGTAGCCGCACGTTCAGTCCAGACGCACCCACGGCGGCGGCGCACCCCCGGCGAGGATCCAGTCGTAGGTCCTCGCCATCCGCTCGGCGACCTTCGGCCACGAGAACTCCGCGTCCATCCACTGCCGCCCGCGCCGTCCCATCGCCGCGAGGTCCTCGGGCGAGGTGGCCAGCGCCGTCTCGAGGCACGCCTCGAGGGGTTCGACGCCCGGCTCGATCCACCAGCCGGAGCGCCTCTGCTCGAGGCCGCCCCAGGGCGCCGTGCGGGTGACGACGGCCGGCACCCCGCTCGCGAGCGCCTCGGCGACGGCCAGACCGAAGTTCTCCCCTCGCGTCGGCAGGACGAAGAGGTTCGCCTCCGCGAACGTGCGCCATTTCTCCTCGCCGTAGACCTTCCCTCGGAACGAGACGCGCGGCGCTCCCAAGCTCGCCGCCAGATCGCGCATCGTGGCGCCGTAGCCGTCCTCGTCCGGTCCTACGACGCAGAGCTCCCAGTCCCGAAACCGCGGCGCCACCGACGACCACGCGCGGAGCAGAACGTCGACCCCCTTCTTCGGATGCACCCTCCCGCAGAAGAGCAAGCGCCATGGTGGGGCGGAGCGCGCCGGGAACGCGGGCGGCAGGTCGATCCCGTTGGGAACCACCGCGACGGGCGCCCGGTAGCCCGCCTCGCGGATGCTCTCGTGCTCGCTCTCGGAGGTTGCGTGGAAGCACCGGGTGCGGTCGAGCGTTCGGCGCTGGACGAGGGCCCACATGAGCCGCTTTCTGGCCCGCGATCGCCGCCTCGCCCACGCGTCGAGCACCCCGCGGGGCGACGTGACGAGCGGCGCCCGCGTGCCCTCGACGGCGTATCCCGGGTACACGTTTGGCATCATCCAGAGCCCGTGATTGTGCAGGAGCGTGGAGGGGACACGGGCTTCTTCTTCGAGGGCGAGCCGCATCGCCGGCGAGACGCCGAGCCGGGTGAAGGGCGGCGGCCACTCGGCGTGCTGGTGGATCGTGAGGTCGGCCCAAGCGGGGCTCGCGCCGCGCGCGAGGACGTGCAGGCTCGTCTCGACGCCCGCCGCCGAGAGCGCCCGGCAAAGCCGCGGCACCGAGTAGGACGGGCCGCTGGCCTCCTCCGCGATCGCGGCGACGACATGGACGGCTCGCAGCCTCACGGTCGGGTTGGTTACCTCACACCCGAGCCCGATTCGATCCCCTTGCATTGTGCCCGGAGCGGCGATTGGCGCACACCGCACACCGTAGTATCGTGCGCGCGCTCTAAATGGCGCGCGGCGGGGGGGCAACGAAGAAGAGAGACCCCGGATCCTGGTGCCGGAGACTTCATGAGAGCATTCCTTGCGCTTTTCGTCGTCGCGGCCCTCGCGAGCGCAGCCCTCACCCCCACAGTCCGGGGCCTGGCCCTGCGCCTCGGAGCCGTGTCGCGGCCTGGCGGACGCAACGTAAATGCACACTCCGTGCC
>DATGJA010000046.1:0-4595 GCA_035295445.1 Polyangiaceae bacterium | reverse complement strand
CAGAAGGCGTAGCGATCGCTCTGCATCATCGCTCCAAAAGGGAGCGCGGCCAGCAGCGACCCCGCGGCAAAGAAGCGCGCCGTCCGGTCGCCCCGCACCGCCGGCCACGCCACGAACGCGAAGAGGACCATCGCGGCGGCGGCGAAGAGCGCAATCGCAGGCACGGCTCGCGGGAACATCGCGAGCGCGTCGGTCGGCGCCACGAACACGTCGCTCGCCACGAGGAGCGGCACCGACATCGCGGCGCGGCGGACGAAGCCCAGCGGGTCCACGATCGGATCGCACACCATCACCGAGCCGACGACGCCGTAGCCGAGCGCCCAGTACGCGAGGCGCCAGACGACGGCGACCGCAGCGTACGGGAGCACCGACAGGACCCGGGAGAGGGGCGCGCCCCGATCCATGATCCAGGCGTAGGCGACGAGATACGCGAATATCGCGAACCCCGATTCGGCCGACAGGAGCGCCAGCGCGAAGGCGGTCACCGCGACGACCGCGCGCGACGCCTTGGACTCGCGCCGCCATGAGTCGTGCGCGAGGAGGCCGCCCAGGCCGAACGCCATCGCCATCAGGGCGTTGCGGTTCGCGATCCACCCGACCGGCAAAGCGTGGGCCTGATCGAAGGCGTAGAGCGCCGTAGCGAGCCCCGCGACCCACGGCACCCCGACGAAGCGCCGGTAGAGCACCCCGCACGCCAGGACCATGACCGCATAAAGGCCCAAGTTCTCCGTGTGCATCAGCCACGCGGCGTGAGGCCAAAGCGTGTAATCGGCGAAGTGCGTGAGGGACGCCAGCGGCCGAAAGTAGCTTATCTGGGCAGCCGCCGGCATCCACCAGGACGCGAAGCCCACCTCCTGTGCGACGGACCTCTCGACCCCGCCGCTCGGGAGGAAGCGGAACAAGTCGAGCGCACCGACGGAGAAGCCGAGGCGCCCCTGGACCGCAAGACGGTGAAAGTAGTCGTCGACCGCGAGGCCGTTCCAGAGGGACGGCGCGAGGAGCACGACCGAGGCAACGGCCAGCCAGCGCGTCGCCACGGGGAGGGCCAGCCACGCTCGGACGCGCGCCAACGGTGAAGCGGCCAAAGCCATTCGCGCGGGTGTCGCAACGTCCACTCGTAGCGTAGATGGCCGAAGGTGCCGCTCGCTCGCCATGATTTTCGCTTGGGATTCGTGCAATGCGCGATCCCCCGAGCCCGCCCGAGCGCCACGTCGTAATTTGCGCCGATTTGTTGCAAATCGGACTGTCCGCAACGACTCGCCTGCGCAAGTCGACCTCGCCGCATAGTTCGTTTGCGCAACGAGCCTCTCGGCGCCGCACGTTTCTTGCGCACGAAAGTGCGCACGTCGCGCGGGCGGTGCCGTCTGAGACGGCGCACGCATATACGCCCAGCGCTCGATCGTCAGCTCTGAGTGATCACCCCCGCGTTCGTGATCACCGGCTCGTCTCGACCCTTCACGCGAACCTGCAGGGCGACCGTGCCGGGACCGGTCTTCCAGCCTTCGGTGACGAGGGTCTCCCCGGGCCACACCGGGCGACGAAACTGCCCCTCGAACGACCGGATTCGTGATCCATCCCCGGCGCATGCCGCCTTGGCCGCGTGACGCATCATGAAGCCGAACGTGCAGAGCCCGTGGAGGATCGGTCCCGCCTCGAACCCGACGGCGCGCGCGAAATCCGGGTCCGCGTGCAGCGGGTTGCGATCCCCCGAGAGCCTATAGAGGAGCGCCTGTTCGGGCAGCGTCGCCTCCTCCACGGCGAAGGTCGGGGGCACGTCCTTCGGCTTCTCGACGAGGGGACGCTCCTTGGAGGGCGGCTCGCCGCCGAAGCCCCCCGCGCCGCGCACGAGCATGGCGGAGGTGGTCTCGGCGATCAGCCGCCCGCCCGCGTCCTCCGTCCGCATGTCGATGACGATCTGGGCGAGCTTTCGCAGGTCGTAGTAGCCGCGAACGGTCGCCGTCGTCAGCACCCGGCCGGCGGCCGGGAACGGCTGGTGGAGGATCACGCGCTCCGCGCTGTACACGAGCATCGTGAGGTCGGCGCCGGTCTTCGACAGCAGCTCGAGCATCGGCGCGAACTTCGGCACCACGGCGAAGCTCGGAAGCACTTTGGGGCCGCGCCCCTCGTAGACGTAGTCGAGCTCCTCGCGCTTCGCGCCGACCCCGAGGGCGTAGAGCATCGTGTCCTTGGACGAGTATTCGAAGGACGTAGGGGCCGTGGTCTTGCCTATGAGCGACGAATCGAGGGCCATGGGGCGCGAGGATGGCGGTGAACGGGCCGGGCCGTCAATGTGCTAACTGCGGCTGGCCATGCCCGCCTCGTTCACTCTGGCCGACCGCATCCCTCCGCGGCCGGGCACCCCGCCGGAGGAGCTTCTCGACCTTTTCCTCGGGCACGTGAGAGAGCTCGGGTTGGGACTCTACGCCGCGCAGGAGCAGGCCATCCTCGAGCTCCTCTCGGGGGCCAACGTGATCCTGGCGACGCCGACCGGCAGCGGCAAGTCGCTCGTCGCCCTCGCGCTGCACTTTCTCGCGGCGAGCGAGGGTCAGCGAAGCTTTTACACCGCGCCCATCAAGGCCCTCGTCAGCGAGAAGTTCTTCGCCCTCTGCCGTGACTTCGGACCGGCGAGCGTCGGCATGATCACGGGGGATGCGACCGTCAATCGCGACGCGCCGATCGTCTGCTGCACGGCCGAGATCCTGGCCAACCTGGCGCTCCGCGAGGGCAAGGACGCGCCCGTCGATCAGGTGGTCATGGACGAGTTTCACTACTACGGCGACCGCGACCGCGGCGTCGCGTGGCAAATCCCGCTCCTCGTCCTCGAGCGTGCGCGCTTTCTCTTGATGAGCGCCACCCTCGGCCCCACCGAAGCGTTCGAACGAGCCCTCACGCGCCTCACCCGGCGGCCGACGGTCACCGTGCGATCCGCCGAGCGCCCCGTCCCTCTCTCGTTCGACTACCGCGAGACGCCGCTGCAGGAGTCTATCCTCGACCTGTGCCACGCGGGGCGGGCGCCCATCTACGTAGTCAACTTCACGCAGCGCGCGGCGGCGGAGACGGCCCAGGACCTCATGAGCGTCGACCTCTTGCCCAAGGACCGCAAGAGGGCCATCGCCGACGAGACCCTGGCCCAAGGGCTCACGCCGTCGACGCCCTACGGCAAGGAGGTGCGACGCTTCCTCGCGCACGGCATCGGCCTGCACCACGCGGGCCTCTTGCCCAAGTATCGCCTCCTCGTCGAGAAGCTCGCGCAAAAGGGGCTGCTCGCGGTCGTGAGCGGCACCGACACGCTCGGCGTCGGCGTGAACATCCCCATCCGCACCGTCCTCTTCACGCGCCTCTGCAAGTACGACGGCGAGAAGACCGCCATCTTGAGCGTCCGCGAGTTTCTGCAGATCGCCGGGCGCGCAGGGCGAAAGGGGTTCGACGACGACGGCTTCGTTGCGGCGCAAGCCCCCGAGCACGTCATCGAGAACCAGCGCCTCGAGCGCAAGGCGGGGGGCGACCCGCTCAAACTCAAGCGCATCGTGCGCAAGAGGCCTCCCGACAAGGGCTACGTCCACTGGGACCGGGCGACGTTCGACCGGCTCGCGACATCGCAACCGGAGGCCCTGCCGTCACGCTTCGCCGTTTCCCACGGAATGATCCTCGGCGTGCTGGGGAGCGCGCAGCGCGCGCGGAACGGGGAGGGCGGCTGCAGGGGAATCGCGCGCATCATCCATCGATCCCACGAACGGCCGCCCCAGCGCCGGATCTTCGGGCGGCAGGCCAAGGCGATGTTCGAGTCGCTCGTCGAGGCCGGGATCGTGGAGGTCGACCCCGCGGCCCGAACGGTCCGGCTGCACGTCGACTTGCAGGACGACTTCTCTCTGCACCAGTCGCTGTCGCTCTGGCTGGTTCATACCGTGGACGCGCTCGACCCCGCGTCGCCGACCTACGCGCTCGACCTGCTCACGCTGGTCGAGTCGATCCTCGAGAACCCCGACTTTGTCCTGCGGCAACAGCTCGAGGTAATCAAGCGCGCCAAGTTGGCCGAGCTGAAGATGGCCGGCGTCGAGTACGAGCAGCGCGTCGAAGAGCTGGAGAAGCTCGAGCACCCGAAGCCGATGCGAGAGTTCGTGTACGGGTCGTTCAACGACTTCGCCCGCGAGCATCCCTGGGTGCGTGGCGACGACGTGAAGCCCAAGTCGATCGCCCGCGAGATGTTCGAGCGCTTCATGGACTTCAACGAGTACGTCCGCGAGTACGAGCTCGGGCGCGCGGAGGGGACGCTCTTGCGTTACCTGAGCGACGCGTACAAGACCCTCGTGCAGACGGTCCCGGCGCCCGCCAAGACCCCCGAGACCGACGAGATCGAGGTGTTCTTGCGCGCGATGATCCGCGCGGTCGACTCGAGCCTGATCGACGAGTGGGATCGCATGCGGGCGGGAACGACCGCGCCGAGCGGCGAGCCGGCTCGACTGACCGATCCTGCCGACGGGCCTCCTACCTCGCCGACCGCACCGCCCGACATCACCCGAGACGAGCGCGCTTTCGTGGTCCTCGTACGAAACGCGTCGTTCCAGCTATTGCGGGCGCTGGCCCGCAAGGACTTC
>DATGJA010000045.1:0-3250 GCA_035295445.1 Polyangiaceae bacterium | reverse complement strand
CTCCAGGCCGCCGGCGGAGAGACGCTCGACGCGCTGTTGCTCGACGAGGGGATGCTCGAGGTCGTCGCGGCGCGTCTCGAGACGCGGGCCGAGTCGGCTCGCACGTCCTCCGAGCGCGCCGCCCTCCTCGTGGAGCTCGCGCGCCTGTGCGCGGGACCCTTGGCCGACGACCCGCGGGCCGTCGCGAGCTATGCCGGCGCGTTGGCGGCGGACCCGTCGAGCGAGGACGCCGTCGTGGGTCTGCGAGGGGTTCTCGGTCAGTCCGCGCGGGCCCTCGAGGCCGGGTCGGAGGACGCGCGCGGCGATCCGCTGCGAGCCGCCGCCGCTTCGATGCAGGGGATGAAGGACGAGGGCGAGCGCTACGCGTGGCTCCTCGAGCGTCTGGCTCGAGCGGCCCCGCAAGTGCTCAGCGCGCGCCGGCCCGTCGTCGATGGATCGGACTCTCGCAGGGCGACGGCGCGGGCGTGGGTGCGGGCTTCGCTGGCCGAGGACGCGCGGGCGCAGGCGGCTGCCCTCGAGCGGGTGGCGGGGACCGCCGCTCCCAAGCTGAAGGCTGTGCTCTTGTCGACCGCCGCCGAGCGCTATCTGGCCTGCGAGGACGTGAAGGCGGCGCGGCAAGCCGGGGAAGCCGCGACGCAGGCGGACCCCTCGAGCGCGCGGAGCATCGCGAGCTTGGCCAACGTGGTCGTCGGGGCGCACGATCGGGTGTCCGCGGCGGCGCTCGAGCGCGCGATCGTGGTCGTCGGTCCGCGCGTGGCCTGGTGCTTCGCGCTCGGCGAGGCGCTCGACGCGCTCGGGGAGCCGAACCTCGCCGTCGCCTGGAGTCAGCGGTGCGTGGCGCTGCGTCCCGGAGACCCGGGCGTCATCGAACAGCTCCTCGAGCGGTTGCTCCGGGCCGGGGACGCGGACCGCATCGGCGACGCGCTGGCGTGGCTCCTGTCTCAGCCGTTGCCGTTCTCCTGGCTGGCCGGGCCTTTCGCCGCGGCGTTGACCGTCCTCGCGGGCGCCGACGTCGATCGGGCGGCCGTCGTCGCGAGGCGCGCGCTCGACGTGTTCGGACCCAAGTCGGCGCCCCTGCGCGAAGCGATGCTCGAGGTCGCGCGCAAGGCGTCCGACGACGGCTTCGCGGCGAGCATTTTCGAGCGGTGGCTCTCGTGCGGCGCCGAGGGAACCGACCGCCGGCAGCTGCTCGGCGTCCTCGCGGACGTGCGCCACCGCCTCGGGGACGACGAGGGGGTCGCGCGGATCATCGCGCGCGCCGTCGCGGAGGGGGTGACCTCGCCGGAGATCGAAGCCCATGTCGAACGCCTCGCGAACGCCCCGTTGACGCCGGACGCGCAGCTCTGGCGTTTGGCCGTCACGGCAGAGCGACTGAGCGCGGGCCCGGACGCTCAGGCCGCGGCGTGGGCGTGGAGGGACCTCGCCGCCGCGCGCTGGGACCTCGCCGACGACCGCGTCGGGGCGGTGGGCGACTGGCTTCGCGCCGCGCGGACGTTGCCCGCGGGCGGTCACGCCATCCTCGGGATCGATCTGGTGACCTTCGGCGGCGCGGACTTCGCGTTCGAGTATCTGTCGCGCCTGATCGAGACCGAGCCCGACGACGCCACAGCGGCGGGGATCGCGGCGGACGTCGCGCGTGCCGCGCTCTCGGTCGGCGAGCCAAAAGCCGCCTTCGACCTTGCCGCGCGGGGGTTGGCCCGCAACCCCGCGGCGTCCGACGCGCTGCAGGTCGCCGAGCGCGCCGCCCCGGCCGCCCGGGAGCTACCCGCGCTCTCGGCCCTCTACGCGCTGGTCGCGCGCCGCGCGCTGGGCCGCTTCGGGAGGCGCGCCGCCCACTACCGCGGCGCCCGCTTCTTCGAGCGATGCGGCGAGAACACGCTGGCTCTACAGCACGCGGCGCAGGCCTTCTTCGCCGTGCCGTCGGAGGGGTCGAGCTTCCAGCTTCTGGCGCGCGCCGCCGAGCGCGCCGACGACTGCGCCCAGGCGGTCCGTACCGTCGAGCAAGTCGCCCAGGGCGCGCGCCGGGCCGAGTCACGCGCGGGGTGGCTCTTGCGGGCGGCATCGATCGCGGGCTCGGGCCAGGAAGGGGCTCGACGCCGGCTCGACGCGCTGCTCGGCGCCATGGTCGCGGCCCCGACGCCGCCCACGGTGTCGCTCCTGTTCGATGCGGCACGCGGCCTGATGGCCCTCGAGCCGGACGAACGCGAGCTCGTGGAGATGCGCCTGGCGCGCGCGGCGCGAGTGGTCTGCCAGCGAACGGACGGTCCGCTCGGCGCCCGCCTGTCCCTCGCGGTGGGGCGGGGGTATCTCGACGTCCTCGCGGACGCGACGCAGGGACTCTCGTACGTGGCGCGCGCCCTGGACTGCGACGGGAACCTGGACGACTACGCGGACTTCGTGGCGTCGGCGGAGGCGCTCGGGCGCTCGCCCGGGGCGGGGGAGCGACTCGCGGCGGTCGTCGACGCGAGCGAGCGAGTACCGGCCGCATTCGGGACGGCCGCGTGGCGGCTCGTCGTCGCCATGACCTCTTTCGCCGGCGATCCGGTGCTGGTCGCCCGCGCTTCGATCGCCGCGGCGCTGCGCGATCCCGACGACGACGGGCTGATCCTGCGGGCCGACGCCGCCATCCGGGCGGTCCCCGGGGCCGCCGCGGCGCTCGCCGACAGATTGCCCGTCGCGCGCCGCGCGTCGGCGCTGCTCGCCGCCGCACGAAAGGGAGCGTCGGAGGGGGCGTACGCGGACGCCGCCGGGCTCTTCGAGCGCGCGGGCGAGTTGGTGGGCGGAGACGAACGGGCGGTCATCGAACGCGAGCTTCGAGCGATCTGGGCCGCGTCGGGAAGGGGCGCCGAGATCGAAGCCCAGGCCCAGAGGCAGGCCGCGAGCGACTCAGCCGACCCTTCGACGCGCGCCGATCGCTGGATGGAAGTCGCCGAACGTCGGGAGGGCCGGGGCGATCTACCGGGGGCCGTCCGCGCCGTGCTCGAGGCATGCGCGCTCGACCCGCTGCCGCTCGAGCGCTGGAGCGCCCTCGAGCGGGTGTCCGAGGCCGCCGGGGACGAGTCGACCCTGGTTCAAGCGCTGGAGGAAATCGCCAGCCGGGTCGGGGTCGCGGGTCGGGCCGCCGTCTACAAGCGGCTGGCGCGCGCCCACGAGCGGCGCCTCGATTTCCAGGAGGCGGAGAGCGCATGGCTGCGCGTCCTCGACATCGACCCGAAGGACGAGGAGGCCGACGCCGCCGTCGAGTCGCGGA
>DATGJA010000044.1:0-6607 GCA_035295445.1 Polyangiaceae bacterium | reverse complement strand
GTCTACGCCGCATGGATGCTTCGCACACGACGACGCAGGCGAAAGAGCTGGTCGCGCGATGACGCTCGTCCGGGACGTCACGGAGGTCGCCGTCCTTCGCCTGACGCCAGAGCTGCCGCTCGAAGAAGCGGCGCGAGAGCTCGCGGGGCGCCAGCCGCTCGGAGGGCGCGCCGTCCGAGGCAGGCCTGTACGAGGACGCGCGTTCGATCCATCGAGCCGCCGTCGACCGCGGCTTCGGCGGGCGCGTGCTCTTGTTCGGCGAGTCGCTCGGCTCCGGCGTCGCGATTCAGCTCGCGTGCGACCGGCCGTGCGCAGGCGTCATCCTCGAGACGCCGTTCTTATCCATCCAGGCGATGGCACGCGAGCACTATCCGTGCGCCGAAGCTGTTTCTCGTCGCCGAGCACGACGAGATCCCACCCGCCGCCCACGGCCGGCAGCTCTTCACCCTCGCGCGGGAGCCGAAGACGCTTCACGTGATCCCTGGAGCCCATCACAACGATACCTACCTCATCGGGGGCGACGCCTACTGGTGCGCGTGGGAGCGATTCCTCGCGTCTCTCGACGGGGGAACGTGAACCCGCAAGCTGCGCGTTTGCGACCGCTCGTCACGAGCCGATCGCCGCGATCTCCGCGATCAAGCGCTCGCCTTCCCGCGCGAAGAGATCGCCATGATGGGCTCCGGCGATTCGAACGAGCTTGGCGCCGCGAATGGCCTGGGCGACGCGTACCCCCATCCAGAAGGGCACGATCTCGTCGGCGTCCCCGTGGATGACCAGCGTGGGTACGCGGATGCCCCCGGATTTGCCGAGCGTGTCGAAGTGATCGGGAACGAGGAGGCCGGCCGGCACGAACGGCGCGACGTCGGACACCAGATCCGGTAGGGAGGTATACGGCGTCTCGAGCACGAGCCGCGCACCCCGGCCCCGTCGGGCCATCTCGGCGGCCACCCCCGTCCCGAGCGAGGTGCCCCAGAGAACGACGCGATTGGCGTCGGTGCCTGCGCGGGCCAGCATGTCGAGCGCGCACTCCGCATCCAGATAGAGACCGTCCTCGGACGGCTCGGCACCGCCCGAACGCCCGTAGCCCCGGTACTCGACCAGCAGAACGCCGAATCCGCGCGCATGGATGGCCCGCGCCAGGTCGGCGCGCACCCCGGCCGTCTCGCGGTTGTTGTGAAAGTAGACGAACGTTCGGGCGCCGGGCGGTGCGGCGAGACCGAGGGCATGGACCGTCACGCCGTCCCGGGCCACGAGCTCGTAGCGCTCGAAGTCGCCGGGGAGGAGCGCCGGCACGAGGTGCGCGGTCGGAAACGTGTATCCGCGCGCGATCGATCGGAGGCCGACGCCGAGCAAGCCGAGCGCGCACGTGCCGGCCACCGCGAGCCGTGTCCAGCGCAGCCTCGGACGCACGATGGACGATGATGGCGCGCGGAGGGTTCACCTTCCAGTTCGGCGTGGCCGATCTTCGGACGGCGAATGGATGAGCTCAAGAACGGCGTCTCGTCGCGACGGAACCGGACTTGCATCTGGGCTCCGGCATGGCAGCTCTTCTTCCGGCGACCATCGACCTCTTGCATGCGGCCCTGATGGCCGCCTGGGTCCTCGGGATACCCCTTCTCTTCGCGCGCCGTTGGCCGCGGGTGACGGGGGCTTACGCGGCGTACGCCATCGTCTTCATCGTGGTCAACCAGCTGTCGTTTCTCTTCCTCGGCGAGTGCTTCTTGACCACCCTCGCCAGGGCCGCGTGGCTCCGCGCCGGCTCCGCGCCGTCCAGCGAGTGGTTCACGGTGCGCGTCGCGGCGGCCGTCTTCCGCATGGTCCCATCCCACGTCGCCGTAAGGCGAGTCTCCGAAGCGCTGATCTTCGTGAGCGCCGTCGGCGTGGCGTTTCGCGTCCTGCGCGATCGACGACGCCCTGCGCTCCGGGCGCACGAAGGACGTAGCGCCGCCGTCGACGGGATGAGGCGCATCAGGAGCCGCGGATGAAAGGGCAGCGACTCACGGGCTGGCGCAAGATCGCCGTCGCGCTGTGGGACGCGCCGAACGACCCGCAGATCTTCGGGATCCTCGAGCTCGATGCGACGCCGGCGCTCGCGTTCATCGAGCAGGCACGGGCCAGCAAACATCGGGTGACCGCCACGCACCTGGTGGCCCGCGCGACGGCGCGCGCGCTCGCCGCGGTCCCGGACCTGAACGTCCGACTCCTCGGCGACCGCGTGATCCCGCGTGAGAGCGTCGACGTCTTCGTCATCACCGCCGTCGCCCAGGGCCACGACCTGACGGGGGTGAAGATTGCGTCCGCCGACCGCAAGAGCGTCTACGAGCTCGCGGACGAGCTGGGGACGCGCAGCGCGCGGATGAAGGAGGGGCGAGACCCCGATCTTGCGCGCGCCAAGCGCACGATGGAGATTCTCCCTCGGCCCCTCCTGCGGGTCGCCCTTCGCCTGGGAGTATGGCTCGCGGGCACGCACGGCCAGCACGTCCCGGCTCTGGGGCTGGACGCGAGCCCCTTTGGGAGCGCGATGGTCAGCAGCGTCGGGACGCTCGGGCTGCCGATGGGGTTCTCGCCGCTGGCGTGGATGTATACGGTTCCGCTCCTCGTGTGCGTCGGCGAGATCGCTGACAAGCCCGTAGCGGTCCACGGCCGGGTCGAGGTTCGGCCGGTGCTTCCGATCACGGCGACCATCGATCACCGATACGTCGACGGTTCGCACCTCACTCGAGCCCTCGCCGCCTTCCGGGAGTACCTGGCGAGCCCCGCGTCGTTCGACGCCTCGACCGAGATCTCGACGGCTGTGGATGCGGCAGTGAGTGCATCGTCGTAAACGCCTGATGCTTTCAATCGCGACACGAACTCAGGCCTCGAGTGTCTCAGCGAGGGTCGAGATCTCTTCGCGGGCCTTCTTCACGGCCTCGTATTGCTCTTGAACGACCTCCCGGACACCGGGCGGCAAGTTCGCGTGCAGCGCCGCCCGGTACGTCTCGAGCGCCGCGTCCTCGCCGCGCCGGCATTCGGTCAAGATGGACCTCGGGCTGCCTTGTTCGAGCGCGGCTTTGAGCTCCAGCCAGCCACGATGAAAGGCGCCGCAGGTCGACCCATCCCGGAGCGGTCGGGGCGCCGAAGCTCTCGGCGAACTCGGCGAGCGTCTGCGCGAACGCAGCCCGTTCGTCGGCGTAGTGCGCGAACATGAGCTGGCAGCCGCGATCGCCGACGTCGGCGGCGGCCTCGCGGTAGCCCTGCTCGCCGTCCTCGCACGTCTTGAGCAGCGTCACCAGGGCGGCGAGCGCGCCTTCATCGATGGCTTCTGCATCCCGGCGGCTCTCTCCCTGCGCCGCGCTGGTCTCTGAGCGATTCATGGTCTTCTCCTGGTTCGATGAGCCTTCGTCTCACTGACTCGACGAGGCCACGGTCTGGACGCCGCCCGCGGACGCCGCGGAGGGCTCCTGGATGTCGCCCGTTGGCCACCGCCGTAGCAAGCAACAGACCGGACCCGAGTCCACGCAACGCCGGGGGGGCCGAGTCGGCCGAGCTGGTGGCGTTCGCCCATGACGTCGTCGCGGTCCCTCCGCGCCCACTTCGTCTGAACGAAGTGCGTCGCGCGGCGAGGCATCGCGGGCACAGACAAATCGAGGGCTTCCCGGTCGCCGACATGGCGTGGTCGATGCACAGGAGGGGCGCATGACATTGCAGGCCGACAATCCCCTCGTGGACGTGCGCGGTGCGCGCAAATTCCGCGGCGGCGCGCGGTTCCTGCGCGGGGCTCTCATCGTCGCGGGCGCGCTGCTCGTCGCGGCGCTCGCCTGGCGGTACACGCACGCCTCGAAGGCGCCCGCGGTGCGCTACCAGACGGCAGAAGTCGATCGCGGTCCGATAGCCGCCAAAGTCACCGCAAGCGGGACCGTCACGGCCATCGTGATGGTCCAGGTAGGGAGCCAGGTCTCCGGTCGGATCGAGCACTGGTATGCGGACTTCAACGCGCCCGTCAAGGCCGGGCAGCTCATCGCGACCATCGAGCCTTCCCTCTTCAAGGCGGCCGTCCAGCAAGCCCGCGCCAACCACGCCTCGGCCATGGCTGCCTACCAGAAGGCCATCGCCAATCGCCTCGTCGCCGAGCGCAACCACACGCGCGCGCTCGCGCTCTTCGGAGAGTCGCTCGCCTCGCGTGCGGACCTCGACGCGGCAGAAGCGCAGGCCGAGGCGGCCCGAGCCGACGTCGGGGGCGCCGGCGCCACCGTCGACCAGGCGCGCGCCGCGCTCGACCAGACCTTGCTGAACCTCTCCTATACACGGATCCTGTCGCCCATCGACGGCATCGTCATCACGCGGAGCATCGACGTCGGCCAGACCGTGGCCGCGTCCTTCCAGGCCCCGACGCTCTTCACGATCGCGCAGGACCTCACCAAGATGCAGGTGGACACCAACGTGGCCGAGGGCGACGTCGGCAAGGTCCACGAGGGCATGATTGCAACCTTCACGGTCGATGCATTCCCGACACGAACCTTTCGCGGGGTCGTGCGGCAGGTGCGCGACAATGCGCAGACGGTGCAGAACGTCGTCACCTACGACGCCGTGGTCGACGTCGACAACACGGACCTGTCGTTGCGGCCGACGATGACGGCCAACTGCACGTTCGTCTACGCGACGAAGGACGTTGCACTGCGACTCCCGAACGCGGCGATCCGGTTCAAGCCGGACGGGGCGACCGTCGCTGCGATGATCTCTGGTCTCCCGAGCATCCATGTCCCGTCGCGCGACCAGCTGGAGCCCGACCAGAGGATCGTATGGGTGCAGGGAGGCCCGCCGACACACCCCGTGTCGCCGACGGTCGTGCGGCTCGGGATCAGTGACGGCATGGTGACCGAGGCGGTCGAGGGCGACTTGCATCCAGGGATGCGTCGTGATCACCGAGGCGAACGCCTCACAAGCGGGCGCGGGACGATGACGGTCATGACCGTGGGATCGGCGCTCGCGAGCGCAAGCAACCTGACGAAGGTTTATCGCCTCGGCGATACGGAGCTGCGGGCTCTCGACGGCGTCAGCCTGTGCATCCAGCCGGGAGAGTTCGTCGCCGTCATGGGCGCCTCGGGCTCCGGCAAGTCCACGCTCATGAACGTGCTCGGCTGCCTGGACACCCCGACCGCCGGCAGCTACGTGCTCGACGGCGAAGAGGTCGCGCGCCTCAGCCGAGGACAGCTCGCGGAGGTGCGCAACCGCACCATCGGCTTCGTGTTCCAGAGCTTCAACCTGCTCGCCCGCACGAGCGCCTTGGAGAACGTCGAGCTGCCGCTGGTCTACGCCGGAGTCCCTCGTCGCGAACGAGCGGCGCGCGCACGCGAAGCTCTCGCCGGGGTGGGCCTCGCAGGGCGGCTCGATCACACTCCGTCGCAGCTCTCCGGCGGCCAGCAGCAGCGGGTCGCCATCGCACGCGCCATCGTCAACCGGCCGAAGGTGATCTTCGCGGACGAGCCCACGGGCAACCTCGACACGAAGACGAGCGTCGACGTGATGGCGCTCTTTCAGCAGCTCTGGCGCGGCGGCCTCACGATCGTTTACGTCACCCACGAGCCCGATATCGCGCGTTACGCGTCGCGCATCGTCACGATGCGCGACGGCCGGCTCGTCTCCGACGTCCGTCAGGACCCGCTCCTGGCCGTGAAGGCGGCGTGACCGTGAACCTCTCGAACATCCTGCCGATCGCGCTGAGCGCACTCCTGCGCAACAAGACGCGGAGCTTCCTCACGACCCTCGGCGTCATCATCGGCGTCGCCTCGGTCATTTCGATGGTCGCGGTGGGCGAGGGAGCCAAGGCGCGGGTCTCCGGGGTGTTTGCGGCCATGGGGACCAACATGCTCATCGTGCTCTCTGGGACGACCACGAGCAGCGGAGTCGCCGGAGGCTTCGGGGCCTTGCCCACGCTGACCTGGGACGATCTCAAGGCCATCCGGACGCAGGCCCCCGCCGTACGGTGGGCGGCCGCGGCGCAGATGACCAAGGCGCCGATCATGGCCGAAGACCAGAACTGGACGACGAGCATCACCGGCTCGTCGCCCGAGTTCTTCGACATCCGCAACTGGGTCATCAAGAAGGGATCGCTCTTCGGCGATAGCGACGTCGACGCCGAGGCCAAGGTGATCGTGCTGGGCGCCACGGTCGCCGACAAGCTCTTCGGGGCCGACGTGGATCCGGTCGGCAAGACGGTACGCATCCGGGCCGCTCCGTTCCTCGTCGTCGGGCTCTTGGAGCGTAAGGGGCAATCCCCGATGGGCACCGACTACGACGACGCTGCGTTCATCCCCGTGTCGACCTTTCAGAACCAGATCCAGGGCGGCCTTCAGAAGTACATCGCCGGCATCGTCGTCGTCAGCGCGGTCTCCTCCGCCGACACCACGCGCGCTCAGGCCGAGATCGCTGCGTTGCTCCGGGACCGGCACCACCTGCGGTCGGCCGACGACGACGACTTCAGCATCCGCAACCTCACCGAGATGGCCAACGCGCAGCAGCAGGGCACGCAGACACTGACAGACACTGACCGCCCTGCTCGCGGCCATCGCCGTCGTGTCGCTCGTCGTGGGCGGTATCGGCATCATGAACATCATGCTGGTGAGCG
>DATGJA010000043.1:0-14047 GCA_035295445.1 Polyangiaceae bacterium | reverse complement strand
GGCGGATGCTCTACGCGAACGCCGCGCTCGAGCGGCTGACCGGCTACACGGCCGCGGACTTTCAGTTCCCGCAAGCCGACAATCCGTTTCTTCATCCTGACGACGCCGAGCGCGTCGGTCGGTTCATCGCCGACTTTATCGCAAGCGGTGCCCCCGTGTCGGGAGTTATCGAGAATCGCTTCAACGACCGCTGGGGCCGGACCCTCACATACCGCTCCGTGCTCGCCCGAGTATCTCTGGATGGCGAGGACGCAGTGACTTCTCGTCGTCGATCGAGCTCGTGAAGCGCTTGATCGACGGGATGCCCGGATGCCCGCGACTCTACTTTGGCGTCGTGGACGTGCGCGACGTCGCCGACCTGCACGTGCGCGCGATGACGCATCCCGCAGCCAAGGGTGAGCGCTTCATCGCCGTCTCCGGCGAGGCGATGTCTGATGCTCGCCATCGCGAGAGCGCTCAAGGCGCGACTCGGCAGCGCCGCGAAGAAGGTGCTGACGCGGCAGTTACCCGACTGGCTTGTGCGCTTGCTCGGCAGGTTCAGCGCTTCGGTGCGGCCGCTTGTCCCTTTGCTGGGGAACATTCGCAACGCGACCAGCGCGAAGGCCGAACGCCTTCTTGGGTGGCAGCCGCGGTCGCGGGAGGACGCTGTCGTCGCCACCGCAGAGAGTCCCTTTAGGTTCCGCATCGTGGCGTGAGCCGCACCGATTCCGACTCTGAACATCTGCAGCGGGTTCCTGGTCCCCGGTGATTTCGGCGATTTTGGTACCCTTGGGGACCGGCGGTGACACAACGAATCATTTCCTCGCTACCGTCCCCAACGGAGGCAAGCTCGGAACCTCCTCGCCCACGCTACAGTTTCGGCGCAGAAACCTCGCAGCTGGTCGGAGCGACCCGTCGCCGCGCAGAGTCCTTGTGGTTGCGCCAACAGGCGGCGCATCGCCACTCCACCGACACAGCGCCGCCGGGAAGGCGGCGCCGTGCAAGCCGCCAGCCGAAGGTCGAACTGATCAAGGTGTAGTTCGTCTCGGTCTCAGGCGCGTCGGCGGCGCAATCGACGCAGGTCGGTCGCTCTGTCACGGTCTGATGGATTGCCATCGCATCCCCCTTCCTTTCAGCAACGGCCGGTCTTCCAAGACCCGAAAGGCTTTTGTTCGGGCCGGACGGTCGACTCGTATCTCACGCGTACGTCCCATCGGGACGCAGAACGACCGCGATCCGCCCGTCGGCTCACGCGGTGGGGTCTTCGACGACACCGAGGAGGACCGCAAGGCGCGCAAGCAGTGACGGCGGCTCCACATCCGACCAGTGCTCGGGCGTGAGCAGGCAGCGTAGGTCCGATCGCGTCGGTTGCTCAGCCCAGCGTGCCCGCTGCGTCTCTCCTGGGGCGCCTGGATTCACCTCGGACGCGTCCTTCGGCCGACTTCTGCGCGCAGCCCTCATTGATTCCCCGCGTCCCGCGTTCGCTTGCTTAGGCCCAGCACGGCTTCGGGAATCCCCGCTGGGGCTTGGAAAAGAGGTACCCCTGCATCCGGTCGCACCCAAGCTCGGCGAGGGCGTCGCGCTCCTCTGTGGTCTCGATGCCCTCGGCAACGACTACGATGCCTAGCTCTAGGCAGAGCCTGGCCATCGATCGCACGATCTTCTGCTTCGTGAAATCGGCATGCACATTGCGAATAAGCGACATGTCGAGCTTCGCCACTTGCGGCATGAGCTGAGCGAAGCTCGCCAGCCCCGAATAGCCGACGCCGAGATCGTCGATCGCAATCGCAAACCCGAGGGCGCGCAGCTTGGCGACCCGTCCGGGCAGGTCCGTCACACCGTCGAGGGTGGCTCGTTCGGTGACTTCGAGCACCACGCGGTCGCCGAGTCTCGCGAGAACCGTGTCGGACCGGTAGAGCGTCTCGTCGTTGAGGTCCGACGCGTGGAGGTTGACGAAGAGCTTCGCCCCGTCGGGAGGCGGAACGGCCGCGGCGTGCTCCCGCACAGCGCGACCCAAATCCGGAAGCTTGCCCAGGCGCTCGGCAGCGCCCAGAAACGCTCCGGGATTGGCGAGCGTAGGTTCGGTCGATCGCAGCAATGCTTCGTAGCCGTAGACTTTGCGGCGCTGCCATTCGACGATCGGCTGGAAGGCCACCCAGAGGCCGTTCATCGCGCTCTCAAAGCGGACCTCGAGCGCCGCGCGATCGCCCGGCCACGTGGCCCCGCTCATGGTGAGAGCTTCGCGCTTCAGGCGCGCTATGTCGTGCAGGCGAACCGCTTGGTCGAGGACCTCGCGCAGGGCCTTCGGCATGACCGGCTTCGTCAGGTAGCGAAATGCGCCGTATTCGAGTGCTCTGCTCGCCGATTCGACCGATGGCTTGCCCGTCATCATGATGACCGGCACGTCGAGATCCCGCTCGCGCACGCTGCGCAAGAACTCGAGACCGCCGTACGTGGGCATGTTCACGTCCGTGACGATGGCGTCGAAACCTCCCCCCTTGACGAGAGCCGCAGCGGCGCGGCCATCCTCGGCCTCCTCCGTCACGAAGCCGTAGTTCTGGAGGGCCGTCTTGAACATCCGAAGGACGCCGGGCTCGTCGTCCACGAGGAGAATCCGATAACGGCGCTGCTCCGTCGGGCGAATGCCGGGAGCGGTCATGGGGACACCCTGGCGCCCAGCATACCGCCAATCTTCTTTCGCAGGACGTCCAGAGAGAGAGGCTTCTCAAGGAAGGAGGTGCCGCTAGCGCCGAGGTTGAGCGCGACGTCCTGCGTGTAGCCCGACATGAACAGGACTTTCATCCTCGGGCGCTCGACGACGAGCCGATCCGCGAGCTGCCGGCCGTTCATCTTGGGCATAATGACGTCCGTCAAGAGCAGGTCGATGTCGCCTTCGTGCGTCTTACTAATCCGCAGCGCGTCTTCCGGGCTATCGGCCACGAGCACGCGGTAGCCGCCGCGATGGAGTCCCCTTCGGATCAGAGTCCGGAGCTGGTCCTCGTCTTCGACGAGGAGAACGGTTCCACCGCCTTCGGTTGGACGGGACACGGGGGGATGGCCGTCGGCACAGTCCGCGTCGAGATCGACTCGTGGAAGGACCACCCGAAACGTCGATCCCTCGCCCACGAGACTCTCCACAGCGATGTAGCCACCTGCCTGCCGTACGATGCCGAAGACCGTCGCGAGCCCCAGGCCGGTGCCTTTGCCTTGCTCCTTGGTCGTGAAGAATGGCTCGAAGATCCGATCGAGCGTGGCCGCGTCCATCCCCGTCCCGTTGTCGCGCACCGAGAGCATCACGTACGGTCCCGACATCGCGAGAGCGTGCTGCGCGGCTTCCTCGTCGCTTACAGCCACGACGCGTGTCTCGAGCGTCAGCTCGCCGCCGCTAGGCATCGCGTCTCGCGCGTTGACGACGAGGTTCATCAAAATCTGCTCGAGCTGTCCTTGCCCGAGTTGTACGCAGCAGGGGTCGCTTACGAGAACGGTATGGACGTTGACGTCCTCCCCGAGGACCCGTGCAATCAATCGCAGCGTGCGCTCGACGCTATCGTTCACGTTTACGGTCTTGGCTTGCATCGGCTGTTGCTGGCTAAACGCCAGGAGCTGCTGCGTGAGATCGGCGGAGCGCTCCGCGGCGCGCCTCACCTCGGCGAGCGCGTCGTACATCGGCTCGCCCTCGGTGAGGCTGTCGATGAGCATCTGCGAGTAGCCCAAGATCACGTTGAGCATGTTGTTGAAATCGTGGGCTACTCCGCCCGCAAGCCTACCGATGGCCTCCATCCTCTGCGCGCGGCGGTACTTTTCCTCGGCGGCAGCGATGGACCGTGTTGCCTCGATCTGCTCGGTGACGTCGTGCCCAATGGAAAAGACCGTGGGTTGGCCGTCGACCTCGATCACCGTGGTTGAAAACTCCATGTAGATCGTTCGTCCGTCCCGGTGCAGGATCGCCGTGGCTCGCACGCGGTCCCCTCCCCTCTGGACGGCGCGGTGGTAATGGTCGGAGTTGGTCGCCCCCTGCCCCGGTGGGGCGAACTCTCGGATGTGCCGACCCACCATCTCCTCGGGTGGTACGCCGATAAGCGAACGCCACCGCTCGTTGGCCTCGAGAATCACGCCGTCGGGGTTCAAGATCGTTATGGCGTCGCTGGCGTTCTCGAAAAGGACCCGGTAACGCTCTTCGGCGCATTGGGCCCTAACGGCGAGCCGGGCGATTTCGGCCGCCTTGTTCCGCAAATGCTGCTCGTAGCGCACCGAATCGGGGTTCGGAGCGGGCAGCGGTTCGAGGAAGGAAATCGCAGAGTTGGCGCTCACGTCAGCCTGTCCGCCGCCTACCGAGTCGTCGTTCATGAGGGCTTGCTTGGAATACGGAGCGCGGCGTTCGTCGCTTAATGTGCGCTAACCGGCGGCAGCATCCGCCTCTCGAGCACGGGACGCGTCGGCCCCGCGCCCTGGCCGAGCTGGAACTCACGCGCAGAATTCGCGCGAGCATCGCCTCTGCGCGGACGGTCGCCTGCCGTTCGCGCTTACCCCACCGCTCATGCCACAAGTGCGGGTGTACACCGGCGTCCGGGTGTACCGTGGCGACGGGTGGGGAGGGCTGCTTGAGCACTTTGCCGCAGGAAATCGCGAGGCGTGGCTTTGCGGAGAGTCTCGTCGAGGAGTCTCCCGACGCTCTTATCGCGTTGTCCCTAGACGGCAAGGTTCTCTTCTGGAACAGGGGCGCGCGCCTGATCTTCGGCTATGAGGCGGAGGAGGCCCTGGGGCGGCCCATCGAGGATCTGGTGGTTCCGAGCGATCGGCGCGATGAGGCCCGGCGCAAGCTGACCGAAGTCCTCGCGCGAGGCTCGCTCATTTTCGAGACGACGCGACGGCGCAAAGACGGCTCACTCATCGACGTGGATGTGAGCAAGCGAGTTGTCCGCGACGAGCGCGGGCAGGCCATGTTCATCGCCGTCAACAAGAAGGACGTGACCCAGCTCACCCGCCTCCGCGAGGAGCGCGCGGTCGAAACGAGGTTCCGCGGCCTCCTCGAGGCGGCGCCCGACGCGATGGTGATCGTCGGCAAGGACGGCCGGATCGTCCTGGTGAACGGCCAGACAGAGCGACTCTTTGGCTACGCACGCGAAGAACTGATCGGGCAGCCAATCGAGATCCTGGTGCCCGAACGCTATCGCGACGACCACCCCAAACGCCGAGACGGCTACCTCGGCGACCCCAAAGCTCGACCGATGGGAGCCGGGCTTGAGCTTTTCGCACGGCGAAAGGATGGCACCGAGTTCCCGGCGGAGATCAGCTTGTCACCGATGCAAAGCGCGGAGGGCACGCTTGTCACGGCAGCCATCCGTGACATCACAGCGCGTCAGAGGATCGAGTCAAGGTTCAGGGGCTTTTTGGAGGCCGCGCCGGACGCGGTGGTAATCGTCGATCGTGAAGGCAAGATCGTCCTCATCAACTCACAGACGGAAAAGCTCTTCGGGCACTCGCGCGCCGAGTTGGTGGCCAAACCGGTCGAAGTCCTGGTCCCGGAGCGCTTTCGAGGTCGCCACCCCGGCCATCGCCGGGGCTACTTCGCAGACCCAAGGACCCGATCGATGGGCTCCGACTTGGAATTATACGGGCTCCGCAAAGACGGCACCGAGTTCCCGGTCGAGATCAGCCTGAGCCCTCTGGAGACCGAGGAGGGCGTTCTCGTATCTAGCGCGATCCGCGACATCACGGACAGAAAGCGAGCCGAGGAGAAGTTCCGCGGGCTCATGGAGTCGGCGCCTGATGCCATCGTCATCGTCGCCAGGGACGGTCGCGTCGTCCTCGTGAACGCTCAGACGGAGAAGCTCTTCGGCTACAACCGCGACGAGTTGGTCGGCCACCCCATCGAGGTGCTCGTCCCGGGACGATTTCGTTCCAAACACCCGGCCCATCGGACGGGCTACTTTACCGATCCAAAGGTCCGCGCGATGGGGTCGGGCCTCGAGCTGTACGGACGGCGGAAAGACGGCTCCGAGTTCCCGATCGAGATCAGCCTCAGCCCCCTCCAGACCGAGGAGGGGGTTCTGGTTTCGAGTGCGATCCGAGACATCAGCGACCGCAAGAAGGCTGAGGAGAGATTCCGCGCGCTTCTCGAATCCGCCCCCGACGCGATGGTCATCGTGGGGAGGGACGGTCGCATGGTCCTCATCAACGCGCAGATGGAGAAGCTCTTCGGCTACGGCCGCGACGAGCTTCTGGGCCAACCCATCGAGATGCTCGTTCCCGAGCGCTTTCGACACAGGCATCCCGGCTATCGGGCGGGTTATTTCGCGGCGCCGACCGTGAGGGCCATGGCCGGGAGCGCCGTGGACCTCTTTGGTTTGCGCAAAGACGGCAGCGAGTTCGCGGCCGAGATCAGCCTGAGCCCGATGGAAACACCCGATGGCACGCTGGCGACGGCGGCCATCCGTGACATCACCGAGAGAAAGCGACTCGAGGAGCTGGAGGTTCGCCGAAAGAGCCAGGAGCTGGAGGAGGAGAACCGCCGGATGCAGGAGGCGAACCGGCTAAAGAGCGAGTTCCTCGCCAACATGAGCCATGAGCTTCGCACGCCGCTCAACGCGATCATCGGCTTCGCGGAGCTGATGTTCAAAGGCAAGGTCGGCCCGGTATCCGACGATCACAAGGAGTACCTCGGCGACATCCTTAACAGCTCGCGCCATCTGCTCCAGCTCATCAACGACGTGCTGGATCTCGCGAAGGTCGAGTCGGGGAAGATGGAGTTCCGCCCGGAGTCATTGGATCTGGGCAAGGTGGTGGGTGAGGTGCGCGACATCCTGCGGGGGCTCGCCTCCACCAAACGCATCCGCGTCGAAACGCACATCGATCCGAAAGTCGGCGGGGCCATGCTCGACGCCGCCAAGCTCAAGCAGGTCCTTTATAACTACTTGTCCAACGCGCTGAAGTTCACCCCTGAAGGGGGACGCGTCACTGTCCGCGTGATGGCGGAGCCCCCCGCCTGTTTCCGAATCGAGGTCGAGGACACGGGCATCGGCATCCGAAGCGAGGACATGCACCGCCTGTTCGTCGAGTTCCAGCAGCTCGATGCAGGAACCGCGAAGAAGTTCGCCGGCACCGGGCTCGGTCTGGCCCTCACCAAACGCATCGTGGAAGCGCAGAGCGGGCAGATTGCTGTACGCAGCGAACCGGGAAAGGGAAGCGTATTTTCCGCCGTGCTCCCGATGAGCACGCCCGGGTTCGCGGCGCCCCCAGTGGCTCGTGCACCGTCGGCCATCCCCCGTCCGGAACGCGGCTCCCAGTCCGTGCTCGTCGTCGATGACGATCCCGGTGCGCTGCGCCTCATGGAGGCCACGCTAAAGCAGCTTCGACTCCCGGCCCGATGCTTTGCGAACCCAGAGGAGGCGCTTGTCGCGATCGAGGACAGCACGCCCGCGGTCGTCGTGCTTGACGTGCTCATGCCGACCATGAGCGGCTTCGAGCTACTCGATCGGATGCGCGCCATTCCGAAAATGCGCAACATCCCGGTCATCGTGTGGACGGTGAAGGATCTCACCGAAATAGAACGGAAGCGCATCCTTGCGGCCGCCCAGGGGATCGTGCCGAAGAGCCAGGGCGGAACCGAGGCCATCGTCGCCGCCTTGAAACCGTACCTCTCGGCGGCCGTAGCGCAGCGGGGGTAGCGTGCCTGGCGAAGCAATCCTCATCGTGGACGACAACGTGGCGAACCTAAAGCTCGCGCGCGTGCTCCTGCAAGGCGAAGGCTACGAAGTGCGGACGGCAGCGGACGCCGAGGAAGCCCTGCGCATACTCCAGACGTTCACGCCACGTCTGATCCTGATGGACATCCAGCTCCCGGGCATGGACGGTCTGGCGCTGACGAGGCAACTGAAGGCCGACGCCGCTACGAAAAACATCGTGATCCTCGCGCTGACCGCGTACGCGATGAAGGGTGACGAGGACAAGGCGAGAGCGGCGGGATGCGATGGCTACATCGCGAAGCCGATCGATGTCGGTTCTTTGCCAGGGGTGATCGCCGAGCATCTCATGCCGCAACGGGTGACGCGGTGACTGCACCGTCGATCCTCATTGTGGAGGACAATGCTGCCACGCGGAAGATGATGCGGCTGGCGCTCCAGGCCGAGGGATATTCCGTCCTGGACGCCGAGGACGGCGCGAGTGCGCTGCGCCTTGCCACCGCACACACGTGTTCGCTCGTTCTCTTGGACTGCAAGCTGCCCGACATGGACGGCTTCGAGATCGCGCGACGACTGCGTGCCCTGGCCCCGAGTCTCCCCATCCTCGCCATCACGGGTTGGGCTCAGGCGGACGAGCCTCGCGTCCTCACGGCGGGCTTCCTCGATGTCCTGGTGAAGCCGGTTGAACCTTCACGCCTCGTCGAGGTCGTCGAGCGCCATCTCGGTCACGCAGCGCGAAGCCCCTCGTCTCAGGTTGCCGGGGCCGGCAAGACGGTCCTCCTCGCCGAGGATGATGCGACCCAGCGCAAGCTCGCGCAGCTGGCTCTGACCAACGCGGGGTTCAGCGTCGTCGTAGCGGAGGATGGGGAGGCAGCCGTTCGCTTTGCAACAGAGCGCAAACCCGACGCGATCGTAAGCGACGTACTGATGCCCGGGATGGACGGGTTTGCGGTCTGCAAGGCCGTCCGTAGCGATCCGAACCTCGGGAACGTCCCCGTCGTCTTGATGTCGGCCCACTACCTTGAAGAGGAGGATGGCGCTCTGGCTACGAGGTTTGGTGCGACCCGCTACGTCTCGCGGACAGCGGGCTTTGATGCTGTGGTCCGGGCCGTGCTCGATGCGATCGAATCGCCACCGACCGAACCTATCGCGCCTCTCACCGACGATTTGCAAGCGGACTACCTTCGTCGGATCGCACACCAACTAGAGCGACAAGCGAACATCGGCGCCGGCCTCGCGCGTCGGGCGTCCCTGCAAGCGACGGCGCTCTCGGTTCTTGATGGCCTGTCGGATTCGCTGTCGAGGCAGCTCGACCCCGAAAGCGCGCTGGCCCATACGCTTGCCGAGTGCCTCGACGCCGCGGGCCTCTCCGTGGGCGCGATCCTCTTACGTGGTCCCGGCGACCAGCTCGCGGTCAAAGCTCACGTCGGCTCGTCCGCCCAGCAGGATTGGGGGGCACACGCGACGGTTCTTCTGCGAGCAATCAGTCGTGGCGGGGTGCTGGTCCCTTCCTCCGAGGCGGGGCGCGAAGGCGAAGCACTCCTGGTGGCACTGGGCGTGGCCTCGGCCCTCGTCGTTCCGATTGTCGCGCGGGATGAAGTGCTCGGTGCGCTTCTGCTCGCCTCGAACCAAACGGAACTGGCCGGGGCCGATGGTGAGTCGTTCGTACGCGCCGCCCGCTCTGTATCCATGCAGCTCGGCCAAGCGCTTGCCCTGAGCCGGATGTTCGCGAAGCTGGCTAACGCTGAGCAACGGTACCGCGCCCTGCTGGAGAACGCCCTGGATGCGATCAGCGTGCTCACTCCCGACGGCATTATCCTCGAGGCGAACCGCGGGTGGGAGCGAGTCTTGGGCGTGCCACGCACCCAAGTGGTAGGCCGCAACGTGGCGGACTTCGCACCCGACCCGAGTTCGAAGCTCAAGTCCGGGTACGACCAGGTAGTCGGGCACGGTGGTGGCTCGGTTCCGCCGACACCGATCCGGCGACCTGACGGAACCATCGTCCAACTCGAACTCACTCGAACCGTCGTCGATGTTGGTGGAGAGCGATACGTCCTGTCCGTCGGCCGCGATGTAACCGACCGGCTTCGGATGGAGGAGCAGCTCCGCCAGGTGCAGAAGATGGAGGCCATCGGCAGTCTCGCCGGCGGCGTCGCGCACGACTTCAACAACCTGCTCTCGGTCATTCTCAGCTACACGGACATGGTCATCGGCGACCTAAAGCCGGACGACCCGATGCGCAGCGACATTGAGGAAGTCAGACGAGCTGGGCAGCGCGCCAACGAGCTCACACGCCAGCTTCTCGCCTTTAGCCGTAAGCAGATGCTCCAGCCGAGGGTGCTCGATCTCAACGTGATCCTCGCGGGAATGGAGAAGATGCTCCGCCGCTTGCTCGGCGAGGCCATGGAGCTATCGCTTCTCACGTTCACGAAAATCGGCAAGGTTCTCGCCGATCCCGGCCAGATCGAACAAGTCGTCATGAATCTCGCGGTCAACGCCCGCGACGCCATGCCCAACGGCGGCAAGCTGTCGATCGAGACGGCCAACGCCGATCTAGATGCGGACTATGCCGCTCATCACCACGGGCTCAAGCCTGGGCCGTACGTGATGCTCGCCGTGACCGACACCGGAACTGGCATGGATGCTGCCACTCGCGCGCGGATCTTCGAGCCGTTCTTTACCACCAAGGAGAAGGGCAAAGGCACCGGCCTCGGCCTCGCTACCGTTTTCGGCATCGTCAAGCAGAGTGACGGGCACATCTGGGTCTACAGCGAGCCCGGAAAGGGCACAACCTTCAAGGTGTATCTACCTCGCCACGATCAGACCGTGACAGACATCATGCCGGCTCCACTTCCAATCACCAATCTGCGCGGATCAGAGACGGTGCTTCTCGTCGAGGACGAGGAGCAAGTGCGGAATCTCGCGCGCGCGATTCTGGGCCGCAATGGCTACAACGTGCTGGAAGCGCAGAACGGAGGCGAGGCCTTCCTCGTGTGCGAACAGTACGAGGCCAAGATTCATCTGTTGGTCACGGACGTGGTGATGCCACGGATGAGCGGGAAGCAACTCGCCGAGCGGCTCCTCCCTCTGCGCGCCGAGATGCGGGTACTATTCATGTCGGGCTACACAGACAACTCCATCGTGCATCACGGCGTGCTCGATGCGGGGGTCGCCTTCCTCCAGAAACCCATCACGCCGGACGCTCTCTTGAGGAAGGTCCGCGAGGTCCTCGAACAGGAGCCACGCGCGAGGCTTCCGGGGGGAAAGCCGTGACGGCACCCCGATTTTATTTTAAATCAAATCCTCCGGCGAGCGGGTCGGCAGCGGCACCAACGACGCGGTCCGTGCGGCGATCGCCCGCGGGCGTCGATCGACGAGGTCCGCGCGCTGGCCGCACGCGGGGGGATGGGCACGCTCCTGCAAGACGGCAGGCACTTCCAGCAGCCGCGGCATGCAAGAGCCCATCGGGGATAATCGGCTTGGGCAAGAAATGGACCCCTCCGTCGATTACGCCTTAGCGCTGCGGGGCGGTCACGCGGCGACGCCACCTCGAAGGAGCTCGCGCTGATCTGTCAGACGAACTTCGAGTCTGAACAAATGCTGCGGGGCCATGATCCCCCGGGTGATCTCGGCGATCTTGGTTCCCTAGGGGACCAGCGGTGACAACAACGTGCAGCGTCCGTCCCTCATATCGCTGCGCTACGCGCCCGAGACCAAAGCTTTACCGCTTCCAGAAGCTTCCCAGCGTCCACGGGCTTTGCGAAGTGTTCTTGATAACCAGCCCGGAGCGCGCGCTCGGCGTCCTCCGCACGCGCGTACGCGGTGAGGGCGATCGCCGGTATGTCGGCCCCGGTGTCGCGCGCGCGCACGCGCCGCACGAACGCGTAGCCGTCCATTTCCGGCATGCCAACGTCACTAAGGATGACGTCAAACGGCCCTGGTGCCGCGAGCGCCTCACGAGCGCTGGGCACGGCAGTCACCTTCGCGCCTGCCCCCCCGAGTGCGACTCCGATGAGCTCGAGAGAGTCGGGATCGTCGTCGACAACGAGCACGCGCACGTCACGAAGAAAGGTCTCACGCGACTCCCCAATCGTGGGGGTGGCCGGCGCCGCCTCTTCCGGCACCGACCCCGGCGCGGGCGTCGCATCGACGATGGCGCGGATTGGCAGTTTGATAGTGAAGGTGGCTCCCCGATCCGGGCCTTCGCTCTTGGCTTCCACAGAGCCGCCATGCGCTTCCACAAGGTGGCGAACTATTGCGAGGCCAAGCCCAAGCCCGCCGTGGCAGCGCGTTGTTGAGCTGTCGACCTGGCGGAAGCGATCGAAGATGTACGGCAGATGTTCGCTCGGTATCCCCGCGCCGGTGTCCTCGATCCGGATGCAAATACCTGTGACCGAGCGCTGTCCAGTGACGTGCACGCGACCGCCGGCTGGTGTGAACCGGATCGCGTTGCTCAGCAGGTTCCAGACGACTTGCTGAAGCCGGTCCGGGTCTCCTACGTTCGTGCCGACATCCGGATCGAGGTCGACGACAAGACGGACCCTCTTTGCTTCCGCTGCATGTCGGACCACGTCGGCAGCCGCATGGACTACCCCCGAGATCTCTACGAGCCGCAACGTGAGCTGAAGTTTGCCGCTAATGATCCGAGATACGTCCATCAGGTCGTTGATGAGGCGTTCCTGCGCTCGGGCGTTTCGCTCGATGACTTCCAGGCCTCGTGCGAGCTTGGCTTCGTCGCACGGCTTCTGTTTCAGGATGGTCGACCATCCGAGCATCGCGTTCAGCGGCGTGCGGAGTTCGTGACTCACCGTCGCCAAAAACTCGTCCTTGGCGCGGCTCACCCGCTCTAGCGCGCGCCGCGCGAGCACGCCTTCCGTCACCTCGAGATCGAAGGTCATGACGCCTTCGATCGCGCCCGTGGAATCACGTACCGGCAGATAAACGGAATCCCAATACGACTCCACCCGCTGGCCATCTCTCTCGAACCACGCCAGCGCGTCGTGCTGCCTGAAGGACTCTCCCGTTTCCAGAACGTGACGCAAGCGACCATGGAAAGGTTGATCGCGGTGCTCAGGGATGGCGACAAGAAGGGGCTTGCCGATCAGTTCACGGCCTCCAGTTAGCTCTACTGCCTTCGGGTGCGCAAACTCAAAAACGAGATCCGGGCCGCGGAGAAAATTCACTATGGCGGGCACCTGCTCGAGAAGCGTCAGAAGCCGGCGCCGTTCGTTGTCCGATACCGCTCGCGCGAGCTGCTCGCTCAAGAGCGTCCGCGCGTTCTCCTCGGCCGCTCGTCGTTGGGTGAGATCGCGCGTGACCTTGACGAAGCCGGTGATCGCCGACTTCCGGTCACGTAGCGCCGTAACGACGACGTTCGCCCAAAATCGCGAACCATCCTTCCGCACGCGCCAACTCTCGTCCTCGACGCGGCCGTCGCGCTGGACCGCCTTGAGGGTGGCCTCCGGTCTTCCGGCCTTGCGATCTTGGTCTGTGTAAAAGATCGAGAGGTGCTTGCCAATGATCTCTTGGGGCTCGTACCCCTTCAGAGCCTTGGCGCCAGCGTTCCACGTCGCCACGTGGCCGGTCACGTCGAGCATGAAGATCGCGTAGTCCGTGACCGCGTCGAGGAGCGTTGCGATGAACTCGTCCTTGCGTCGCGCCGCCTCCAGGACGCTTGCGCTCCCAAGCGCCGTGCCCGCGAGGTTCGCGGCGCTTTGTACGAGCACGCGATCTGTGTCTTCCTCGAACGGCGCGCGGCGCGCGACGAGGATCCGACCGTACTCCTTTCCGACTGGCAGGGCCGCCTCGAGCCAGTGGAGCGGGTTCGAAGCGTACACCAACACGTCCGAAGCCCCGGCACTCGCTACGGCAGCGTCGATCTCGCCCACGCGGGTGCTGCTGACACGCGCCCCGCACCAGACGGCTTCCCGCCGTCGCTGCGGACCCGGCATGTCGATCAGGACCAACGTGCAATCAAGGGCCGTGGGTAGTGCTTCGAGCACGAGATCCAATGCGTCGTTCAGCGTGCGGCCCATGCATGCCGACGGCAGCGCGTGGAGCGCTACCATGTCGCGGATGCATCGCTCTAGGCGGCCTGCCCGCTCTCTGTCGTCCGGCGGTTCCGAGGAGCCCGAAGTCATGTGCGGAGAAGTCGTTAGCTCGTCGTCGGGCGTCGACGCAGCTCGTGGAGCATCTCGTTCGGGGGCGTGTAGAACGGGTTCTCGTGCAGCACGCCGTTCATCACGGTGAGCGGATGCGCCCGCAGCAGGTCGACAAGCATCCCGCCGCCCAACCGGTACGCGTCGTAAACGCACACGGTCGGCGTCTTCGCACGGCTGAGCATGTCACTAACGGTCGCCTCGTACTCGAGAAGCTGCTCGATGCCG
>DATGJA010000042.1:0-6238 GCA_035295445.1 Polyangiaceae bacterium | reverse complement strand
CGCCGCGCACGAGCTTCATCGTGAAGTACGGGACGCCGCGCGCGTCGATCGCGAGCTCGTGGACGGGGACGATGTTCGGGTGCTCGAGCTGTCCCGTGATCTGGGCCTCGGCGATGAAGCCGTCGCGGTAAAAGGGCTCCTTCGCAAGCTCCTTGTCGAGCCGCTTGAGCGCTACGTGGCGGAGGAGGTGACGGTCGGTCGCGGGGTGGATCCGACCCATGCCCCCGCGAGCAAGCTCCGGGAAAATGCGAAGGTGCGACGGGGTCGGGATGCCCTCGGCGCGCGCTCGAGCGCCCGTCACCTCGTTGTCTCCGGCGACCGGGATCTTCTCGATCACGTAGACGGGGGGGGTCTGCTTCGGGTCTTCCATGGCCGGGTCCGCTCCCATGATGACGGTAGTACGCTTCGCGCATCTTGGGGCGTGGATCAGTCCGCGAGCAGTCGGTCCAGCACGTCCCTCGCCCGGCGCGAGAGGTCGAGGGCCCTCCCTTCGAGGACGAAATCTCCCTCGGGCGCGCGCTTGCTCGAGTGGACCTTGACGCGCAACGTCAGCTTGGCTTGCCGCGCGCCTTGGCTGGATCCCTGCCCCGCAGAGACCGTCCCCTCGATCCGCGAACCGGGGGGGGACGACACGGTCGATCGGATGGCGACGGCGTCTCCGTCGAGCGATAAGAGCCGGCCTTCGCCGCCGAAGGCCCAGCGGATCACGAGCGGAGCCTTCACCGGGACTCGCGGCGCATCGCCGCCCTCGCCTCTCGCTCGGCGGTCTTGGTCGCCATGTCCGATCGCTTGTCGTAGGCTTTCTTGCCCTTCGCGATGGCGAGCTCCACCTTCACCCGGCCACGCTTGAAGTAGAGACGCAGGGGCACGACCGAGAAGCCATCGCGCGCGACGGCCCGGCGGAGGTCCTCGACCTCCTTTGCGTGCAAGAGAAGCTTGCGGGGGCGCCTCGGGTCGTGCGGAAAGGCGCTCGCCTGCTCGAAGGGCGCGACGAACATCTGCTTCAACCACGCCTCGCCGCGATCGACCGACGCGTATGCGTCGACGAGGTCCACCTTGCCTGCCCGCATCGCCTTGACCTCGCTCCCCACGAGCACGAGGCCCGCCTCGAGGCGGTCTTGGATGGCGTAGTCGAACGAGGCGCGCCGGTTCTTGACGATCAGCGCTTCGTCGTTCGCATTCCGGCGCGCGGCCGCCACGGGTCAGCCGCCGTCGGCCCGGGGCAGCGCGTCCCCATCGTACGGCAGGCGCAAGGGCAGCTCCTCGTACGCGACCCCGAGCTTGTCCTCGAGGGCGGAGATCCGCTCGCGCAGCTTTTCGTTCTGCTCGGCGAGCGCGCGGATCATCTCGGCGACGGGGTCCGGAAGGTTCGCGTGATCGAGGGCGGCGTCGAGCGTGGCGTGTCTCGGGACGATGAGACGCGCGGGGACGCCCACGACGGTCGCCTCCGCGGGCACGTCGCGCACGACGACGCTGCCCGAGCCAATCCGCGCGCGGTCCCCGACGTGAATCGCGCCGAGGATGCAGGCGTTCGAGCCGATGACGACCTCGTTGCCGACCTGCGGGTGGCGGACCTTGCGCTCGGTCGACGTGCCTCCGAGGACAACTCCCTTGTAGAGGAGGCACCCGTCGCCCACGCTCGCGGTCTCGCCGATCACGATCCCCATGCCATGGTCGATGACCACGCGGCGGCCGACGCGGGCTCCAGGGTGGATCTCGATGCCGGTCAGAAAGCGATTGCCGTTGGAGAGTACGCGCGCGCTGAGCTTGAGCTCCCTTTGCCAGAGCCAGTGCGCAGCTCGGTGGAGCCACACGGCGTGGAGACCTGGATAGACGAGGACGACCTCGATCCGCGAGCGGGCCGCCGGGTCGTTCTCGCAAATCGCGCGGATATCCTCGGCCGCGAGCTCGAGCCCGCGCCTCGCGGTCTGCAGCCATCGGGAGAACGCCGCCATCGACGCTCTCCAGCTTAGCATTCCGCTACGTTGCGCTAGTCTGACGCCTCGTGGCCGCGCTGATCTTGCCCGCCCCTGCACTGCGTCCCTGGCGGGTGCTCCGGTCTTCGCCGGTCGGGACCTACAGCGTCTTCGAAGTGTGCAAGCTCGAGCTACAAGACGCCGCCGGCGGGTCGCGCGGCGAGGCATTCACCGTGCGCTGCAACGACTGGTGCAACGTCGTTGCCGTCACCGACGACGACCGGCTGGTCATGGTATGGCAGTATCGCTTCGGGAGCGACGCGCTCTCACTCGAGATTCCCGGGGGGGTGGTCGAGTCGGGTGAGGCGCCGGAGCAGGCGGCGCGACGAGAGCTCCTCGAGGAGAGCGGCTACGAGGCGGCGACCTTCGAGCCGCTGGTCGTCGTCCAGCCGAACCCGGCGATCCAAGACAACCGTTGCTTCACGTTCCTCGCGCGTGGCGCTGTGCGCACTCGGACGACGCAGTTCGATCCGCAGGAAGAGCTCGAAACCGCCCTCGTGCCGGCGACCCGGATCGAGGACCTGCTCGACGGTGGGCAGGTGACGCACGCGCTCGTGCAGGGCGCGCTCGAGGCCTACCGGCGCAAGCGCCGAAGAGGCGAAGCGCTCGCCGAGGGGTGGCTCGAGATCGAAGAACTCCTCGTGCGGATGGAAGAGCAGCAGCAGAGGCGGATCGTCGACCTGGCGCGCCGGCTGCGTCCCGGGCTCACGCTCGAGGACCTGCGCAACCCCCACGACTTCCCGGAGCTCGACGATCGCGACTGGCAACACGAGGACGGCATCCTCACCGGCCTGGGGAGCGCCCTGGCAGCGGTGCGGGCTCGTGCCAGGGACAAGTCCGCACGCTCGAGCGAAGCGAGAGATCGGACGAAACACCCGACCAAGTCCGCACGCTCGAGCGAAGCGAGAGATCGGACGATACGTCCGACGAGGACCCGCTCGTGACGGGGCGCGGCAAGAAGGGCCCGGCGGCGGGGCCCTTCGATGCGCTTCGCGCGCTGAAGAAGGACCTTCCCGAGCAGCCGGGGCCGTCGGGGGCCAAGCCGCCTCTGCCCCGCTCCACGCCGTCGGAGCGCGACGCGGGCGACGACGACGCGCTGCTCCTTCATCGGTTGTATGCGGGTGTCGAGCCCCTCGACCGAACGCGCGGACGCGTGCCCACCAAGGGGGAGCGACCCGCGCCGAAGGCCGCATCGCCGGACGCCTCCCTCGCGGCCGACTCGCAGGCCGTCCACGAACAGCTCCGGACGCTCGTCGAAGGCGGCGCGCGCTTCGAGGTCTCCGACGACGGGCGCCGCGTGGAGGGCCGGCGGTTGGACGTTGCCCCAGACTTGGTGCGGCGGATGAGGCGCGGCCTGTTTCCTCTCGACGCCCGCCTCGACATGCACGGCATGGGCGCCCAGGAGGCGCGCGCGGCGCTCGAGGTCTTCCTTCGCGCCATGCGGGTGCGCGGCGAACGCTGCGTCCTCGTCATCCACGGCAAGGGCGAGCACTCGCCGGGAGGGGCGGGCATCCTTCGCGGAGAGATCGGGGCGTGGCTTTCCCAGGGGGCCGCGAGCGAACACGTCGCGGCGTTCGCGACGGCCCAGACCGCCGACGGCGGGGAAGGCGCCGTCTACGTGCTCATCCGGCGGTAGCGGCTGGGCGGACGGCGGCGAGGACCCCGTTGCGGCGGAGCATCTCCCGGACGGCGCGGAAGGCCGGGCGCCTCCAGGTCTGAAGCAGATGGCCCCCCTCGAGCCGAAGCAGGTCGGCGCCAAAATGGCGCGCGATGCGCTCCGCGTGAGAGATGGGCGTCACGCGGTCGGCCTCGGCCCCGACCACCAGGACCCGCTCGCGCGCGACCATGGCCGGCCGCGCGAAAGGACTGACGACCCGATACGCGGCGTCGAGCGCTGCGTGAATCCCGTGGGGCTCGTCGTCCGGGCCGAGCTGGCCCTGATCGCGAGCGGCATCGGCCAGCGACGCGAGAGGGATGAGGGGGACCACGCAGGCGAGCTCCCGCTCGATGGTCCCGAGGAGGGCGGCCGCGTACCCCCCCAAGCTCATGCCCATGACCCCGACCGAAGAGGCCCCGCGACTGCGGAGCGCAGCGGCGAGGACGCGCAGATCGGCCACCGTCTGGCGGAACCCCTCGTTCGCGAAGCGCGGATCGGTGCCAGGGAACGGGGGAGCCCCCCCCTCGGGACGGGCGCGAACGCCGTGGAACGGGAGCACGGACAGGGCCACGTCGAGCCCGATGCCGTTGAGCCAGCGGATGGGCCAGACACGCTCCTCCACCGCCCACTGTCCCGCCATGTACCCGTGGACGAGGATGACGGCCGGCCGGCCCGTCGAGCCGGCGACGTAGAGGCGTCCGTACGCGGTCCGATTGCGGGCGTGCGACATGTACTTGGCGCGCACGCGATCGTGGAACGGCTCGAAGACGCTTTCCCACGAGAGCTCCACGCACTCGCCGCCCCAGGGCAATGTCCGGACACGGGTCTCCTTGGGAGCGACCGCCGGGGGCCTCACGAAGTACGTGTCCGGATCGGCGAACAGCGAGGGGGCGCCGTACGCCTCGCGGACGAACGCCAGGCGGGCCAGCTTCTCTTGCGCAGAGAGCGAAGCGGTGGCCGCGCGCCCGCGGCGGTTGCCCATTCCGAAGGCCGCGACAAGGACCCGGTCCATGGTGGAGGCGGCCGAGCCCAGCAGGCGGCGAGTGAGCGGCGTCATCACCATCGGTTGAGTCTAGAGCAGCGCGCAGTGCGCGCCCACGTGGGAGGTCAGCGGCGAACGATGCGCGCCATCGCGGGGTGTCGCCCGAGCAGCTCGAGGGCGCGGCGCAGCAAGCTCCGGCCGGGATCGACCTTGTGCCAGGGCGAGGCGCCGCTCGGGTGAGGCAACGCCAGGACGTCGACGCGATGCCCAAGCCACTCCGCCGTTCGGACGGTACCCACGACCTGCGCGAGCTTCGGCTTGACCGCGAGGATGCGCTCGATAGCAAGGCTCCCGACCGCGATCACCAGCTCGGGGCGGAGGATGGCGACCTCGCGCGCGAGCCAGGGCTCGCACGAGGCGATCTCGGTGGCATCGGGCTTTCGATCTCCACCGCCCGGCGCCTTTCCGGGGAAGCAGCGCGCCACGGCAGCCATGTAGACGCGCGCTCGGAACGTGGCCTCGTCGACGCCGAGGGCGCTGTCGAACCAGCCGAACATCGTCTTGCCGGCGGTCCAAGCGAACGGCCTGCCGAAGGACCCCTCGCGTGGCCCAGGCGCTTGACCAACGAGCAGGACGCGGCTCGAGACAGGCGGGCCGTGCACCACCGGGCCGATCATCTTCGGGCATGCGCGGCATCCCTCGAGCTCTCGGTGGAGCATGCGGAGCGCTTCGTTTCCGGATCTCACCGCAACCTTCTCGCTTGTGTCTCTTCGTCCTCCGCCTCTGGCGGGACGTCGGTGTCGTCGCGAGGCACGTCTTGAGCCGCAAGTGCCGGCCCAGCCGGGTCGGCCACCCTCGCGCGCAGGGGCGCGACCGCCCGATACCAAACGACCCCCTGGTCGTCGACCTCCACGTTCAGATGCTCGGGGTCGCGCTTGGCGAGCGCGGTGAGCGATTCGTCCGCTTCGGCGACGCCAATCGCGAGCGCGCGCGCGGCGTCCGCCGCCGTCACGGCGCCTTGGTGGGCCGCCACGGCCAAAAGAGCTTGCTCGCGCATCGCGCCCTCGGCCTGGACGCCGGAGCGGCGCAGGGAGCGACCGCCCCGGATGAGGCCGACCCCGACGACGAGGGAGATCATGACGACCGGCAGGGCGACCGCCCACGCGACGCCGGGGGTCGCGAAGAGGGCGACCAGCAACCCGAGGCCTGCCGCGAACGACAGCCCCACCACGAGGGCGAGCCACCCCGCGACCCCGGCGAGGACGCCGCCCACTTTGGAGGGTCCGCCGGCGAGGTTGACGGACGGGCCGGAAAGGGGAACGCGTACGCCGCCACACGCGGTGCAGCAGGGCACAACGCCCCGGTAGACGATGGGCGCGTCGCTGCCGCAGTGAGGGCACGCGAGGCCATAGGTCGGCGGCCCGCGCCGCCGCGAATTGGACCAGTCCGGGGTCACGAGGGACAGAAGTAGAGCAGTTCGGCCGAACCCGGAACGAAGTTCCGGCTGGATGTACTAGGGCCGAGTAGAGAGGAGGCCGACGCGAGACCACCCCATTTGCCGCTGGCACCCCCCGCCTGCCACGACTAGCTTTTGTACACCCGCGTCCGCGGCGGAGGCGCGAG
>DATGJA010000041.1:0-9497 GCA_035295445.1 Polyangiaceae bacterium | reverse complement strand
CGATCACGCAGAAGTCGAAGGACCACACGCTGGCAGCGAGCAAGCAGCGCATCGGGCTCATGACGGCGAAGCGCGCCAAGGCGCACCCCGATCGGTCCGTCCTCACCCGGAGCATGGGCCGCGAGCTCATCGTCGCGCTCGACCAGATCTCGTTCCCCCTCGAGGCCGACGACCGGCTGCTCCTGTGCAGCGATGGCCTCTACAACGTGCTCGACGACGACGAGCTCCTCGCCGCGCTGCGCGAAGGCACGCCCGAGGCGGCGAGCGAGTCGCTCGTTTCGACGGCGAACGCGCGGGGGACGCCGGACAACCTGACCGCCGCGGTCGTGCACGTCACGGGGGTCCCCCCCGACAGCGCGCTGCGCGACGGATGGCGCGGCCGAATCGCGCGGATGCTCGGGCGCTAAATTTTTTGGGGGTGCCCCTCGTCCCGCCCGCCGGAAGTCGCTCGAGCGTGCGGACCAAGTCCCGTCCGAGAGGAGGCGCGCTAAGCTCCGGCGTGGTGAAGGTCGCGGCGGTCGAATGCTCCACGGCGCTCGGGTCGGTCGCGCTCTTCGACGGCGAGCGGCTCGTGGCCGAGGACGCTCGCCGCGTGTCGAACGCGCACGGCGAATCGCTCCTTCCGATGGTCGCGTCCTTGTTCGAGCGCACCGGCTGGGCTCCGGCGGACGTCGGTCGGTGGGCGGTCGGCGTGGGGCCCGGCAGCTTCACCGGCGCGCGGATCGGCGTCGCGACCGTGAAGGGGATCGTCCTGGCGACGGGGGCCGAGGTCGTCGGGGTGACGTCGCTCGACGCCGTGACGTACGGGCTCGGCGATGACGCGGCGCTCGTCGTCGGCGTCGTCGGCGCCGGAAGGCAAGAGGTCTTCGCCCAGGCTCGGCTGGGCGACGCGCTCGTGCTCGAGCCCTCGCACTGGCGCGGGCCGGACCTGGTCGCGCGCCTCGCGGACCTCGCGCCGGCAGGCCGCGTGGTCGTCGCGGGCCAGGCGGCGGTGGGGATCGACTGGTCGGCGCTCGGCGCTCGCGTCGCGCTCGCGCTCGAGCCTCCGCACGACGAGCCTCGCGCGTCCTCGATCGGGCGAATCGCGCTCGGCCGCCGGTCGGACGACGCGGACAGCCTCGAGCCGCTCTACGTCCGGCCCCCCGAGATCACGATGCCCAAGGCGCGGAGCGTGGGAGCATGAGGGTCGCCACGTGGAACGTGAACGGCATTCGCGCCCGCGAGGCGCAGTTCGTCGATTGGGTACGCCAAGAGACCCCCGACGTCGTCTGCCTGCAGGAGCTCAAGGCCACGCCCGATCAGCTCGGGGAGACGCTCACCCTCCTCCCCGAATACTGGAATTATTGGCACGGGGGGCCCAAGGGCTACAGCGGCGTCTCGATCCACCTGCGCAAGGAGCGGTTCGAGGCTCGCCCCGTCTTCGCTCACCCCGAGTTCGACGTCGAGTTCCGGGCGGTCGAGGCGCGGATGCCGGACGGCCTGGTGGCCGTGAGCGTCTACGTGCCGAACGGGGGCAAGGACTACGGAGCCAAGATGCGCTTCCTCGAGGCCCTGCGCGCGTACGCCGACGGACGGCGCGCCGCCGGCGATCGGCTCGTCGTCTGCGGCGACCTGAACGTCGCCCGGACGGACGCGGACGTACACCCGAAGGAGCGCAAGCCGGGCGCCATCGGCCAGCGCCCCGACGAGCGCGATCTCTTCGAGAAGGTGATCGCGTGCGGACTCCAGGACGTCGCGCGGACGCTGGATCCCGCGAGCGACACGATGTTCACCTGGTGGCCGCCCTGGCGCAGCTTGCGACAGAAGAACCAGGGGTGGCGCATCGACTACGTCCTCGCGAGCGATCGCCTGAAGGCCGTCGAGTGCCGCGTGCAAGCCGACGTCGGCACGAGCGACCACGCGCCGGTCGTCGCCACGCTCGAGTAGGCGCTCGCGCTCGCGGTTCTGCTCGGAATCAACCCGCAAACGACGCGCCAGGGCGTCAGCGCAAAGCCAGGACGCGAGCCTCGAGACGGTGGCACAATCAGGCACGGATGCGTCCTGAGAGCCTTTTCGAGGCGAGCCTCGCTCGAGGCATCGCTTGGGGCGTGATGGCCTGCGCGGCAGGCGCGACCGCTTGCTCGGCGTCATCCGGCAGAGGCGGCGCCCGGCCCGAGGTCTCGGCGGAGGCGGGGGCCGAAGCGGGAGCGGAAGCGGGCACGCCCGGCGATTCGGGCCGGGGGATCGCGAGCGTCGTCCTGCCCGGCGGAGACGGCGGCATCGGCTTCGACGATCTCCGCTTCGCCCCCACGTTGCGGCAGGTCCTTGCCCCGGCGGGGGGCACCGGGAACCTGGACCTGGTCGACCCTCTCTCGCTCGCCGTCACCGCCATCGGAGGCTTCTCCGCGTCGGCCGGTTTCATGGTCGGCAGCCACGCCTCGGGCTGCACGTCCGCCGACGAGGCGTCCGGGGCGATCCTGGCCATCGATCACGAGACGCAGAGCCTCCGGGTCGTGGACTCGTCGACCCGCGCCATCACCGCGTCGGCGCCTCTCGCGGGCGGCCCCGACTACGTCCGCTGGGTGGCGTCGACCGGCGAAGCGTGGGTGACCGAGCCTTTTACGGGCGTGGAAGTGCTCACGGTGCCCTCGGGCGGTCCCCCCGCGCACGCGGCCACCCTCGCGATCGCGGGAGGTCCCGAGGCCATCGCCGTCGACGCCTCCCGTGGGCGCGTCTACACGAACTCGTTCAGCGGGCAGACCTTTGCCATCGACGTAGCGCAGCGCGCCGTGGCCGAGACCTGGTCCAACGGCTGCTCCGTCTCGCTCGGCCTGGCCGTCGACGAGGCGCGTGGCTTCGTCCTCGTCGCGTGCCAGGCGGGCAGCATCGCGGTGCTCGACGCGGCGCACGCCGGAGCGATGCTCGGCGTCGCGCAGCTCGACTCCGCGGTGGACATCATCGACTACGCGCCCGCGTTGCACCACGTGTACGCGCCGACCAAGGGCGGCTCGCTCTCCATCGTGGGGGTCCCCTCCTCGGGCGCCCCGGTGCTGCTGGGAACGGTGCCCGTGCCGCCCAACGTCCAAGGCGTGACGACCGACGGGCAGGGCGCCGTCTGGGTCGGCGATCCGACGGGAGGTCGCGTGCTGCTCCTCGCGGACCCGTTCGCAGCCACACCGTGAGGCGCGGGTGTATCGTCCGAACTCTCGCTTCGCTCGAGCGTGCGGACTCGGTTCGGGTGTTTCGTCCGAACTCTCGCTTCGCTCGAGCGTGCGGACTCAGTTCGGGTGTTTCGTCCGAACTCTCGCTTCGCTCGAGCGTGCGGACTCAGTTCGGGTGTTTCGTCCGAACTCTCGCTTCGCTCGAGCGTGCGGACTCAGTCGAAATTTTCGATCTTCCAGAGACCGTGCTCGCGCACGAGCTGCATCGTGCCTGCGCCGTACGGCATCGTCGCGCGCTCCCCTGTCTCCTCGATGGTGGCCGTCGGTAGCGCTTGCTTGAGCGCGGCGACGACCTGTCGAATCTCGTCCTTCTCGTGACCCTCCCACGCCGCCTGCAGCTTGTTCGCGTCGAGCCCTTCCTTGTGGGAATCGGGGACGTAGTGCATCACGACGTCGTAGCGTTTGCGCTCGATCGCCCGGATGAAGCCGATGATCGCGTGGCGCGGGGTGTCCTGCGCGTAGAGGTCGATGGTCGACGCGTCGACGCGCCAGGCGCCGTTCTCGAGGACGAGGTTGAGCTCTTGACCGCTCGGGCTGGTGACCGTGGCCGTAACCAGCGGGGGGGCGGTGGGTCGTTCGAGGGACCGGCCGATCTCCCGGACGCCGTCCGGGTCGTCCTTGACCATCCGGCGGAATGCCTCGAGCGAGACCCCCCGCCGCGCCTCGTCCGACAGGAGGCGGTAGGCGTCGTCCGCGCGGCCCTCCTCGAGAGCCAGGGCGTAGGCGTGAAGGACCGACTGCGGGTTGTCGTACGGGTGCTGTCCTGCCGCGCACGCCGAGACGCAGGCGATGGCCCACCCCGCCGAGAGCGCTCTCGCTGCGCGACGCATACGAGACCCCATCCGAGACCACCTCATAGCACGGCTTAGAGAGGGTACGAGCGTCAACGGCGGCCGCGCGATCGGCGTGACGCGCGCGGCCCCCTCCGACGGGCCCTTTGCGGTGGCCATCGTCGCGTTATACGAATGGATGATGAGCGATCCAAAGTCGGCGTCGTCGTCGGCGTCGGCGTCGGACACTGAGCTTTTGCCGATCCTGCCGCTGCGCAACAGCGTCGTCTTTCCGGCGAGCGTCGTTCCCATCAACGTCGGCAGAACGCGGAGCGTGCGCCTCGTCGAGGACCTCGTCGGCCAGGAGCGGGCCGTCGTCGGGATCGTGAGCCAGCGCGACGCCGAGGTCGACGAGCCCCGGTTCGAGGACCTCTTCGAGATCGGCACCTTGGCGCGGGTCGTCAAGGTCCTGCGCCTCGGGCCGAGCAACTATTCGGTCGTGCTCCATGGGCTGGCGCGGTTCCAGATCGCGCACACGACCGCGCTCGAGCCGTACATGCGCGCCCGCGTCCGCCGGGTGCCCGAGGACCTCGAGCGCGACGCGGAGCTCGACGCGCTGGGCGCCAGCTTGCGCGAAGGGATGCGCCAGCTCCTGGGCCTGATGCCCAACCTCCCGCGCGAGACGGCGGGGATCCTCGACAACGTCCGCGAGAGCGGCGCCCTCGCTGACCTCATCGCTTCCAACCTGGCGCCCGAACAGGCGAGCGTCGCGGACAAGCAGCGGATCCTCGAGACGTTCGAGCCGAGGGCCCGCGTGCGGGCCGTTCTGTCGGTCGTGAGCCGGCAGCTCGAGCTCTTGCGCGTCAAGAAGGAAGTAAGCTCGATGATCGCGGACGAGGGCAAGGCCCAGCGCGAGCAGATCCTCCGCCAGCAGATGCGGACGATCAAGGAGGAGCTCGGCGAGGGGGGCGAGGAGGACGAGGTCGAGGAGCTGCGCGAGCGCATCCGCGCCGCGGGCCTTCCCGAGGAGGTGCAGAAGGTCGCGCGCAAGCAGCTCGGGCGGATGGCCGGCATGCAGCCCCAATCGGCCGAGTACAACGTGACCCGCACCTACCTCGAGTGGATCGCGGACCTCCCGTGGAGCCGCACGACGGCGGACCGGCTCGACGTCGAGGAGACCCGGCGCTGCCTCGACGAGGACCACTACGGCCTCGACAAGATCAAGAAGCGAATCATCGAGTACGTGGCCGTGCGCAAGCTGGCGGGCAGCAAGAAGGCGCCCATCCTGTGCTTCATCGGGCCGCCGGGCGTGGGCAAGACGTCGCTCGGGCGGTCGATCGCCCGGTCGATGGGCCGGCGCTATCACCGCATTGCGCTCGGCGGCGTCCGCGACGAGGCGGAAGTGCGCGGTCACCGTCGGACGTATGTCGGCGCGCTGCCGGGGCGGATCATCCAGGCGATGAAGAAGGTCGGCGTGCGCAACCCCGTCGTAGTCCTCGACGAGGTGGACAAGCTCGGGGTCGATCTGCTCGGCGATCCCGCGGCGGCGCTCCTCGAGGTGCTCGACCCCGAGCAAAACTCGACGTTCCAGGATCACTACCTCGACGTCCCGTTCGATCTGTCGCAGGTGACGTTTCTCTGCACGGCGAACAACCCGGAGACGATCCCGCTGCCGCTGATGGATCGGATGGAGGTCATCGAGTGCCCGGGCTACACGCGCGCCGAAAAGCTCAACATCGCCACCGAGTTCTTGTGCCCGAAGCAGCTGAGCGCCCACGGGCTGACCGACGAGCGGCTGTCCTTCGAGCGTGCAGGCATCGAGAGGATCATCGACTCGTACACGCGCGAAGCCGGCGTCCGGTCGCTCGAGCGCGAGGTGGGGGCGGTGTGCCGGCACGTGGCGATGCGCATCGCCGAGGGAGAAACCGACTTGCGCGTGTCCGCGGACACCGAGTTCGTCGAGAAGGTCCTCGGGCCTCCGCGCCACATCCCCGATCTGGCCGAGCGGACGAGCACCCCGGGGGTGGCCACGGGCCTGGCCTGGACGCCGACGGGCGGCGACATCTTGTTCATCGAGGCGACCGAGATGCCCGGCAAGGGCGAAGTGCTCGTCACGGGCAACCTCAAGAGCGTCATGAGCGAGAGCGCGGCGACGGCCGTGTCGTTCGTCCGCAGCCGCGCCAAGGACCTCGGTCTCGACCCCGAGTTCCTCAAGGCGACGGACCTGCATCTGCACGTCCCGAAGGGGGGCACGCCCAAGGACGGGCCGAGCGCCGGGGTGACCATGTTCAGCGCGGTCGCGTCGCTCCTCTTGCACTGCCCGGTCAAGCGCGACGTGGCGATGACCGGCGAGATCACGCTCCGCGGGAGCGTCTTGCCCGTGGGCGGAATCAAAGAGAAGCTCCTCGCGGCTCACCGCGCCGGGATCCGCGAGGTGCTCGTCCCCGCCCGCAACGAGCCGGACCTCGAGGAGGTGCCGAGCGACGTGCGCGGAGCCCTCAAGGTTCACCTCATCAAGCGCGTCGATCAGGTCCTTCCCCTGGTGCTCGAGCCCCCTGCGCTGGCGCCGCGTCCGGAGGGCGAGCAGGAAGCGCCGCTCTGACGGTGTAGGTTCTTCGTCGTGCAAGGGGTCGCTTGGAGCCCGCGGCGAGTGGCCGCGCTGACGGTGTTCGGCGCCCTCGCCGCCGTCGGCTTCATGCCGCTGTTCGGCGGGCCGGGCTACGAGCAGTCGCTCGCCAGCGGGCTGGTGGTCCCCTCGGCTGCCGCCATCGCGACGGCGGTCGAGCTGTCTTCCGGCGCTCTGCGGAGCCCGGCGGCCGGCGTACGGCGCGGCCTGACGACCGGCGTCGTGCTCGCGGGCGTGGCCTTCGTGACCGCGCTCTTGCACGCGGCTCGAGCCGGCGCGTGCGATCTGTGGGGAGGGAGCACGCTCTTCGTTCTGACGGCGGGCTTCGGCGGCGCGATGGGAGGGCTCTGGGGCGCGGTCGCGGCGGAGGCGTGCCGCGGACGAAAGGCTCGGCGTCTCGCCTGCGTGCTCCTCGGCCTCGCCGGTCCTTTGGCCGGCATTGCCGTGAGCTTCGCGCGGTTCTGCACGTCTCCGATGATCTTCGCGTACGACCCATTCTTCGGTTACTTCAGCGGCACGCTCTACGACACGGTCGTCGACGTCCGGACCGGGCTGTGGACCTACCGCGCCGGGTCGCTGGCGACGATCGCGGCCGCGCTCCTGCTCGCCCCGGCGCTCGCGCGCGGACCGACCGGACGCCTCGCGCTCGGGACGGCGCACCGGAGCATGCGCGGTGCGATGCGGGTCGTCCTCGGGCTTGCGGCGCTGACGGCGAGCCTCGCGGTCACGGCCGAGGGGCCCGCGCTCGGTCACTGGCAGACGGCGGCCTCGATCGCGCGACGGCTGGGGGGTCGCCGGTCGGGGCCTCGATGCGACGTCGTCTTCCCGGATTCGACCCTCCCCGCCGACGCCGAGCTTCTCTTGCGGGACTGCGAGCAAGAGGTCTCCGCGGACGAGGACGCGCTGGCGACGCACCTCGACGGACGATTGACGGCCTACGTGTTCGCCGACCGCGACCAGAAGCGGGAGCTCATGGGAGCCGCCGACACGTCGATCGCCAAGCCGTGGCGGCGCGAGGTGTACGTCCAGGCGTCCGGCTTTCCGCACCCCGTGCTGGGTCACGAGGTCGCCCACGTGGTGGCCGGATCGTTCGCGCGAGGTCCGCTCCGCGTGGGGGGCGGTCTCTGGCCAGATCCCGGCCTCATCGAGGGGATCGCGGTCGCGACCTCCCCGGACGACGACGAGCTCACCGACGCGCAGTGGGCTCGCGCGATGATGGACCTCGGCATCCTGCCGCCCCTGCGGTCGCTCTTCTCGCTCGGGTTCCTCGGGCAGAGCGCCGACAAGAGCTACACGGTCGCAGGCGCCTTCGTCGGGTGGGTCCTCGGTCGCTGGGGCATCGAGGTCGTTCGCCCCTGGTACGGCGGGCAGTCGATCGAAGGGCTGACCGGACGCGCGTGGGCCGACCTCGATCGGGAGTTTCGGTCGTGGCTCGCGGCGGTCCCCATGCCGGAGGAGGCCGCGTCCTACGCCCGCGGGCGGTTCGAGCGCCCCGGCGTATGGGGTCGCCGCTGTCCGCACGCGGTCGACGCGCTGAACCGTGCGGCCGATCGCTGTCGCGACGAGCACCGGTTCGAGCGGGCCAAGGACCTCTACGGCGGGGCGCTGGCGCGCGACCCGCACGACTGGCACGCGCTCCTCGACCGCGCGCGCATCGACCTTCGCTACGGCGACGCAGCGCGCGGTCGCGAGGACCTGGACCGAATGGGGCACGACGCGCGGATCCCGCCGGCCGTGCGCGATCACGCCGAGGAGGCTCTCGCCGACGACGATCTGATCCATGGTCGCGGTGAGCGCGCCGCCGGCGTCTACCGAGAAATCGCCGCCCGGACCCTGGACGAGGACTTCGCGCGGACGCTCGACGTCAAGGGGCTGAGCGCCGAGGACCCGTCGGCCCGACGCGCGGTCGTCGACCTCTTGATCGGGGAGCCGGGGCGCCCCGTCGACGCGTGGTTGGGCGCGCTCTCGGTGGGGCAATGGGCTGCGGGCTCTCACTCACCGATCGCCCGGTACCTGGTCGGCAAGAACCTGGCGCTGCACGGCGCGTGGGCGCGGGCGGCGGAGTCTCTCGACCAGGCGTGGCACGAGGGGGTGCCGACGGACCGTGTGGCGCGAGAGCTTCTTCGCGAGCGCGCGGTCGTCGCCTGTGTGCTGCGGGACCACTCCGCGCTCGTCGCGGTGCGCCAGGCGGTCGAGGACGAGCACTCGCCCTTCGCGGGGAGCGCGGGCGGCCGGCGGGACTGGGTGTTGAGGTTCGCCGCCCGTTGCTTGGACGAGATGGTGCGTTCGGACGAGATGGCGCGCTGAATCGGTTCTTCGGGGCTGGCGGTCCCGCGGCCGAGCGTCCCGGCGACCGCGGCGCGCGCACTTGGCCGCGATCTCTCGACTGGCGCGGAGCTTGCTCCTCCGGCGCTACGGTCGTGACAACGAGAAATGCAGGACGAACGCGCGCTCTCCTCTCGACGTGCGCGGTCCTCGCCGTCGCTTGCGGAGGCACCCCTCGCCTGGTGCCGCTCTTGCGGGCCGCCGGCGCGCCGCTCACGCAGACGCCGCCCGCCGGAACACCGCTCGAGGTGATCAGCCGCAGCAGCGCTGTCCCCGATCCGCTCACCGTTCGCGGCTCGGACGTGGTCTACGGGGACCTCGAATCGGCCCTGGGAATCGCGGTCCTGTCGGCGGCCGCGCCGTGGGCCAACGGGCACCGCGAAGACCCGGTCGCTCGCCAAGGTGGGTGGGCCCTGCTCGTCGAGATGACGAACGCGGACGCCGAGGTCGAGTCGGGCGGTCGCGTCCTCGTGGGGGTGGGCGTTCGCGCGACGCTGCGCGCGCGCAGCGGGAACGTCTACCTCGGCCAGACGCAGGTCGCCTGTCGCGAGGGGGGCCTGCTCTCTGCGGACCAGG
>DATGJA010000040.1:0-3812 GCA_035295445.1 Polyangiaceae bacterium | reverse complement strand
CATCTTGCCGCGGGCGTGCTGCCGGGCAACCCGATCGGCCCCCCCCATCTGGCGGACTCGATCGCGCCGAGCCTCGAGCTCCGCGACCATTTCACGCATCGTCGGCATGACGCTCTCCGATCGTCGCCGGTTCGACCAGCGCACGTGTCATCATCGTCCGGTCCACCGCGGCGGGCGCCTCTGCAAGAAGGCGGTGAGCCCCTCGCGGGCGTCCTCGGTGCCGATGCACTCGACGAGCCTCTCGCGGAGCAGAGGAAGCGCTTGCTCGAGATCGAGGTCGTCCTGCGCCGCGAAAGCGCGCAAGCCGAGACGCAGGGCGGTTGGACTCTTGAGCGCAAGGGCGGCCGTGATCTTCTCGACCTCCGCGTCCAGTTCGGCCGCGGGCACCGCCCGGTTGACGAGACCGAGACGGGCGGCTTCCTCGGCGCCGAACCTCTCCCCGAGCAACGACATCTCGAGGAGCCTGCGGCGCGAGACGTGGCGGGCCAGGACCGCCAGGATCATCATCGGGAACAAACCGACGTCGATCTCGGGTGTCCCCATGCGGGCGTCGACCGACGCGACCGCGAAGGTGCACGCCACCGCCAGGCCTAGACCCCCGCCCATCGCGTCGCCGTTCACGCGCGCCACGACGGGCTTCTCGGCGTTGCACAGGGCAAGGAGGAGATCGGCAAAGTCACCCCTGATGGGGAGCTCCGAGGCCGCCGCGCCGCCGGCGATCTCGCCGAAATCGCCCCCCGAGCAGAAGGCCTTGCCCTCCCCGGTCAGCACGATCGACCGAACGTCGTCCGCGGCCTGCGCGTCGGAGAGGGCCCACAAGAGCTCGCTCGTCATGCGAGGGCCGATGGCATTGCGGCGTTGCGGGTTGTCGAGCGTGATCGTCTCGACCGCACCGCGGCGGGCGACGCGAATCTTCTCGTAGGCCCGCGTCACGAGGGGCTCGGCGTGTGCGCGGGGGGCGCGACGTCGACGGCGGCCGACGGGAGCCCGAGGATGGACCGCGCCTGGTCGACGGTCGCCGGCTTTCGTCCGACGTCGCGCACCATGCGCGCCGCCACGTCGACCAGCTCGCCGTTGGAGCGAGCCATCTCCCCCTGCGGCAGGTAGAGGTTGTCCTCGAGCCCGACGCGAACGTTGCCGCCCAGGACGAGCGAGGTGGCCACCATTCGCCACTGACAGTGGCTGATGCCGATGACCTCCCACTCGCTGTCCGGGGCCAGCTCGAGGGCGAGCTTCTTCTGCAGCTGAATGGTCTCGACCGCAGCGGGCGCGCCCCCGAGCACGTTCACGATGAAGGAGAACTGGAGCGGCGGCTTGAGGATCCCCATGTCGAGGAGCGGCCAGACTCCCTGCGTGTGTCCGGTATCGAAGCACTCGAGCTCCGGCTTCACGCGGGCGTCGTTCATCGCCCCGAGAAGCTTTTGAATCTTCGAGTAGGTGTTCGGAAACACCATGTCGAAGACGAACTCTTTCCGGCGCTCCGTGTACTTCGAATAGTTCATCGTCCCCATGTTGAGCGCCGCGATTTCCGGCCGGGATTGGCGTACGTAGGCGCACTGCTCGGACACGTCGTCGGCGATCGTCCCCGTCGAGAAATTGAGGAGAATGGGACAGCGCTTGCGAACCTCGTCCTTGATGCTCGCGAACGTGGCCGGACTGAAGGTCGGGCTGCCGTCGTGGTTGCGGGCGTGGATGTGGACGACCGATGCCCCCGCGTCGTAGGCGCGCCGGGCCTCCTCCCCGATCTCGGCCGGCGTGTACGGCAAGTTCGGGCACTGCTTGCGGTTGGCGAGCACGCCGGTGAGCGCGCACGTGATGACGCAGACATCCGGATCTCGAGTCGAAACGCGCGCGTCTTGATGCATGGCCTCTACTCCTTCGAGCGGCCGGCCGGTCGAGGATGGGGCGACGGCCCCTCCCCGGCGACGTCCCGCTTGACCACAGTTTGGACCCGACGAGCCACCTTCGTCAGAAGCTTGAGGAGGTCGCGCGTTTCCCCCGGCGACAAGCTGTCGAGCGCGACCCGAAAGATTTCCATCGGCTCGACGGCGATTTCGCGCGCGATCCTCGCGCCCTTGTCGGTGAGTCGAATGTGGACGACGCGGCGGTCCTCGGTCGATCGTGCGCGGACCACGAGGTCTTCTCGCTCCATCCGGTCGATGATTCCGGTCACCGTGCTGTTTTGGGCGCGGATGCGGTCGGAGAGCTCGGAGAGCGAGATGTCGCCCACCCCCTCGAGGAGCTTGAGAACGGTCAGCTGAGGGCCCGTGAGCTCTGCCTTGCGCGCGAGCTCCTTCGTGACGCGCCGGCTCTCCGTGTAGAGGTAGAGCAGCGCCTCGAGCACCTGATCGACCTCCAGCTTGATGTCGGACGGAATGGCCGCGGGCATGGGGACTCAGGGGAATATGTTTCGCGTACGAAACAATACGGCCAAGGCGCCCCGCGTCAAGTCGTAGCGGGCGGCGGCTGAGCCCTTGCGCGCGCGGCGGGTCCGCATCATCTTGCGGGGTTCCTCCGACCTGACATGTCGTCTTCGCCCGAATTCACCATCCCTGCGCGCGACCTCGACGCCGGCGGGAGGCACTTTCGCTTTCCGATTCGCGCAAGCTGGCTGCGCGGCGCGCTGGAGGGAACCGACGTCCGCCCAAGCGAGACCGACGGTGAGCTCGACGTGCGCGCCTCGAGGAGCGCGACCGACGTGGTGGTGGTCGGCTCGGTGGCGGCGGAGCTGGTCCTCCCGTGCGCGCGTTGCCTCGAGCCTGCGCGCGTCCACGTCCGCGAGGGCGTCAGCGTGCTCGCCGTGCAAAACCCCTCGCAGCACGGGACGGCCGGTGCCGACGAGGAGGCGTCTGTCGACGGGGCCGAGCTCCTCTCCTTCGACGGGGAGACGGTGGTCCTGGACGACCTCGTGCGCGACGAGCTTCTCCTCGGAGTCCCCATGATCCCCTTGTGTTCGGAGGGCTGCGCGGGTATCAGGCCCGAGCGTGCCGGAGACGCCCCCGCGGGGACTCCCTTGGATGCCCGCCTTCTTCCCCTCCTCGGGCTTCGACAAAAGACGTAAAAGCACCCCGGCAAGACGCAACAAGGAGAGATCTCGTGGCCGTCCCCAAGCGACGCAAGAGCCGTTCGAAGCGAAATATGCGACGCGCGCAGCACGACAAGGTGGCCGCACCGAACCTCGTCCCTTGCGAGAACTGCGGCGAGCCCGTCGTTTCTCACCGCGCGTGCGCCTCCTGCGGCCACTACAAGGGCCGCGTCGTCAAGCCCGGGTCGGCTGCCACTGAGTAGCCGAGCCGTGACGCCGGTCCGCCCCCGCTCTCGAATCCTCGGCACGGGGCACTTCCTGCCCCCCACGGTTCGCACCAACGGCGACATCGAGAGGCTGGTGGACACGTCGGACGCGTGGATCACCGAGAGAACGGGGATCCGCGAGCGCCGAATCGCCCCCGAGGGTCTCGTCACCAGCGACATGGCCACGCACGCCGCGCGCGGCGCGCTCGAGATGGCCGGCCTCACGGCGGCCGACCTCGACATGATCATCGTCGGCACCGTGACGCCCGACATGCAGATGCCGGCCACCGCGGTCTTCGTGCAGCAGAAGCTCGGCGCGCCGCACTGTCCGGCGTTCGACTTGAGCGCCGCGTGCGCCGGCTTTCTCTTCGGGCTCTCCATCGCGGACCAGTTCGTCCGGAGCGGGCAGATGCGCCACGTGCTCGTCGTCGGGGTCGAGCTTCTCTCCCGCGTCATCGACTGGACCGATCGCACGACGTGCGTCCTCTTCGGCGACGGCGCCGGAGCGGCGGTCGTGGGTC
>DATGJA010000039.1:0-5890 GCA_035295445.1 Polyangiaceae bacterium | reverse complement strand
GCACGGGGTTCGAGACCACACGTCAAGACGCTTGGTCCCGTCCGAGTCGGCCGAACACGATGGCGACCACATGCTCACCCCTCGGCCCGCGGCTGTACTGCACGCTGGCGCCGCGCAGGCGGTGGATGCGAACGAGCTCCTGCGCGGCGTCGAGCAGCGCGAACGCCAGCGCCATCGACGCGCCGGAGCGCGGTCCCGGCTCCCGTGCGGGCGCGCGCGGCGAGCGCAGGGGGTCCTCGGGCACCCTGCGGCGTCGAGGCGCGTGCATCGCAAAGGGCATGAAGGTCTTGAACACTGAACCGACGTATAGGTCAACGACCAAGGTGAGGCGGCACGCGCCTTCGTGTCTGCAGAACCCATAGGACCGCGAAATCGTTTCGACTACCGTGCGCATTTGGGAGCGCCGTCTCTCCGCGCGTATCCTCGAAGCCATGACTCGCCGGGAGCCGTACCGCGCCCCGGTCGCCTCCGAGCCAGGGCCGATGGCCGAATTCGTCTTCGAGCTGCCGGCGGAGGGGGGAGGCCGCCACCTCGGCATCCTGTGGCTCTCCGGCGTCCTCGCGGCGACGGCGCTCGCCACGATCCCGGGCGGCGTTCCCGGCGTCGTCTTTGGGCTCGGGCTTGGCGGCATCTGGGTGTGGCGGAGCGCGCGGCGCGTGCGGAGCGTCCGAATCGGCGTCGACCGGGGCGACGTGCTCGTCTCGCCGGGCCTCTCTCGTGCGCCGGCGCTGCGCCTGCCGCTCGTCGAGCTTCAAGAGGTGGAGCTCGAGACGACGTCGATTCGCAAGGCGAGGACCGAGATGCGCCTTGGCCTGGTCGTCCCCGATCCGACCCCGAGCCTGGTCGTGGACGAGTCGCGCATCGTGCTCGATTTCGGCGAGGCGGGCGGCCGTTTCCCGTTGCTCGACGAGTTCTCGTCGAGCTCCGACGTCGTGCTGCGCGCGGGCAAGCTGCGCGTGTTTCTACGGTCCCACGGGTGGTTGCCGCAGAGCGAGCGCGGCGAGTCGGAGCCGTAGCAGCGAGTGGCTAGGCCCTTTCGGCCTTGCGCGCCTTTGCCTTTTGCCAGCACGCCCGACAGCGCCACTCGATCTTGTGCGTCCAGTTAGGGAGCTGCTTCTTGCTGAGGCGCCAGCCGTACTGCCCGATGAGCGTGTGGCTCGTATGCGTCGCCGGCGCGCGCATCGCGCAGTCGACGCAGGAGGGGCGCTCGAACATGGGTCCCCCCTGTGTACGGATCGACGTCAGCCGGCCCTTAGCGGAAGACACCGCAAACCCGGGCGAGGCCGGCCGGCTTGCGCCAAGGTGGGAGAACGTCCTCCCCAAAGCGCTCGTTTGATCGAGTACCGCGCGAGGTCTCCGGTAGGCTTTCAATTGGGACGATCTTTGCCGTGAGCGCGCGAGCCCAAGCCCGCAGGCGACCTTGAGCGCGGACCCGACGCGCCGCTCGTCGTCGCCCCCCGCGCGCCTCTTCGCGTGGAAGGGCACCGGTCGCTACGAGATCGTCCGCACGATCGGTCGCGGCGGAATGGGAGTCGTGTACGAGGCCATCGATCACGAGCGCCGGCAACGGGTGGCCCTCAAGACGCTCCTCAACTTCGACCCCCACACGCTCTACCGCTTCAAGAACGAGTTTCGGACGCTCGCCGACGTCCGCCACCGCAACCTCGTGCGCCTCTACGAGTTCGTGATGACCGAGGGAGACCACGTCTTCTTCACGATGGAGCTCGTGCGCGGCGCGAATTTCCGCGCCTTCGCGTCGCGGCCCGGGGCGATCGACGAGGCGAAGCGCTCGAGGACCTCCGCTCCTCCGACACGACGATCGCCCGTGCCGCCGAGACCGAGCGACGCGCCCCCGCCGTCCAAGGCGTCTCCGGAGCCGGCCTGCCAGTCGCCGGCGGACATCGGACGTCTGCGCACCGCCCTGCTCGGGCTGGCCGAGGGGACGCAGGTCCTTCACGCGGCGGGCAAGCTGCATCGCGACATCAAGCCTTCGAACATCCTCGTGACCTCCGACGGGCGGGTCGTGCTCCTCGACTTCGGCGTCGCGACCGAGCTCGGCGCCGCGATCGGCGGCGAGGACACGAGCGGCGAGATGGTCGGCACGGCGCACTACATGGCGCCCGAGCAGGCCTTCGACGAGCGGCTCACCGCGGCGAGCGACTGGTACAGCGCGGGGGTCGTCCTCTACGAGGCCCTCGTCGGGCGTCCTCCGTTCGTCGGGTCGGCCGCCGAGGTCATCCAGCAAAAGAGCATGATGGAGGCCTTCCCGCCGTCCTCGCTCGTGCACGGGGTGCCCGACGACCTCGACGTCCTTTGCCGATCGCTGCTCCAGCGCGATCCCTCCTTGCGACCGACCGGGCCGGAGATCCTCCGCCAGCTCCGTTCGATCGGCGGCGCCTCGGCGCCCATGTCGGTGCCGCCGTCGGCCGAGTCGGTCTTCGTGGGCCGGGAGAGCCAGCTCGAGGTGCTTCGCGCGGCCTTCGACCGCGTGGCCGGAGGGCGGCCGACGACGGTGCGTGTGGCCGGCACGTCCGGGATGGGCAAGTCGACCCTCGTGCAGCACTTCCTCGACGACCTGACGGACTCCGGACGCGCGGTCGTCTTGCGCGGCCGGGCCTACGAGCGCGAGTCGGTGCCGTACAAGGCCGTGGACAGCGTCATCGACGCGCTCACCCGTCAACTGCTGCGCCTCGCCGACACGTCGTCCCTTCCCGCGCTGCCCCCAGGCATCGGCGCCCTCGCGCGCCTCTTTCCGGTCCTGCGCCGCGTCCCGGGCATAGAATCGTGCGACGAAGGCCAGCCCGCCGATCCGCGCGAGCTCCGTCGGCGCGCGTTCGGAGCCCTCCGGGATCTGCTCGCGGCGCTCGCACACCAGGCTCCGCTCGTCGTCTACATCGACGACGTGCAGTGGGGCGACGTCGACAGCGCCGCGCTCCTGCTCGACCTCATGCGCCCTCCGCGCCCGCCGCCGGTGCTGCTCGTCATGACGTACCGGGACAACGAGGCCCACGCGAGCTCGTTTCTGGCCGAGTTGAAGGCAGGCTGGCCCGCCGAGGCGGAGGTCGTCGACGTCGACGTCGGTCCCCTCGACGCGGGCGACGCCCAGCGCCTCGCGGTGACCCTGCTCGACGCGCACGACGAGGTAGGCCAGCGGATCGCGCGGGCTGCCGCGCGCGAGTCGCGCGGCAGTCCGTTCCTCATCGGGGAGCTCGTGCGAGCGAACGCCGCGACCACGTCGACCGACGAGGATACGCTGCGCGTGCTGACCGTGGAGCACATGGTCGCCGGGCGCCTTCAGCGGCTTCCGGGCGACGCGCGCAAGCTGCTCGAGATCGTGGCGGTGGGCGGACGCCCGCTGCCGGTGTCGGTCGCGGCGGACGCGGCGCAGATCCGCGACAACGTCGAGGACGTCGTCGCGCTCGCGGTCTCGCGACGGTTCCTGCGCGCCGGGCTGCGGGGCGGAGTCGACGTCGTCGAGATGAGCCACGACCGCATCCGCGAGGCCATCGTCGAGGGCCTCTCGCCGGCGGAGCTGCGCGCGCGCCACCGCCGTCTGGCGGACGTGCTCGAGTGGACCGTGGAGGGGGACCTCGAGGCGCTCGCGGGCCACCTGCGAGGCGCTGGGGACCTCGAGCGCGCGGTCAAGCACGCCGAGCGGGCGGCGGAGCGCGCGGCGGCCAAGCTCGCGTTCGACCAGGCGGCGCGCCTGTACCGGACGGCGCTCGACGCGACGCCGCCATCGTCGCCCGAGGCGGGACGGCTGCACCTCGAGCTCGCCCGGGTGCTCGAGTGGGCGGGGCGAGGCGCCGACGCCGCGGCCGTGTACCTGCGCGCGGCCAACGACGCGGCGATCACGCAACGCGCGGAGATCGAGCGCGCCGCGGCCGAGCAGCTGCTGACGAGCGGGCGCATCGACGAGGGGGTCGCGGTCCTCGACCGAACCCTCGCTTCGGTCGGGCTCGCACGCCCGCGGTCGGCCGTGCACGCGATCTTCCTGCTCCTCTTCTATCGGCTCTGCATCCGGCTCAAGAGTCGCCGCTTCGAGGACGCCCTCGCCGCCGGGCCGGGGACCGGGGACCGGGCGCAGATCGACGCGCTGTACGCGGCGGGCATCGGCCTGAGCCTCGTCGACTCAGTCCAGGCCGCGTGTCTCCAGGCGCGCGGGCTGCTCCTGGCCCTGCGGGCGGGCGACCGCTTCCAGGTCGTGCGCGCCGCGGCGATCGAGGCGGCGACCCACGCGAGCGCCGGGGGAGCCCTGGGCGACCAGGAGCGCAAGCTCGACGCGATCGCCCAGCGCCTCGCGGACGCGATGCAGCACCCGGAGGGTCGCGCGTTCCTCGTCGGCACGCGGGGCGTGGGCCTCTTTCTCCGAGGACAGTGGCGCAAGGCGCTCGAGGAGCAGGACCGGGCCTACGCGGAGTACCCGAACAACCGCGCGGGGTGGCAGGCCAACGGGCACCTCTTCTCGATGTGGGCGTTGACGTGGCTCGGCCGCCTGCGCGAGTTCCGAGAGCGCCACGCGCGCCTCTTCGCCGACGCAGAACGGCGCGGTGATCTGTACACGACGGTGAACCTGCGGATCGGATATTCGAATCTCGCCTACCTGGTCGTCGACGACGTCGAGGCCGCCCGCCGTCACGTCGAGGGCGCGATGGCGGCCTGGTCGCGACGCGGATACCACCTGCAGCACTACCGGGCGATGCTGGCCGACGCGAACATCGAGCTCTACGCTGGCCGCGCGCGGGCGGCCCACGATCGCATCGTCTCGGACTGGAAGGCGCTCGGGCGAAGCTTCCTCTTCCGCGTCCAGTACGTGCGCGTCGACGCGCGCTTCGCCCGGGCGCGCGCCGCGGTGGCGACGGCCGCGGCGGGCGACGACGTGGACGCCCGCCTGACGGAGGCCGAGCGGCTCGCGCGCAGCCTCGCGCGCGAGCGCATGGGGTGGACCGAGCCGCTCGCGAGCCTCGTCGAGGCGGGGATCGCGTCGGTGCGGGGGGAGGACGTTCGGGCGGCGACGTTCCTTCGCGCGGCGATCGAGCAATCGGACGCGGCGGACATGGGGATGCACGCGGCGGCAGGGCGGTATGCGCTCGGGTCGATGGTGGCGGGAGACGAGGGCAAGGCGCTTCGATCCCGCGGGGAGGGCGCGATGGCAGGGGAGGGGATCGCGGTCCCCGCGCGGTTCGCCGTGATGTTGGTGCCAGGGAAGTGGGAGGGGCGGTCGGGGGAATGAGGCGTCCTAAACGCACTCCAGCACGAGTTGGCACTCCCAGTGCCGGCTGGCCGTCGAGAAGACGCACGCCTCCGTACCCGCGTCGCCGACGCAATCGGTGTTTTCCACGCACTGATCGTCGGGGGTGTGACAGTAGTAGCCGCCCACGGCTCCACAGATCTGTCCTGGGGTGGTGCTCGGCGAGCAATAGCCACGGGCGCCGCAATCGGAGTCGACGCGGCAGTTGCTAGGAACGCACGTGTTGCCGAAGATGTTGTACGTCGAGCCGTGGCACGCGCACGTCTGGCCGGTGGTACAGTCGGAGTCCGCCATGCACGTGTCGTAGCTGCACATGCAGAGGTTGACCGCGCCGTGGCCGCAGCGCCCATTGGCGCCGCCGCTGCAGTCGGAATCCACACTGCAGGCCGGCGGCTGCCCCGGCAAGGCCCGGCCAGCCCCCAGGCAATTTCCGGCTGGCGCTGGCGACAGGCATTGATCGGCGTTGGGGCGATGATTGACGGGCGCGCGTTGAGCGGCCGGCTTGGCGGCTGCCGGTGCTCCTCCTCCCCCCCCGCAGGCCGCGACGACGACCGAGACGGCAGCGATTCGAAGTCGGGGGAGGCGAAGAAGGAACGCGCGCATATCGGTTTTGCATGGCCGCAGCCGTCCCGCTCCGTC
>DATGJA010000038.1:0-9877 GCA_035295445.1 Polyangiaceae bacterium | reverse complement strand
GGCGGATGCGCGCTTCGGGGTGCCCACCACCGCGTCCGGCGAGCGGTGTCACCTCGCCGTGGTCGGCATGGGGAAGCTCGGCGGACGAGAGCTCAACGCGGGGAGCGACGTCGACCTCATCCTCTTCTACGAGACCGACGAAGGACGGGTGGGCACCGACGCCCGCACGCTTCACGAATACTTCACCCGCGTCGCGCAGCGCTTCGTCGCGACGCTGGACGAGTCCACCGAGGACGGCGTCGTGTGGCGCGTCGACTTGCGTCTGCGCCCGGAGGGGACGCGAGGCGCCCTCGTGAACGCGTTGCCGGCGGCCGAGCGCTACTACGAGACGTGGGGGAGGACGTGGGAGCGCGCGGCCCTGGTCCGTGCGCGCATCGTCGCGGGCGACGCGGCCTTCGGCGGTCGGCTCCTCGACACACTCGCGCCCTTCGTCTGGCGCCACGCCGTCGACCCGCAGATCGCCGACGAGATGGCCGCGATGCTCGCGCGGTCGCGCGTCGAAAGCGTCCGCGACGTCGACCGCGATTTGAAGATCGGTCCGGGCGGCATCCGCGAAGTCGAGTTCTTCGCGCAAACGTTGCAGCTCGTCTGGGGAGGGCGCGAGCCGAGGGTCCGGACGACGAACACGATCGAGGCGCTCAGGCGGCTTCGTGCTCGGGGTCTCGTGACCGAACGCGAAGAGCGCGACCTCGCCGACGCGTACCTTCTGCTGCGCCGGTTGGAGCACCGCATTCAATTCGCGACGGGACAGCAGACGCACGCGCTCCCCGCCGGTCCGATGCTGCATCGGATCGCGCGCTCGCTCGGCTACGCCGATGGAGCCTCGCTGGCGGCCGATCTGAGCGCCGTCCGGGCCGTTGTTTCGCGGAGGTTCTCTGCCCTTCGTCCGGGCGCTCCCAGCCCGATCGACGCGACGCTCGGTCCTCTGTGGGCCGCCCTGGACGCTCAGGACGAGGGCGCCACGTCCGCCGCGGCGGCGCGTCCGTTCGGCACGCTCGCAGGCACCGACCTGCCGCGTCACCTGCTCGCGCTCGCGCGGCGCCCCGACGGGCCTCTCGGCGCAGCGACGCGCGACCGGGAGCCGTCGCTCGGCCCCCGCTTGATCGAGGCGCTGGCCGACGCGGCCGATCCGGAGCAGGCGGCGCGCCTCCTCGTCGCGTTCTTCTCGCGCTTCGCGACGCCCTGGGTCTACGTCCGCGCGCTGGCGGCCGATCCGCAGCTCGTGAGGGCGCTTTGTTCCCTTCTCGGGGCGAGCGCCTTCCTCGGCGAGACGCTCGCGGCCCACCCGGATCTGGTCGATCGGGTGCTCTTCGTGCGCGGCGCGACCGATGCCGCCGCAGCGCGCGCGCAGCTGGACGAAGAGGTGAACGCGGTCGATCCGCTCGACCTGGACGGATTCGTCGGGGCGCTGCGGCGGGCGAAGCGTCGGGTGACCTTCGAGGTCGGTCTGGCCGATCTGGCCGGAGAGCTCGCTACGCGCGACGTCTCTCTCTCGCTCACGGCGCTTGCGGACGCGACGCTCCGTCAAGCGTGCATCTTCGCGATGCGCGAGCGGGCGTCGCTGGCCGAGGCCGGGGCAGCGGAGCCGCCCGATGCCGAGGAGGTCCGCGGGCTGGCGCTCGTCGCAATGTGCAAGCTCGGAGGCAGGGAGATCGGCTACGGGTCGGACCTCGATCTGATCTTCGTCTACGAGCACGGGGACGACGTCTCCGCCGAAAACTTCGCGCGTACGGCCCAGCGCGTGCTCCGCCTGGCCGGCGCGTCCCACGACGAAGGGCCCGGGTACGAGCTCGATACGCGCCTGCGTCCCTCGGGGTCGCAGGGGTTGCTCGTCGTCTCGCTGGACGGGTTCGCGCGCTATCAGGAAGAGCGGGCCGAGAGCTGGGAGCGGCAGGCGCTCATCAAGGCTCGAGCTTGCGCGGGGGACTCGCGGCTCGGAGAGCGGGTCGTCGCGATTGCTCACCGCGCCGCGTACGAGCGCGGCGCGCCCGACCCCGAGAGCGTGCTGCGCCTTCGCGCGCGCATGGAGCGGGAGCTCGGCCACGAACGGCTCGACCGGCCCCCGGCGAGGTACGACTTGAAGGTGGGACGTGGAGGCATCGTCGACGTCGAATTCGCGGTGCAGTGGCTCCAGATGCGCCACGGGCTCGATCCGCGGGTGCGAAGCACGGAGACAGAGGCGGCCCTCGCCGCGTTAGAGGCGGCCGGCTACCTCGAACGCTCTCTCGCCGAGGCGCTGCGCGAAGGATGGCGCTTCCTCCGTCGCCTCGAGCAGCGATTGCGGATCGCGCACGGCACGAGCGCGAGCCTCATCGAGGAGGGCGCGCCGGGCCTGTCGTCGCTCGCCCGACGCATGGGGATGCGTGACGGGCCTCGCGCGTCCGCCGAGGAAGCCCTGCTCGTGCGCTACGTGGCCGTCACGCGCGAGGTGCGCGCTGCGTACGCGAACGTTCTGGGCGCTAACTCCGCACGCTCGAGCGAAGCGACAGAGCGGACCAAGGACACCCCCTAGGAGGGGCGCTCGATGAAACTTTGCCCGCGATGCTCCGAGCCGTACGCCGACGACGCCGCCTTCTGTCCGCTCGACGGGACCCCGCTCGTCCGTCAGGCCGATCCGCTTCTCGGCCGGACGCTGGCCGCGCGCTACCGCCTTGTCCGGAAGATCGGCGCGGGGGGCATGGCCGTCGTCTATCTCGCTCGCCACGTGATGATCGAGAGGCTGAGCGCGATCAAGATCCTCCGGCAGGACCTCGGCATGAACCCCACACACAGGGAGCGGTTCCTGCGCGAGGCGCGCGCGGTCAACCGCATCAACCACCCGAACATCGTCGAGATCACCGACTTCGGGGAGGACGCCGGGTTGGTCTTCCTCGTCATGGAGTACGTCGAGGGAGATTCACTGCTCGCCGCCCTGCGCGAGGGGCCCATGGGGTGGACGCGCGCCGCTGGGATCGCCCTCCAGATCGCGTCCGCGCTCGAACGCGCCCACGAGCTCGGCGTGATTCATCGCGACCTGAAGCCGGAGAACGTCCTCCTCGTGCGGAGGGACGGGGGCGAGTTCGTCAAACTGACCGACTTCGGGATCGCCAAGATCGTCGACGCTCCGACGATCACCGTGAGCGAGCAGCGCTTCGGGACTCCCGGGTACATCGCGCCCGAGTACATCGAGGGCGGGGCCGCGAGCCCGCGGGGGGACATCTACTCGCTTGGGGTCTTGATCTACGAGATGCTGACCCGCAAGCTGCCATTCGACGCGCGTTTTCCGGCGGAGCTCCTCGCCCTCGCGTTGCAGCAGCATCCCGTCGCGCCGAGCGCCCGGGTGGCCGGGATTCCGCCGGCGCTCGAGCGACTGGTCTTGCGAATGATCGCGCGCCAACCCGATGATCGGCCGGCGGATGCCTTCGCCGTCGACGACGCTCTCACAGAGCTTCTGCGGGGGACGCGCTCCGCCCCGAGCGCTTCGCTCGCCGAGGGCTCGGCGCGCAGAACGCCGAGCCTGCCGCCGTCGGGGGACGGGCGTGACGCGCTGGCGACCGCAGTCGACGAACCCCCGGCCGACGTCGCCGACCGCGCGCACGAGTGCCTTGCGGATCTGGACCGGCGCATCGCAGCCGTGAGGTCGGCGCGAGGGGAGGGCGATCTCGCCGTGGCGCGGGCGGCCGAGTTGGCGGCGACGGCGCGGGGGCTTCTCGCAGGCCTCGAGCGGGCCCGCGGCACGGTCGCCGGGCACCAGGCTCGCGTGGACGCCCTCGACGTGGAGGGCCGCGAGTTCCGGGCGCGCCTCGGGCACGCCATCGACACGCTCTCGCGGGACCGGTCCCGGGAGCGCGAGCGCGCGCTCGATGAGGAGCGCCTCGCGCGCATCGAGGCCGACCTCGGCTACCAGGTGGAGACGTTGCAAGCCCAGCTCGAGGCGCGCAACGTGCGACACGAAGGGGAGCTCGCCCGAGCGACGGGCGTCCTCGAGGGGGCCCTCGCCGCACTGCGCCGGATCACCGGCGAGCTGATGAGGGCCGTCGGCGACGCGATCGAGCTATTGTCCCACCCATGAAGCTCGGCTGGTTGGCCCTGGCGCTCGGCGCGTGCGCCACCGAGGCGCCCGCGCAGCACCCCGCGGCGCCCGAAGACCCGACGACCCTGCCGGTCGGCGACGACTCGGGGGACGAGGTCGCCGCCCCGCCAGCGCCCGCGCCCTCCGACTCCGGTTCTGCCTGCGCCGCCCTCTCCGCGGCCGATGGGATGGCCAGCGACGATTGCTTCCCGTTCGATACGTGCAAGTCGTGCGATATCGCGCAGGGAGTCCTTTACTGGTGCGCGGGCGACGCCGGCGCGGGCGCGCATCCAGCGCTCTCGGGGTGCGAGATCGACAACGCCGCGCAGGTCGGGTGGGTCGGCGCCTGCTGTCCGACCTCCGCGTCTTCCTGTACGCGCCTCGCGAGCGACGACGCGTTCTGCAAGAGCCAGACGTTGCCCGGCCTCCCGATGCCGACGATCGCGTATGCGTGCGTCGCCGGCGGCGACGCCGGTCCGACCGCGCAGGGCTGCCAACCCCCTTACGTGGGCTCGGACGCCGCGGCGGGCGCCGCGCAGGGTCCGGCTGAGCACGCGAGCCTCTACTGTTGCACGAATTGAGACTACCTACGAAGCAGGCCGCCAAGCGCGGGGCGGTTCTCGCGGGGTGCCGTGTCGCGCAGGTACCTCAGGTTCGAGTAGTTGACCGCGGCGTGGGCGACGAGCGGACCCGCCAGGCTCCCCGTCGCAACGAAGATCCCGGCGAAGAGTAGGCCCATCAGCGTCGCCCACACCATCCATCCCCATCGGCCTCGCCCCCGAATCTGATGGAGCACCCCGAAGAAGAGCGACGACACGACCGGCCCCACAAGCGGCACGAGCAGACCCCGGAAGAGGAGCTCCTCGCCGCTCGCGCTCGCGAGGGCGAGGACGAGCAGCATGGTCGCATCGACGCCGCGAACGCCGGGCTGCAGGGCCTGCGACAGGGCCCGGGCCCACTTGGTCTTGCGCACGACGACGCGCGTCGCCGCGACGGTCATGGCGCCGACGAGAAAGCCGAGGCCCGCGCTGAGCAACCATGATGCCGCGCCGCGCACTCCGAGCCGCGACTCGCACACCAGCGGATTTCGCCCCAAGAAGATCGATGCCGCCACGGCCGCGCCGCCTACGCCGGCGTACACGCCGACGACGCGGGCATACGCCTCCGCCGCAGGGGTCGTCCCCGACCACGGCCCCCCCTTGGCGCCCAGCCGCTCCGCCTGGGCTCCGAGCCCGTGCGAGTCTCTCACGGCGGTCATCGCGCCTGCCCAAGGTTTCATGCGCTCTCGCCACGTGCAAGAGCCGCGATCTGTTAGACTTGTCAGTCACCCTGGTCACGGCTCCGATGTCGACCTCCGCCCCCGACGAGCGCCCGCGCGTCCTCATCGTCGACGACGAGAAGTTTATTCGCGACATCCTGGCCGACTTCCTCGGCATGGAGGGGTACATCGTGCGGACGGCCGAGGACGGCGCGGCCGCGCTCGCGGAGCTCAACAACGCGCACTACGACCTCGTCATCAGCGACCTGAAGATGCCGCGCATGGGGGGGATCGAGCTCCTCGACGCCATCGGCACGACGGCTCCCAGCGCGCTCACAGTGATCATGACCGGCTTCGGGACCGTCGAGACCGCCATCGACGCCATGAAGCGCGGTGCGTACGACTACATCCTCAAGCCGTTCAAGGTCGAAGAGGTCATCCGCGTCGTTCAGCGCGGGCTCGAGAAGCAGCGTCTCGCCGCCGAGAACCTGCGCTTGCGCGAGGCCGTGTCCCTTTACAAGGTGAGCGAGGCGATCGCCGCGAGCCTTTCGCTCGAGGAGGTCCTCGAGACCATCGGTGAAACCGCGGTCCACGAGCTGAAGGGGGATCTCGTCTCCACGTGGCTGCAGGACGGCGAAGGCGGCTACTTCGAGCGGCAGCGGCTCATGCGTCCCCGCGATGCAAGCACGTCGCTGCCCCCGCCCCCGCGGCTGGCCGAGGCAGGCGCGGCCACCTCGGTAGGCGTCGAGTACGGGACCATGACGCCGCCGGCGTTCGTCGAGCACTACGCGGCCAACACCGGACTCCTCGAGCAGGGCGCGCGGGGGATGCGCTTTTTCGCGACGCCGCCGGCGTTCCCCCTCGTGTCCCTCGTCTCGGTGCCCCTCAAGATGAAGGCGCGCCTCGTCGGCTGGATCTGCGTGGCGAGCTTCACCAAGCAGAAGAGGTTCAACGAAGGCCACCGCAAGCTCTTGTCGATCGTGGGGTCAAGGGCCGCCGCCGCCATCGAGAACGCCCGCCTCTACGAGGACCTGCGGGCCACGTTCCAGCAGACGATTCAGGGCCTCGCGCGCGCCATCGACAAGATGGATCGCTACACGGCCGGTCACTCCGAGCGGGTCGCCACGTACGCGATGTACCTCGCCGTCCGCCTCGGCTTGTCGCCCGAGGTCGTCGAGGTCGTGCGCCAGAGCGCATTGATGCACGACATCGGCAAGATCGGCTGCGTGATGAACCTCAACAAGCCCGGCAAGCTCACGCAGGACGAATACGAGGTTTTCAAGCGCCACCCGGTCTACGGCCGGGACATCCTCGACCCCATCCGATTTTTGCATCCACTCATCCCCGGGGTCCATCTGCATCACGAGCGCTGGGACGGTCGGGGCTACCCGTTGGGCCTCAAAGGCAACGACGTCCCGCTCATCGCGAGGATCATCTCGGTCGCCGACACGTACGACGCGATGACGAGCGATCGCGCGTACCGGCGGGCCCTTCCCCACGAGGTCGCGGTCGGCGAGATCGAGCGCTGCAGCGGCTCGCAGTTCGACCCCGAGATCGCGCACTCTTTCACCGCGGGCCTCGAGGAATTCCGCGAGGAGGTGTCGAGCAAGGGTGGCCGGGTGCCCGACTGAGTCCGCACGCTCGAGCGAAGCGAGAGAGCGGACTAAACATACCCAGGTCGCACGCTCGAGCGAAGCGAGAGAGCGGACTAAACATACCCAGGTCGCACGCTCGAGCGAAGCGAGAGAGCGGACGCGGAACACCTCCTAGACCAGGGTTTCTAAGGCCGACGGCGCGCGCTATATAGTGCCATGCTCGACGACGCGCTTCGCGAGTGTCTGACGTTTGACGACGTCCTGCTCGTGCCCTCCTACGGCGAGGTGCTGCCGAAGGACGTCGAGGTGAAGACCCGGCTCTGCCGCGGGCTCGACCTGAACATCCCGCTCCTGTCGGCCGCCATGGACTCCGTGACGGAGAGCAGGACGGCGATCACGATGGCTCGCGAAGGCGGGATCGGAATCGTCCACAAGAACCTGTCGATCGAGGCGCAGGCCCGGGAGGTGGAGCGCGTCAAGCGGGCAGAGAGCGGCATGATCCTCGGCCCGGTCACTGCGCGCCCGTCGCAATCGCTCCGCGCGGCGCTGGAGGTGATGCGCGAGCACGACATCAGCGGCGTCCCGGTCGTCGAGGGGGAGCGGCCCGTCGGCATCCTTACGGCGCGCGACATTCGCTTCGAGCAGAACCTCGACCAGCCGGTCAGCGCGCTGATGACGCGCGAGCTCGTCACCGTTCCGCCGGGGGTGAGCGTCGACGAAGCCAAGCGACTACTCCACAAGCACCGGATCGAGAAGCTTCTCGTCGTCGACGCACAAGGCCGTCTGGTCGGTCTCATCACGATCAAGGACATCCTGCAGGCCGACAAGTACCCGCTCGCCGTCAAGGACGAGCAACGACGCCTGCGGGTCGGCGCCGCCATCGGCCCGGGTCCCGACCGGGCGGAGCGCACGGCGGCCCTCGTGAACGCGGGAGTGGACGTCCTGGTGATCGACACGGCCCACGGGCACCATCGCGGCGTCCTCGAAGCCGTCCGTGCGACGAAGAGAGAGTTTTCCGGGGTCAAGATCATCGCGGGCAACGTCGCGACGAGCGACGGGACCGAGGCGTTGGTCGACGCGGGCGTCGACGCCGTCAAGGTGGGAATCGGACCCGGGAGCATCTGCACCACGCGCGTCGTGGCTGGCGTGGGCGTTCCGCAGATCAGCGCGGTCAACGACTGCGCAAAGGTGGGCGATCGCCACGGGGTCCCCATCATCGCGGACGGCGGTGTGAAGCACTCGGGCGACGTCACCAAGGCCATCGCGGCGGGCGCCAGCAGCGTCATGATCGGGTCGCTCTTCGCGGGGACCGACGAGTCGCCGGGTGACCTCGTCCTCTATCAAGGGCGCAGCTACAAGGTGTATCGCGGCATGGGCAGCCTCGGCGCCATGCGCAAGGGGAGCCGCGATCGTTACGGTCAGGCGGGGACGGCGGACGAGAAGCTCGTGCCGGAGGGGATCGAGGGGCGCGTCCCGCACCGCGGATCGCTCGCCTCGATCCTCTATCAGCTCGTCGGCGGTCTGCGCAGCGGGATGGGATACACCGGGTCGCGGACGATCCAGGAGCTTCGGACCAAGGCGCGCTTCGTCCGCATCACGTCGCAGGGGCTGCGCGAGAGTCACGTCCACGACGTCATCGTGACCGAAGAAGCCCCGAACTACTTTCGATCCTGAGGGCGCCCCATCAAACGACGATTCGTGGCGCATTGGCTGGGCCGCGCCCGCTACGAGGAGGTGCACCAGCTCCAGGAGCGGCTCCTTGCGGCGCGCATCGACGGGGCCATCGGGGACACGCTGCTCCTCGTCGAGCACGACCCGGTCATCACGCTCGGCCGAGGCGCGCACGCGGAGAACGTCCTCGCGCCGCGGGCGAGGCTCGAACAGCTCGGCGTGGACCTGGCCGAAACGGCGCGCGGAGGCGACGTGACGTACCATGGGCCCGGTCAGCTCGTTGCGTACCCCATCTTCGATCTCGCACCCGATCGGCGGGACGTGCGGCGCTACGTGCGCGACCTCGCGCGGGCGATGATCGCGCTTTCCAACGTCTACGGCGTCGAAGCGAGCTTTCTCGAGGGGGATCCGCGGCTCGTGGGCGTCTGGGTCGACGAGGCGAGCCCCCATCGGTGGCCGGGCGATCCGCGCGAGGACGGGGGCGCGATCCGCCCGGCGAAGATCGGCGCGATCGGGGTTCGGATCTCGCGCTGGGTCACGATGCACGGGTTCGCGTTCAACGTGTCGACCGACCTGTCGGGGTTCGGCCTCATCGTGCCCTGCGGGATCTCGCGCTACGGGGTCACCTCCCTCGCGGCCCTGGGCGTCCCGGCGCCGTCGGTGCGAGATGCCGCGAGCCGGGCGGTCGCGTGCATCGAGCGCGTGTTCGACGCCGACGGCGAGGTGGCGACCGACTCCGAGACGGCGCGATGGCTCGGGGGCGACGCGAGGGCGTGAGGAAGGCTCGCCTTCGGGAAGCGCGCGGCTACGTTCCCGGCGTCGTCGCGATACGCAAGTACATCCGCGCGCGCACGTTGCCCGGGTCGAGCTCGAGCACCTTGCGCCACTCCTCCGCGGCCGCGTCGGTCTCACCGAGTGACAGGAGTGTTACCCCGAGCTGGACCCGCGCAGGCACGTAGGATGGGCGGGCTCTGACGGCTGCCTCGTACTGTTCGCGCGCGCGCGGCAGATCGTTGATCTCGCGGAGGAGAGTTCCGAGCCTCGTTCGAAGGTCCGAGAACTGCGGACAGAGCGCGACGGCCTTCTCGTATTCGGCGATGGCCTCGCGTACGAGCCCTGCGTCCGCGTAGGCCTGACCTACCTCGGCGTGCATGTTCGCGATCTTGCCGCGAGCGAATGGGTCGAGCCCTTGTAAGTTTCCAATGGGGCCCTTGATGCGCGCGTAGACCTGTCGGGCGGCCTCGTACTTGCCGTGATCGTTGTAGGTGACCGCGAGGTTGAGCGCCGCCTCGGTGTAGCTCG
>DATGJA010000037.1:0-7794 GCA_035295445.1 Polyangiaceae bacterium | reverse complement strand
AGGACTTCTTCGACCGCGTGTGCGCAGCGCGCCACGGCCTCGACGCCCAGCGCTTCCGCGTTGCCTTTGAGCGTGTGAGCCAGCCGGAAGAGGGCTGCGATCGCGTCGTCGATCTCGCCCGGCGCTCGTGCCTGATCGAGGGCGAGGACAAGCTGTTCCATCGCGGCCAGGTGTTCTTCCGCCTCACCGAGAAATACGGGCATCAACTGTTCGCGATCGATATCCACCGACTTGCGCCCTCTCAGAGCCTCTTGACCCAGACCTGTCCGCAGTCGGTCAGGAAGACGACCTTGCGTCCTACGAAGCCGCCGACGTCCTCGGCCACGATCGCGATCCCTTCTTCGGCCAAACGGCGCCGGGCGACTTCCACGTTCTGGGCGCCCAGGCTCGGACGCTCGGGCCTCACCTGGCTGAGGATGCTGGAACCACCGAACACCTTCGCGACGAGGTCCGGCTTCCGACTGCCGAGCGCGATGGTGCGCGCCACGAGCGTCGTGATCGCGCCGTTGCCGTATCGGGGCGAGCCTCCTCCGTCGTAGGGCAAGAGATAGTGGCTCGCGCCTCCGACGCGGCGGGCGCCGTCGATGAGCACCACGCCGACGCACGACCCGAGCACGGTCGAGACCTCACAAGGTTCGCTCGTCGCAAAGATCTGGCCCGCGTGCAGGTAGACCCGCTCGCGGTGCACCTCCGCGGGAGCAAGAGCCTCGGGTGCTTCGGTGCGCCGGGCCATGTCCGCCTCACTCGCCGAGCTGGTCGCGCATCTTGGACAGAAGCTCGAGGCCGTCGATCGGCTTGGTCACGAAGTCGTTGCAGCCGCTCGCGAACCCTTCCTCGACGGTCTCGCGCTCGCCGCGGGTCGTGACCAGGATGATGGGGATCGTTCGCGTGCTCTCGTTCCCTCGGAGGGCTCGGCAAGCCTGCAAGCCCGTCATCGTGGGCATGACGACGTCCATGAGGATGAGGTCGGGCATCTCGGCGATGGCCACCTCCACCCCCTCGCGGCCGTCGCGCGCGGTGAGAATGTCGTAGGGGGCCTTGCCGAGGAGCATCCTCTCGATCATCAGCGCGGTGCTCGAGTCATCCACCAAGAGGATCCTCTTTCTCGCCTTCATCTCCTCGCCCCTTCCGTCCTGGCCGGTGCCCCGAGCCGGTGCTCGGGGTGTCCGCTCCCAGGCTGGACTTGCAACGGCCGAGCCACGCGCGGCGCCCTGGCAAACTCGCTCGGCCCCGTCGCCTCGTGTGGCCGGCCCGTTCGAGATTCGGACGACGCACGGCGCGCGTCCGAATGTCGAACGCCACGCCCAAAGGCGACCCTTGCCATCAGTGCGTGTCCGGGTACTCCTTGATGCACGGGAGGGGGATGAAGGCCTCCGAGTTCTCGGTGCTGGTGGTGGACGACGACCCGATGGTCATGTCTGCCCTCAGGTCCTTCGTGGAGAGCCGTGGCCACCGCTTCGTCGCGGCCGCGGGGGTCGCCGAGGCGACGCACGTCCTCGCGTCGCAGTCCTTCGACGCCGTCGTGCTCGATCTCTATCTCCCCGACGGCGACGGTCTCGACGTCCTCGATCGGAGCCTCGAGCTGCAGCCGCCGCCCGCGGTCATCGTGATGACCGCGCGCGCCGAGATCCACAGCGCGGTGGAGGCCATCCGGCGAGGCGCGGCCGACTACCTGGCGAAGCCGCTGGATCTCGACGACCTCGGGGCGCGCCTCGAGCACGCCGTCGAGCAGACCTCGATGCGTCGAAAGCTGGCGCTCTTCGAGGAGCGCCAGAAGGAGAGCTCGTCGGCCGTCGCGCGGAGCGCGGCGATGAAGGAAGTGCTCGCGGTGGCGGCGCGCGTGGCCGCCACCCCTTCTTCGTCCGCGCTGCTCATCGGGGAGAGCGGCGTTGGAAAGGAGATCGTCGCGGCCCACATTCACGAGATGAGCGAACGGCGCAAAGGCCCGTTCGTGCGCGTCAACCTCGCCGCGATTCCCGACAGCATGGTGGAGGCGGAGCTCTTCGGCAGCGTGCGGGGCGCCTTCACGGACTCGAAGCGCGATCGAGCCGGGCATTTCGCGAGCGCCGACGGCGGCACCCTCCTCTTGGACGAGGTGTGCGAATTCAAGCCCGAGCTCCAGCCGAAGCTGCTCCGCGCGCTGGAAGAGAGACGGTTCTACCCCGTCGGATCCGATCGCGAACGCCGCATGAACGTGCGTGTCCTCGCGGCGACCAATCGGGACCCCGGCGAAATGATCGCGCAGGGTTCGCTTCGCGAGGACCTCTACTATCGCCTGGCGACCGTCGTCGTCCGCATTCCGCCCCTGCGCGAACGGCGTGACGACGTGCTCCCGTTGGCGGAGCACTTTCTCGCGCGATTCCGCGTCGAGCTCGGACGCCCGCGCGTCACTCTGTCGCCCGCGGCGGCGGCGGCGCTGGGCGCCTACGAATGGCCAGGAAACGTTCGGGAGCTGCGCAACGTCCTCGAGCGCGCCGTGATCGTGGCGGACTCCGAGTCCATCGGGCCGAGGGATCTGGGGCTGGTGGCCGACGCGCCGGCGCCCCGCGCGCGCGGAGCACCGCCCGAAAGCGCCGCGGTCGAGCCGCTGCGCCTCGAGGACGTGGAGAAGGAGCACATCTTGCGCGTCCTCGCGCGCGCGAGCGGCTCCAAGACGCGCGCCGCTGCCATGCTGGGCGTCTCGCGCTCCACGCTGTGGGAGAAGACGAAGCGCTACGGCATCGACTGATCGAATTTCGAACGCGGTCGCCGCTCTCCGCCCGAAATCCGAGCGACGCTTCGAGCGACGGGGCGACCATCCGGGCCAAACCCTCTTGGTACGCCGCGTGCTGTACGCCTCGGCGTGACGTCCGACAGCATCGACATTCAGAGCGCCGGCCGCCGAGCCGCCGAAGAATTCCTTGCCGCCGACGCCCTGGCCCTCGCCGACGAGCTCTCCGGCGCACTCCTCGGAATCTGGTCGCGCGTCGGCGATCTGCGTCGACGGCTCTCGCCTTGCGACGCCCTGCTCGGCGATTTCGCGGCCATCGAATTCGCCTGCGCGCGAGCGGTCCACCTCGCACGAAGGGCGTCGGAGGCCATCGTCGACCAGGGTGGCCCCCGGGCGCACGCGGCCGCCGCGTCGATGGTCCGCGAACTCGGGCGGCTGCTCGTCGCGTCGCTGCCCGACGACGTTGGGTGCGTCGTCCAGGTTCGCTCGGAGCCGGCGCTCGTGGCGATGCATCCGTCGGAGCTGCGGAGGGTCCTGGCCGGCGTCGTTCGGGGCGCGCTCCACGGGAATCGGGCCGGCGATCTCCTCCTCGAGGTGGCGGACGCGGGTGCCACCCACGCGCCGATGGTGCGAATCGTCCTCTGCCGAAGCCGGCTCTCGCCTGCGACGGCGGCCGACGCCGCCGACTCGGTGCGCGAACTCGTCGGCGCCTGCGGGGGAGACGTACAAGCTTGCGCTACACCCGGAGGGGGCGCGGCGGTCGTCGTGACGTTGCCGTCCCCATGTTGATTCGCCTCGCGGCGGCATCGCGTCCGCCTAAGCTCGAGTGCAAGGCCCTCCTCTCTTCGGGGTGCGGCCACAACAGGGCGGGCGGTCGTCGTGGCTGACGAAAAGGAGCGCATCATCGAGCTCGAGCGGCAGCTCGCCAGGAGCGAGAAGGTGGCCGCGACGCTGGCGGATGCGGCGCGCCTTTACCGCAGCCTGTTCGACGGAATCGCGACGGCCGTGACCATCCGCTCGCTCGACGACCAATCGTTCATCGATTGCAATGCGAGCGCCCTTCGACTTTACGGCGCGGACAGCGTCGCGCAGCTCCGGGGACTCGGGGTACTCGACCTTTCGGCGGAGGCGCAGCCGGACGGGACTCCATCGCTGGCGGCTCTTCGCAAGCACGTGAACCTCGCCATCCAGAACGGATTCGAGCGGTGCGAGTGGCTGGCGCGCCGGCTGGACGGAACCCCGTTCACCGCCGACGTCCGGATCGCCGTCGTGGAGCTCGAGAGCGGGCGACGGGTGATGCAGACGATCATCGACGACATCAGCCACCGCAAGGAGGCGGAGGACATGCAGCGCGCCGCCCAGGTCGAGCTCTCGCGGGCGAAGGAGGATGCCATCGCAGCCAGCCGCGCGAAGAGCGCGTTCGTGGCCAACATGAGTCACGAGCTTCGCACGCCGCTCAACGGCGTGATCGGGATGGTAGACCTGCTGTCGCGGACCCCCCTCGACGGTCGTCAACGACGCTACGTGGAGGTCGCCCGCGCGTCGGCGAGCCTGCTCCTCTCGGTCATCAACGACGTGCTGGATTTCTCGAAGGTCGAGGCGGGCAAGCTCGAGATCGACCGGATCGAGTTCTCGTTCGCCGACGCGGCCGAAGAGGTGGCGACGATGCTGGCGCTCTCCGCCGAGGACAAGGGCCTCGAACTCACCTGCCGGACCGACCCCACGCTCGCCGTCCCGCTCGTGGGGGACCCGGCGCGCGTACGTCAGGTCCTCGTGAACCTGATCGCCAACGCGATCAAGTTCACCGCCCGCGGCGAGGTGGCCGTCTCCGCCATCGCGGAGGAGGTGCGCGAGGGCGAGACGTGCGTGAGGATCGAGGTTCGGGACACGGGCGTCGGCATCGCCCCCGACGCGCAGAGTGGTCTCTTCCTTCCGTTCTCGCAGGTGGACGCGTCGACCACCCGACGGCACGGCGGGACGGGCCTCGGCCTCGCGATCTGTCGCGTGCTGGTGCAGTTGATGGGCGGCGAGATCGGGGTCCGCAGCACCCCCGGCGTGGGGTCCACGTTCTGGTGCACGCTACGCCTCGCGCGCGCAGAGGGCCGCGCCGCCGAAAATCAAGCGCAGGGCGCGCCGACGATCCGGGTTCAAGCCACACCCAAACGATTGACCGGCGTCCGCGTCCTCGCCGTGGACGACAACGCCACCAATCGGGAGATCCTGCGCGGCCAGCTCATGGCGGCCGGCATGACGTGCGACGTCGCGTCCTCGGGCCCGGAGGCGCTCGCCAAGCTCCTCGCGGGCGTCGAGAAGGGACGGCCCTACGAGCTCTGCGTGCTCGACCAACACATGCCCGAGATGGACGGGAGCGAGCTGGCGCGGCACATTAAGGACGATCCGCGGATCGCGGCGACGCGCATCGTCATGCTCGGGTCCATCGGGCGCCCCATCGACCACCAGGAGCTCGGGCGGCTGGGGATCGTCGAGTGGGTGACGAAGCCCGTGTGGCGCGCCCAGCTCTTGAGGGCGATCTCCGGCGCGCTGGACGGCCGGAGGGCCTCCAGCCTCGCCGAGGACCCCGCGCGCGAACAGAGCCCGCCGTCGGCGGCCGGGGCGCGCCTCCTCCTCGTCGAGGACGTGGCCATCAACGCCGAGGTGGCGGGCGAGATCCTCCGGATGGCCGGCTATGCGGTGGACGTCGCCGTCGACGGACTGCAGGCCGTGGAGCTCGTGCGGGGGGGCGGGTACGACCTGGTCCTCATGGATTGTCAGCTCCCCGGCATCGACGGGTTCGAGGCCACGCGTCGCATCCGCGCCCTCGAGGTCTCCGGGTCGACGGCGCGGCAGGCGCTGCCGATCCTCGCCTTGACCGCGAGCGCGAGCACCGAGGACGTCGAGCGCGCACGGCAGGCGGGCATGGACGACCACATCGCGAAGCCGATCGACGTGCGCCGCCTCCTCGGGACAGTCGCGAAGCACGTCGTCCCGAAGGCGGCGTCGCGGTCGACCGACGACGGCGGAGGGACGACGGCGCCGGGTGTGGTCAACCTGACGCGCGCGCTCGACCGACTGCAGGGCAACCGGGATCTCCTTGCGCGGATCGTGAGTCAGTTTCGCGAAGAGGCGGGTGCGGCGCGGGTTCGTCTGCGCGAGGGGCTCGATCGGCGCGATGCCTCCGCCGTCCGTTATGCGGCTCATCGCCTGCGGGGTCAGGCCTTGAGTCTGGACGCGGGGCAGCTCGTCGCCGCGCTCGGCGGGCTGGAAGCGGCGGTCGCGCGCGAAGACTGGGGGGCGACCGGCGATGCGCTTCGCGAGGTCGAAGACGAAGTCGGCCTATTGCTGAGAGCACTCTAGGCGATTGAGCCTCGCGACGAAGGAGCGATCGAGGTAGCCTGTGTATCGTGCGGGCCTCCTTCGTTCTCGCGTTCGTGTTGGCGGTCGGCGCTTGGATCGCCGCGTGTGGCAGTAACGGCAACGGCGCGAACGCGCTCGACGGAGGCGGATCCCTCGACGCGACCGCACCTCCCGACGGCGTCGCGCCGCCGTTCGGGTTCGGCGACGGGAGCAGCCCGGCCGACGACGGCGCTGGGGTGCAAGGAACGCTGACGATCTCGCCGAGCGGGGTGCAGACGATCACCGTCGCGTCCGGCCAGACCTCGCCGACGGTCACCTTCACGGCGACCCTGAACGGCGTCATGGTACCCGCCGGATGGTCGCTCGATCGCGGCGACATCGGTCGAGTCCAGCCAGGACCGTCCGCGACCACGACCTTCACGCCGACGGGGACGACGGGGGGCCTCGTCACGATTTCCGCCGGCTACGCCGGAAAGACCGCGAGCGCACAGGTGTTCGTGAAGATCGCGGCCCAACAGAACGGCGCCGATCCGTCGAACCCCGCCGAGCAAGCTCAAATCCCGACGGGCACGGCGCAGCTCACCGCCGCGGGAGGCGTGGGCGGCGTAGGCGGGGAGGGTCTCGGCGTCCCAGTGAGCGACCCGGCGACCGTCGCGGCGCTGCGCACGCCAGGCAGCGACGGGCACGCGGAGGGCCTCGTCTTCCTCTATCCGTACGATCAGACGGTGTGGCCGCGCGGCTTGCTCGCGCCGCTCGTGATGTGGCGGTGGACAGCGCCGCCCACCCCCGGCCCGCTCGCGATGACGGACGGCGGCGCGATGGACTCGGGCACGGCTGGCGCGGACTCGGGCGGGGACGCCGCGGCCGACGCGGGCGGCAACGACGCCTCGAGCGACGGAGGGAGCGACGCGGGGAGCAACGCCGCCGGAGACGCCGGGAGCGATGCGGGACGAGACGCGGGGACCTCCGTGACGGAGGCCGGCTCGCCCGTCGACGACGCGGACGCCATCCTCCTCACGCTGTCGACCACGAGCGGCTCTTTTTCCTGGAGCGGCACCTTCGGCCGCCCAGCCATCCTCGCTCAGACCGGCGGGTCCTTCGTGCGCCACCCTATCCCGCAGGACGTCTGGGCCATGGCGACCAACACCGCCGGCGGCGCGTTGCCGGGCGGCGGGGTCGATCGGCTCGTCCTGACGTTGACGGTGGCCAGGCACGGCGTGGCCTACGGGCCGATCTCCGAGACGTGGACGGTCGCGCCGGGACGGCTCTCGGGCATCATCTACTACAACTCGTACGGCTCGCAGCTCGCGCAGAACTATGGCGGCGCCGTCGGGGGCAACGGCCAGTTCGGGGGGGCCGTGCTGTCGATCCACGTCGGCGACACGGGGCCGCAGCTCGTGGCCGGCTCCAACGGCGGCGTGGCCCAGTGTCGAACGTGCCACTCCGTGGCGGCGCGAGGGTCGCGGCTGGTGGTCCAGCACGGCGACGATTACTCGGCGTCTTCGTCGTACGACCTGACGCCGCAGGGGAGCGTCGAGCACGTGATGACGAACTCCTCGTCCTACTACCCGGGCGTCTACCCGGACGGCTCGTTCGCGCTCGACGAGTCCGGACAGATCCTGCCGCTGCCATCGGCGACGACGCTGCCTCCCGTGACGGGGCTGAGCGGCGTGGCCACGGATCTCGGCACGCCGTCGTTCTCGCCCGACGGCAAACGCGTCGTCTTCAAC
>DATGJA010000036.1:0-2280 GCA_035295445.1 Polyangiaceae bacterium | reverse complement strand
ATCTGTGTCGTCCGAACTCTCGCTTCGCTCGAGCCTGCGGACTCGTTCGGGTGTGTCGTCCGAACTCTCGCTTCGCTCGAGCCTGCGGACTCGTTCGGGTGTGTCGTCCGAACTCTCGCTTCGCTCGAGCCTGCGGACTCCTTCGCGCGAGGAGGAACGTCCCCCGCGACGGCTCCCCGAGAGCGCCGCGCACGGCGTCGCGCAACGCACCGGCGTCGAGGACGATGTCGTGCTCGTCGAATTGCATGCGCAGGAGGCGCTCGACCGCCTCGGCGTCCGGGGCGGCGGCAACGCGGATGTCCACGCGTCAGGTACGCACGCGCGTGCCCCCGGTTACGGCCGTGCTGTCATGACAGCGCAGACGACGCCCGTCCGAACTCTCGCTTCACTCGAGCGTGCGGATCGTCCTCCGCGAAGACGACCGCGAAGACAACGAAGACCGCCCACAAGGCGGCCAGGTGGTAGAGCATCGCCGGCCCCCCGAAGCGTCCGAAGACGGCGCCCGACACCGGCGGCCCGACGAGCATCCCCGTCGCGTAGAACGCGTTGTAGACGGCGTTGGACCGGCTCACGTCGTGCTTCGGCGTGACGACCCCCTGGAGCGCCAGGCTCACAGGCGAGATGGACGCCAGCGTGGCCCCCGCGACGAAGACGGCGCCCTCCATCAGGTGAAACGAGTCCAGGAACACGAACCCCAGGATCATGAGGAGGCCGACGACGGCCAGCCAGCGCATGACGAGCAGGTGGCCGACACGATCGCCCAGGCGACCCGCGGCGTTCGAGAAGAGGAGCATCCCGGCCGCGAAGAATGCGGGGATGAGGATCGTCTCCTCGCGCGCGATCCCCTTGGACTCGACGAGAAAGAGCGGCAGAAAGAGCACGACCGACGCCTGGAAGTAGCCGTACGCGAACGTCGCGAGACATGACGTCTTGATGCGCCCGGCGAGACGGAGGATGGGCTCCCGGCCGCCGCCCGAAGGGTGAGGATCCTCGTGCGCCCCCGGCGGGTCCCGATCGAGCCGCGCGAAGACGAGGACCGCCGAACCGAGGGCGACGACGGCGGCGACGAAAAAGGCGGCGGGGATCGAGAGCGCCTGCGCGATCCCGCGAGAGGCGAGCGGCCCGACGACGTACCCGACGGCCACGGCCATCGCGTACAGGCTCGTCACGTAAGCCTTGTCGTCGGGACCCGACCGTTGCAAGAGAATCGTCTCGCAGCTCACCCAGACGCCGACGGAGAACGCGCCGTCGAGGAGCCGCGCCACGGCGATGGCCGAGTACGTCCGGAGCAGCGGAAAGAGGCCGACCATGACCGCGTAGCCGAGGAGGGAGACCGTCAGCGTCCCCTTCGCAGAGAACCGCCGCAGCACCGCGCCCATCGGCAGGGACGCGAGGACGATCCCGGAGGCGAAGAACGCGGCGAGCTGGGCGATGTCCGGCTTGGTGAAGCCACGGGCGTCGAGGTGCAGCGAAATCACCGCGATCGACATGCCGTAAGCGGTTCCAAGGAGGAACACCGCCAGATAGACGAGGACGATGTTGCGGTCTCGGATTCGACGGAGCACGGCCCGGCAGCCTCGAGGCGCGGCGCCGCCGCGTCAAGCGCGGCGCGGCGGCTTGGTCGACGCGGTCTTGGAGACGCCTGGACGTTTGCTCCCTCGCTTGGGGGGGGCGGCGGACGGGGCTTTGCGGGCCGGCAGCGGCGGCGGGCCCTTTTGCGACGCCGGCGGACGCGCGCCCTGCATTGCGGCCGGCCACGCATGGGCCGGCGGCGGCGAGGCGGGCCGGGCGAGGAGATAGCCCTGGGCGCAGTCGACGCCGAGGTCCCGGATGCACAAAAGCTCGTCGATCTCTTCGACGCCCTCGGCGATGACGAGCGCCCCGAGCTCCCTGCACATGTTCGTGATGTGGCGCATCACGATCTGCTTGGGTTTTCGGAGGTGGATGTCGCGGGTCAGCGCGAGATCGAGCTTGACCACCTCCGGCGCGAGCTCGACCACCCGCTCGAGGTTCGAATACCCGGCGCCGAAGTCGTCCACGACGAGACGGGCCCCCGTGCGCTTGCAGAGGTCCTTGAGGACGTCTCGGCACACCTCGAAGTGGGTGAGCGTCGCCGACTCGGTGATCTCGAGATAGACGGGCTTGCCGTGGAATCCGACCGGGTCGTCGGGCTGCACGAGCCACCGCGAGCTCAGCTCCTGCGAGTGGAGGTTCACGAAGAGCGAGACGTCGCCGCACGTCTCGAAGGCGACCTCGCGAATCGTGCGCCCGAGGCGCCCG
>DATGJA010000035.1:0-8542 GCA_035295445.1 Polyangiaceae bacterium | reverse complement strand
CGCAATCGGCGCCAACCCCGGTCCCACCGACGCGAGCGCCAGCGCCCCCTTCGTGTACGTCTGATCCGCCGACGGCCCCCCGTTGGCCGCCGCATCGGCCTGCGCGTTGGTGATCGCGCCCGACAGATCCCCCGTCGCGATGTTCGCGCTGAACCCCGCCTCCGCCCGCACCTCCCCCTGGGGCAGCGCCTGCGCCGGATGCAGCAAGGGCAGCCCGCCCCCGCACCCCGCGGTCAGCAGCCCGAGCGCGGCGAGCCCGCCGGCACGGGCGCGGTCGTTCACTTGCGGAAGCGAGACGGGAACTCGTTGGCGGCGACGCGCTTCTTCAGCTCTTCGTCGTCGGGGTGCAGGCGGATGGCGCGGTCGAGCAGCGCCTGCTCCTCCTCGCGATGGTTCGGATCGGGGATGCAGCACTCGACCGGGCACACCGCCTGGCAGGCCTCGTGGTCGTAGAAGCCGACGCACTCGGTGCAGAGCTCGGGGTCGATGACGTAGATCTCGTCCCCCTCGCTGATGGCCTCGTTCGGGCACTCGGGCTCGCAAGCGCCGCAGTTGATGCAGTCGGCAGTGATGTGTGTCGCCATTGGACGCAGGGTGCAACGTAGGAAGCGAGCGCTTCAAAGTCAAACGCGCGGGTTTTTTGCGGTCCATCGGAGTAGTTTCCGTTCGAGCGAGCGCGACGACTCGCCTCGTCTTGCCTCCCCCTTGAGCTTCCCGCCGGATTGGGAAGCGAGGGACACCCCGTAGACTTCGTGCACCCCTCTCGGATGTCGGCCGGGCGCTCGTGCTAGGGTCCGGCCGCTCGATGGCCAGCCGGCTGGATTCAGCGCTTTCCTTCGCGTTCCTCGGTGCCGCTCTCGGTCTGCTGGCCGGTTGCGGATCGAAGATCGGCAGCAGCTGTCAGCTCTCGACGGACTGCTCCGTGCAAGGCAATCGCCTCTGCGATACCTCCCTGCCCAGCGGATACTGCACGCAGCTCGGCTGCGTCGCCAACGGCTGCCCGGACTCGGCAGCCTGCGTGCTGTTCGGCGCCAGCGTTCCCGGCTGCCCGTACGACGACTACCAATCCCCGTCGCGGACGGGGCAGGTCCTGTGCATGGCCACGTGCAATTCGGATTCGGACTGTCGCCAGAGCGACGGCTACGTCTGCCGGGACCCGCGCAGCGCGCCGTGGCAGGCGGTGATCATCGACGACAACCAGGTCCAGCGTGTCTGCATCCCCGCGCCCGACTATTCGTTCGCACCCGCGCCGGACGCGGCCCCGGTCTGCATGCCGCCCATCGACGGCCAGGCGCCCGCGATCGACGCGCCGATCCGCGTTGCCTCGACCGAGGCGGGGCCGGCTGCGGACGCGAGCGACGCGAGCGAGGACGTTCTCCCCGAGTCGGGGGCCGAGGTCGGCGTGGAGGCCGCCGCCGACGCGGGGATCGACGCCGGAATCGAGGGGGGCGCCGAGCCGGTCGAAGGGGGCGGTGACGGAGGGCCGGACGGGGGAGCGCCCGCGGATGCGGAGGGAGGCTCGCTCCCGGACGCGGTCGCCGGCGCGGACGGTCAGGCCGACGCGGCGCCGGGCTCCCGGGACGCGGGCGCGACCGACGCGACGCTCGATCGATGAGGGGAACGCGGGGCGGGGTGCCGGCCTTCGTGACTCGCGCAGGCGAGTCGATCGCGGTTCTCGCGGGGCTCGCGTCGGCCGTCTTCTTCGCCCTTCGCCTCCTGCCCGGCGATCCCGCGCGCCTCGTCGTCGGCGACGAGGCGAGTCCAGCCGAGCTCGAACGAGTGCGGGCGACGCTTCATTTGAACGAGCCCCTGCTCGTCCAGTACGCGCGGTTCATGCGTGGCCTGTTGCGCTTGGACCTGGGCGACTCGATGCGCCGACCCGGGGTCGCCGCGATGGCGCGGGTCACCGAGGCGCTCCTGCCCACTGCGCGTCTCGCCCTCCTTGCCGTGGCGGCGGGCGCGATCGTCGGCGTCGGCGCGGCCACGCTGGCGAGCGGCCCGTGGCTGTCGGCGCGCGGACGTACAATCGTCGATCGCGTCCTCGTCGCCGCCGCTGCGACGCCGCTGTTGGCCCTCGCGCCTCTCGTAACGTGGGTGCTCGCGGCGCGGCTGCGCGTCCTCCCGTTGCCGGGGGATCCCGAGGCGGGCGCTTCGGGTCTGGCGTTCGCGAGCGGGCTGCTGGCGATCCCGCTCGCCGCGCACGTCGGACGTGTCGCGCGCGCGTCCCTCGTCGACGTCGGCCACTCTCAGTTTCTCGTCGTGGCGGGCGCCAAGGGGGCGCGTCCGGCGCGCGTCTGGTTCCTCCACGCCTTGCCCGCTGTCCTCGGCCCGATCGTCACCGTCGTCGGAACGCAGCTCGGCGCGCTGCTGGGCGGAGCGGTGGTGCTCGAGCGGATGTTCGAGCGTCGCGGCCTTGGAACGCTCATCCTGGAGGCGTACGCGACGCGCGACTTGCCGGTCCTCGAGGGGGCGATCGTCGCCGCCGGCGGGCTGTTCGTCGTCGCTCAAGCGGCGAGCTCGGCGGTCCACCTGGCGATCGACCCTCGCGCACGAGGCGAATGATGCGCGCTCGGTCCGATCGCCGGGCCCGCTCCCGCTGGCAGGACGTCGCGCCCCTCGTGGCGATCGTCGCGATCAGCGGCGTCGCAGTCGTCCTCGGCCGGGAGCCTGCCGGGCGCCTCGAACCGTCGCGCGCATGGTGTCCGCCCTCGTCCGACAGGCTCCTCGGTTGCGGCGAAGCCGGGGTCGACTTGCTCGCCACGCTCGCGAATGCCGAGCTTCGCGCTGTCGCCCTGGCCGCCGTGGTAGCCCTCGTCGGGTTCGCGGTGGGGACGCCCCTGGGCGCGTCCGCCGCGCTTGCACGCGGGCGCTTCGAGCGCCTCGCGGCTCACGTGTGCGACCTCGTTCAGGCGTTTCCCACGTTTCTCGTCGCCATGGCCGTGCTCAGCGCCGTCCGCATCCCCTCTCGCGTGCACATCGGCGTGGTCTTCGCGCTCACCGCTTGGGCCCCGTTCGCTCGTCTCGCGTTGGCGCAGACGCGCGTGTTACGCGATGCGGCGTTCGTCGAGGCGGCCGTCGCGCTGGGGCGCGGGCGCTCGGGCGTCCTTGTGCGCCACGTCGTGCCGAACCTGCTGGGTGTCGTGGCGGTCCAGCTTGGATCGACCGCGGCGGCGATCGTGTTGAGCGAGGCGGCCCTCGCGTTCGTGGGACTGGGCCCTCCCGACGGGGTCTCGCTCGGCGGCGTGCTCGATCAGGGAGTCGCCTCGATGCTGCGGGCGCCACACGTCGTAGCGGAGGGCGCGATCGCCGTCTTTGCGACGAGCGCCGCCATGATGGCGGCGGGCCGGGCCGCGGAGCGTTGACCCACGTCCACATGCGCACCTTGAGTCCTCCGCACGCTCGAGCGAAGCGAGAGTTCGGGGGGCCCCCCCCGAACGCCGTGCTAGTGCTTCGCGGCGATGTTCGGCCCGGCCCCCTTGCCGCGAAACCTGGAGGCCAGCTTTCGCGACCTCGGCTCGGCGCGGCCGGCGATCCGGGTTTCGGCCCTTCGCGACGTCGTGCGTCACGCGGCCTCCAGCGACGCGGCGCGGGCGCGCGCGATTCCCCTCGTGGAGCGCATGTTGCGCGGCGACGACGCCGCCGCGGTGCGCGCGCAGGCCGCGCTCGCCCTGGCCGATCTTCAATCCACCGGTTCGCTTCCCGCGATCCTCTTCGCGGTCGAGGACGCGGATGCTCACGTACGACAGATGGCGCTCGCGGCCCTGGGGGAGATGGGGGACGCTCGCGCTCGCTCGCGGCTGGAGCGGGCCCTCGGCGACTGTCGGCCCGAAGTGCGGTATCAGGCTGTCATCGCCTACGCTCGCGTGACCGCGGACGACGCGAGCGCCATCGCGGAGGCCCTGGGCGCCGCCCTCGACGACGAGGATCCCGGCATCCGCTACATCGCCATGCGCGTGATCGAAGAGCACCAGGTGGGTGGCGGCCCCCTCCGTGACGACCGGCTCGCGCGGCGCGCCGAAGCCCTGGTCGACGGTCCGGACGACGCGGTCGCGGTCGTCGCTGCGCTCTACTTGACGCGCCTCGGGCGAGCGCGCGGGCGGGCGGTGGTGCTCGACGTCATCGCCGAGCGAAGGTCGACGCCCGAGATCGAGGACGAACAGGAGTGCGTCGAGGTGTCCGGCGTCCTCGACTGGAAGGAGGCGATCCCCGACCTGGAGCGCCGTGCCTGGGGAACGCGCCGGTGGGTTCGAAGCGTTCTCTCGTGGGGCTCGGGGGATCGATCGAGCTGCTCCTGGCATGCTCGGACCGCGCTCGCGCGGATGGGCGACGCCCGCGCCCGCGCCGACATCCTCGCCGATCTCGCCTCTTGGCGGCGCGAGACGCGGGAAGCCGCGGTGGTCGCGGCGGGGCGCGCGCAGCTCGAGGAAGCGCGCGTCCAGCTCCAAACCCTCGGACCGTCGGTCGATGCGTCGCTCGTGAAGGAGGCGCTGGCGCGCTTGCCGGTGGAGCCGACTTCCTCGACGGCGCCGGCGGGGGAGACCGATCCGTGACGCGGCCGCTGCGGCGGGTCTTCACGGCCGTCGGCTCACTCGCCGTCGCGCTGTGGTTGGGCGGGCTGGTGGCCCTCGGCGCGCTCGCCGCGCCGGTCGTCTTCTCCGTCGTTCCGCTTCCCACGAGCGCCGACGCCATGACCGTCGTCTTCCGGAGGTTCGACCTGCTGGCCATGACCTGTGCCGCAGTGGCACTGGGGTGTGAGGCGGGCGCCGGGTTCGCTCGTGCTCTGGGCCAGTCTCAGGCTGGTGGCAGCGATCCGGCCCGCCTCGTCGATCACGCTCGCGTCGCCGCGACCGCCCTGGCGGCGGCCGCGGCGGCCTTCGAGGGCGCCAGTATTTCCCCGCGAATTGCGGAGCTTCACGCGGGCGGCGCCATCCGCGGGGTCGCCGACGCGGGGAGAGAGCTGGCGCGCCTCCACGACCTGGCCGAGTCGCTCGGCAAGAGCGAGGTCCTCCTCCTCGGCGCGGTGGTCGTTCTGCGCGCCTTCTCCGGGGCTTTTTCCGACGGGGGCGCAAGGCAGGCGGCGCCGCGACCGCCGGGTTGACTGAACCGACGCCGGACGGCTACGGTCCGTTTCGCCCGGCTGCGCGCAGGGGCCCGCTCACGCACCTCATCCGCCGACACAGGGCGATGAGGCATGGCTCGATTCGGGGGAGTCCGGGGAGCGACGATCAGGAGGCACGCATGTCCGTTTCGAAGTTGTCGGGCGTTCTTACGGCGTTCGGTCTGGCGGTCGCGGTCGCGTCGGGGTGTTCCAGCTCGAACAGCGGGTCCCCCAACGACGGCGGCGCGACCGACGTCATCATCATCGGCCCCGCACACAAGATGAGCGACGCCGCCACCACCGACGACGGCGGATCCGGAGTCTTCGACGGAACGGTGGGCCAGCCCTGCAAGACGATGAGCGATTGCCAGCCCGACGGTGGGGCGATGCAAAACGTCTGCAGCAACGCCATGCTCTTTACCCTGGGGCCGGTCTTTCCGACGCCGGTGTGCATCCTTCCGATGTGCGACCCCGGGCAGGATGGCAACCTCCACTTCTGCGATGGTCCGGACATGCCCACGTCGCCGGGGGTGTGCCTGCCGACGGACAGCACCGGCACGACCGGCGTCTGCTTGCCGCAGTGCCAGTTCCCGCTCGACGGGAGCCCCACCACCGGGTGCCAGGGCAAGGACGTGTGCAACTTCGCGGCCGTCTTGCTCGACACGACGTCCGGCCAGCCGACGATGGGCGTCGGCTTCTGTCAGGGGGGTTGCACGGCGGATGCCGACTGCCCGACGGGCAGCCACTGCCAGACCAACGAGGGCGTTTGCGTGTCCTCGGTGAAGAACCCGACCAAGAAGCTCGGCCAGGCCTGCTCGCAGACCGACGCGACGAATCGCGCTTGCAACTGCCTCTTCGGCGCCGACTCCCCGACGGCCGGCTACTGCACTCAGTTCTGCACCATCGGGGGAGCCGCGTGCCCCGCGGGCTACATCTGTGACACCGGCGAGCCTTTGACTCTCACTGATCCGAGCGGCAATCCGATCGCAGGCTTCCCCAAGGAGACGATGGGGCTCGCTGGGACCTGCAACGCGATCTGCAGCAATCCCGACGGTGGCGGCGCCCCGGTCGAGGCGAGCGCACCGCAGCAGACCGTGGATGCCGGAGCCGACGGAGCCTCCGACGCGGCGTCCACCCCGCCGGCCGACGCCTCTCCGGCTGCGCCTGCGCCGACGTCGTGCCCGACGAACTCGACCTGCGGAAACACGACCGTCATGGGCTGGACCTGCGTGCCCTGAGAGCGTGACCGGAAATCGATCGCGCTCGAAGCTTTTCGGGGGAGGGGCGCCGAAAAACCAGATGACAGGTGAAAGGGCTGGCTCATTTCCGGCCAGCCATTGAGAGACTCACCCTTCGGGTGAATCCCTGAGGAAACCAATCCCGACGCACGGGACTACGTCGCGGGCTGGCGGGCTCCGTGGCATACTTCGCGGCGAGACCTTGGCTTCATTTTGGCTTGGCACGATGACGCGTTGGGTGGGCGCGGTCGGCCTGCTCGCGGCTGTGCTGGTCACGGCCCCGACGGCGGGCGGCTGCGGCGACGTGACCAACACCGTCGAGACCGACGCCGGCGTCATGGCGGATTCGATCCCACAGCCGTTGGAGGACACGCTCAGCGGAGATCCAGTGAGCTCATGTCACCCCGGCGGGGTCACCACGTTTTCACCGGCGACATACCATCCCGCGCTTTCGGCGGGGCAGGGCGCCTGCGTCGCGTCCGCGTCGACGGACGCCTTCGTGCAGTTCTATGACGCTTGCCTGGGGCCCAACAAGACGCAGGTCGATTGCGACTCGTTCGCAGAGAGCTCGGCGACCTGCGCGGGGTGCCTCCTGACTCCGTCGACGGCGACTTTGTACGGACCTTTGATCAGTTTCGGGGGGTTCGTGCTGCCGAACGTCGCCGGTTGTTTGGAGCTGATGGGTCTCCATCCGTCGGTGGAGGCGGGGGTCGATTCGCAGGCGCTCGCCTGCGCCAAGTCGCTTCAAGCCCTCGAGGAATGCGAGCTCACGGCGTGCAAGGCAAACTGCCCGGTCCCGAGCGGCGGCACCCTCGATCTCTACGACGCGTGCGCGCGCGAAGCCGACAAGGCGGGGTGTCAGTCGTATGCGTCCGCCGCGGCCTGCGCGGACGCATATCGCACCGTCGACGCCGGAAGCTCGGGGGACAGCGGCACGCTGACCTCTGCGGCGTGCTTTCTGTCCTTCCAAGACTTCTACGATGCGGTCGCCCCGTTCTTCTGCGGGCCACCCGCGCCTTCTGTGCCCGCCCGCGATTCGGGGTCAGCCGCCGACGCCGCGGCTGGCGAGGGAGCCGCTCCCCCCCCGACGATGGACGCCGCAGGTTCGGATGCGGCGCTGCCCAAGGACGCCGCCGTCGACGCGCCGCCTTGGCCGGCCGACGCTCCCGCGGGCGACTGACACGGTCGAAGCAGTTGAAAAAAATGGACGCAACGCCTACGCACGAACGAAAAGGGCATGGGCATGGCGCAGAAGACTTATGACGCGATTGTGATCGGCGGCGGTCCCGGCGGCTACGTGTGCGCGATCCGTCTCGGCCAGCTGAAGCAAAAGGTGCTTTGCGTCGAGAAGGAAGAGGTCGGCGGGGTGTGCCTCAACTGGGGTTGTGTCCCGAGCAAGGCGATCATCGCGACCAGCCACAGCTTCGAAAAGATGAAGAGCGGCTCGGCGATCGGCCTTCTGGCCGACAACCCCCGCATCGACGCGAACCGCCTCCAGGACTGGAAAGAGGGCATCGTCAAAAAGCTCACCGGGGGCGTGCGCGGTTTGTTCCGCGGCAACGGCGTCGATCTCGTCTACGGGGAGGGCGCCGTCACCGGCCCGAAGACCGTCACGGTCAAGACGAGGGAGGGGAGCACCGAAACCTTCGAGGCGACGAAGGCCATCGTCATCGCTACAGGGTCATCGACGATCGAGATCCCTGCCTTCAGGTTCGACGGCAAGCGGATCATCGGCGCGCGCGAGGCCGTCAGCCTGCGCGAGATTCCCAGGCGGCTGCTCGTCATCGGCGGCGGCATCATCGGCCTCGAGCTCGGGGGGGCATACCAGCACCTCGGCAGCGAGCTGACGGTGGTGGAAGCGCTCCCCAACCTCCTCACGGGGGTCGATCCGGATCTCACGGCCGTGGTCGAGCGCCTCTATCTCAAGCGGGGTGCAAAGATCTTCAAGGGCGCAAAGGCGCTCGGACACGAGATTCAGACGGACGGGTCGGTGGCGGTGCGGGTCGACGTCTCGGGCAAGACCGAGACTTTGGTCGCCGACGTCGTCCTCGTGGCCGTGGGCATGCGCCCGAACGGGGCTGGCGTCGGGCTCGAGCCGTTGGGGGTGAAGGTCGAGCGTGGGTTCGTTCCCGCCGACAGCGTCGGCAGGACGAACGTCGAAGGGATCTACGCCATCGGCGACTGTTCGAGTACCCCCCTCCTCGCG
>DATGJA010000034.1:0-16138 GCA_035295445.1 Polyangiaceae bacterium | reverse complement strand
ACGTCAAGGGATCGGCCTCGCCGAGCGGCAAAGCTCCTCGCCCTGCCTGCGCGCGCGGGCCACGGCATCCGGGTCGTAGAGCCAGGTGGACGCGCGGCCCGAGCGCGGATCGAAGTCGGACGCCTCGAAGCCGCATCGAAGCGCGTGGTCGAGCGGCGCGGTGCGCCACGACTCGACGGCGACGGCGTGCGGCGTTCGCAGGCTGACGAGGTAGCCGCCGGGGATCGACTCGCTGCCGAGGACGGTGCAGTCGCCAGGCTTGGCGCAAGCGTCGCGGGCGAGCGCCGCAGCGGTCGCCTCAGGGGCGGACGGAGGCACCCGAACGATCTGAGATGCGTCGAGGAACGCGGTGACCGCCCACGGGTCGTCTGCGGTCGGGCCGAGGGCGACGAGGCCGGTCTCTCGATCGGATTGGCCCTCGAGAATCGACCAGCCGCTCGGCAGCGCGACCTCCACGGGAAGCTTGGCGAGGGTCAGCGTGATCGCACGGGTCGGTCGGGGTCCCGCCCCTCCGAGGGGCGGCGTGGGGCCCGCGGCCGGCGAGTTTGCGCTCTGGACGACCGCGTTTCCAGCGGCCGGCTTCGGGGCCGCGTCGCCGCGGCTACAGGCCGCTCCCGCGATCCAAGCCACCACCAGGCCAGCGACCGCCCGATCCGTCATGCGACGCGGAAGAGCGAGCCCCCGACGGCGGCCCCCCCAATCCCGAGCTGGAGATCCTTGCCGCTGCAGTCGACGTTCTGAACGAAGTCGCGCGTCGCGAAGAACGGCCGGCCGCTCGTCTCCCGGTACCACAGCTTGCCGTAGACCGAGACCTTCACGTACTGATACCCGATGATCGCGCCGCCCCCGGCCGACTTCAGGAGGCACGTCGCGTTGTCCTCGAGATCCTTGAAGTTGAACGGCGTGACGGCGGTCGCGTCCGTGAAGGACATCCCCGAGTAGCTCGGGCTTCCGAGGATGGTCTTGACCATCTGAAGGAGCTTGCCGAGCTTGGGGCCCGTGTACGACCAGCCTGCGCCCATGCCCGGGACGAGATAGGTACGTGTTTCGTCACGCCGCTCTCGGCACCGAAACGCGACGACGTTGGCGGCGGCGACCGCCCCGGGGACGAGCGTGGCGGCCACGCTGAAGGGCGCGGCGAGGGCCCACGAGCTGTACCTCGGCCCTCCCGGCAGCGGCGGGACGGGATCGACGTGAGGCGGCGGGGGCGGCGGAGCCGGCACGAGATAGACGTGGACCTCCACGGCGCGCTCGTAGGCGGAGTTGTCGGTGCTCGGCGCGGTGTAGTCGTCGCTCCCGCGCGCCGAGAACTCCTTGACGCGGCTGCTTACGCGCGCGTCGAGCTTCTCCATGTAGCGTGCGGCGGCGTTCGCACGGTCGTAAGAGAGCTGCCGGTTGAAGGAGCTCGCCGCCTCCGCATTGTTCCCGCTGCCCTTCTGGCCGAGCTTCGAGGCGAAACCATAGAAGTAGACCCAGAAGTCGTTCTGTCCCGCGAGCTGCTGGACGGTCTGGTCGATCCAACTTCGGTGCTCGGGGCGCAGCGCGCTCTTGCCCGTCTCGAAGTCGACCATGCGGATCTTCCGAGTCGCGGGCGTGTTCAGCTGGGCGGGCTGGAGGCGGTTCGACATGACCTTGGGCGACTCCAGGGCTAGTCCCGGAGGGGCGATTCGACAAGTCACCCAAATGCGGGTCTCATCGAGGGCACGTGAAGGCTCGCGCCCTGGGCGTTGCCGCGGCGCACGCTATGGTGGCGCCCACGATGTCTTCACCCGATTTTACGGCGCGGATCGCGACCGCCATCGCCTTGGTCCTTGCACTGACACCGGGCTGCTCGGGCAGCAACAAAGAGACCGCCAAGGACGCCGGGGAGCCTCACGACGGGGGCTCGGAGACGGGCGCGATCGTCGTCCCGATGCGCTCGTACGCGCCGACGATGACGGCCGTCTACGAGGAGATCCTCAAAAAGACATGCGCGCAGCCCTTCTGCCACCTTGGCGCGGCCGGGAGCACCCCCCTCTTCTCGGACAAGGACTCGAGCTATCAGGCGCTCGTCAACATGCTTGCCGCCGGCACCAAGTGCGGCGACTCGGGCGCCGTGCTGGTCGTTCCCGGCGATCCGGACGCGAGTTTGCTCTATCGAAAGATCGAGGTGCCTCGTCCCTCGGATCTCTGCGGCGATCCGATGCCCGGCGGCGGTGGCCCTCCGCTCGACGACGGCGGCATCAACCAAATCAAAACGTGGATTGAGCAGGGAGCTCAGAACAACTGAGTAGACGGGGCAAAGCGGGTGCCGAGAAAGCCAGCGCGCAGCGGCTTTATGAACACCCGCTACGGGATCGCGAACGCGTACAGCTGCGCCTGCGTGCTCGAGATCCCGAAGCCGAGCGGGCGCTTCGCGACCACCTGTCCGGTGGAGGCCTTTTCCGGATACCCGGTGCCCCAGTAGACGACGCCATCGACGATGGCGGGGCCCCCGTACACGGTGCCGCCGCTCTGGAACTGCCAGAGGACGTCGCCCGTGTCCGTGTTGAGAGCGAACATCGTGCCGTTCATGTCCATCGAGCCGCCGAACATGATCCCGTTGACGACGGCCACGGGCCCGTTGACGCTGCCGCCCGAGAGCGGCGTCGAGAGTGCCGGGTCGGCGATCTGCCAGATGACGTTGCCGCTCGCGGGGTCGAGCGCCGCCCACGTGCCGGTCGTCATCATCGTGCCCGCGCCGGGACCGCTCCCGAGAAGCGGCACCGACGCGCCCTTCCCGTTGTTGTTGCCGACGTAGATGTGGATTCCGTCGGTGGCCGTCCCCCAGTGGATGCCGCCGAGGCCGCCCCCGGGGCCGACGTTCTGTTGCCAGATGACGTTGCCCTTCTCGGCGTCGAGGGCAAAGTAGTATCCGCTCTTCTGACCGGCGCCCACGAGGTCCTTCGGCGCGCCGCCGATCATCGCCGTGAACAGGTTCGCTCCGGCGCCGAAGTCCGAGTCGGGTCCGTTGCTGACGCCGGTGGCGAAGTCGTCGGACATCGCCTTGCCGCCGTTGGGCAGCTGCGTCGCCCAGTTGACGTTGCCGGTCATCAGGTCGAGAGCCACGACCGCGTCGACCCAGTTGCCTTGCACCACGCCGACGGTCCCCGCGGGCTGACTGTAGTTGTCGCCGGTCGTCACGATGAGCTGGTGGCGCTTCCGGTCGATGACCGGCGTGCTGCTCCAGACGGCGACCCCCGCGTAGCCAGGCGTCGGTGGCGGCGCTGCGTCCGCCGCGGCCTCGGGCATCCCGCCGTCCCAGTAGTAGAGGTCGTCGGTGATCGTGTGCTGCCGCCAGATGAGGTTCCCGGTCGTGACGTCGACCGCGACGACGCTCCCCCGGAACGAGCAGCACGTGTAGTTGATGCCGAACGCCTTCGCGAGGCCGCCGTACTCTTCCTGCGACGACACGCCGACGTACATCGTCGTTCCGTCGAGGACGGGCGACCCGCTCACCACCGACGCGAGGTGGTTGTCGAGCAGCGTGATCCACTTCACCGCGGCCGTATTCTGGTCGATAGCGACGAGGTACGACCCGGGCCCCGGATTCAAGATGACCTCCGGCGGGTCGCGTACCGTTCCGAAGATGACGAGACCGCCCGTGACGAGGGGCGTATCGCGCGAGGCCCAGCCGCCGAGCGCCCCGGGCTTGCCGCCCGCGGTGAGCAGGTCGGCCACGCTCTTCGACCACACCGGGTTTCCTGTCGCCGCGTCGAGGCAGGTGATGTTGCCGCCCCAGTCCGGGAAATACAGCTTGCCGCCCACCACCGCGGGCGTCGCGGAGACGTCCCCTGCCGTCACACCCTGCGGGACCTTGGTCTTGCCGTACTGCCACTTGACGGCGAGCTTGCTGACGCTGTCCCGCGTGAGCGCGCAGCCCGGGGCCTGCGCGGTGTTGCAGACGTTCTGGCCGAACATGGGCCAGTCCGTGGACGCCGGCGTGCAGTCTGGCTGGGCGACCGACGGCATCAAGCACGTCGCGTTCGAGCTCGCGCCGTCCTGCCCTGACGACGCGTTCGAGCTACCTTTGTTGCTATGGCCGCAGGCGAAAGCCGCCGATGCTGCGGCGGCGACGAGCGCGACGAGCACGCCGAAACGTACGACGCGCGAAGTGGCGAACGAATGGACCATGATGCTCCCTTGAACGGTGCCGAGTTTGTACGACTGCCGCACCATGACCCCGCAATGGTCATTGCATGGGCGTTACCTGGGCAAGTCGGACTTTGCCCGTCATACCTCGAACGGGACCGTCAGCTCGCCACTTCCGACCTGCACGACTCGCCCGGAGACCCGAATGTTTCGCGCTGCGTCGACGCGCAGGCGCAGCCGGCAGGGGCGACCCGTGGCTTCGCCCTGGCGTATCGCCCAGTCGACCGGGAGCGCGCCGCCCGTGGCGAGGTGCCAGCCCCCGAGGTTGGCGCACGCGGATCCCGTCCCTGGGTCTTCGACGAGAGCGCCTCGCTTGAGGAAGAAGAACCGCGCCGCGAGCGTGCCGTCGGACCGAGGAGCCCACACGTACACGTGGCCGTCGCGCCTTTCGTTCGACCCGTGCCGCGCGAGGAGAACCGGGTCCGGCCGGCACGCGTCGACTGCCTCGACGGACGCGAGCGGGACGATGAGCTGCTCGGTCCCCGTGTCGACCCACAGGGCGGGCCCGCGAACGGCCTCCGCCGCGATTCCGAGCATGGCGGCCAGCTCTTGCGAAGCCGCGGCCTGTCGCCATCGGGGTGGGTTTGATTTCAACGTCCAGACGTCGCCCTCACGCTCGACCGGAATGATGCCGGCGCCCATCTCGAGCGTGACGCCGGCGCTCGGGTCGCGCAGTCCCGCCACGACGTGCGCCGTGCCCAGCGTGGGATGGCCGGCGAACGGCAGTTCGAGCGCCGGCGTGAAGATGCGGACGCGCGCGGTCGCGACGGTCGAGGGCAGGACGAAGGTCGTCTCCGAGAGGTTGAACTGGACGGCGATGGCTTGCATTCGCTCGCCCGAGAGCCCCCGACCGTCCTCGAAGACGGCGAGCGCGTTGCCGCTCAGCGGCCCGGCCTCGACGAAGACGTTGACGATGTGAAACCGAGCGCCGGCCATCGACGTGGAGTCTACGGACCGTCCGGGGTCGTGGCGGCGACGCCCTGGGCCCTCAGGATGATCCTCGACACGCAGCACTTCGTTCCGTCGCTCGACGCCATCGGGGTCGAGAAGTAGTCGGTCTGGCCGCGAACGCTCGGCTGGCACGCGGTCGGGTCGGCGGACGCGAAGGTGATCGTGGTCGAGGTGAACACGACGTCCGAGACGGGCCGGGTCGACGTCGGCTCCTCGATGCTGAAGATCGCCCAGTCCTGGGCCTGGCCCTTCATGTCGATGTCGAAGGTGGCCGTCTTCCCGCTCGTCCGGTCGACGATGACCTGACTCCACACGGTTCCCTTGAGGGACATGACGATGTCGAGCGGGTCGCCGACGTTCACGTCGATGCCGGTGCCTCCCTGGCATCCGGTGTACCCGGAAGCGGACCCGTACGTGTTGACATACTGCGCCGAGATCCACCAGCTCGAGTAGTCGTTCGGAGCCGTCGGCGCGCAGGTGCCGCCCCACGTGAGCACGGGCTGCAGGACGCCGTTGCCGATCGGGTTATAGTTCTGACCCCCCGGCAGCGGCTGCAAGCCCGGCCACAGAAAGAGCGTTCCGGACGGGTTGGGCTTCGGCGGGACCGTGAGGGTCGTCTGCAGCTCCAGGATCTGCGTCTTCGTCGAGGCGGAGAACTCGACTGTCCCGTAGCCGCTGACCGGCGTCGCTCCGTTTCCGCTCGCGTCGGCCGGCTCGAGCGCGTGCCCGCCCGCGCATGCCGACGTGCCCCCCTCGCCCGTCGCCGCGTCGCCGGCGGTGGCCGCGTCGCCGCCGTCGAGCCGTGCCGGGGCGTCGCTCACGCCGCCGCCGCCCTCGGAGCCGCCTGCCGACGACTCCGCGCTCGGAGCGAGTTCGGATGCGTCCCCCGCGGGCCCGCCGTCCTCGCCCGAGCCGGGCGCAACCCCGGGCATCCCGCCCGACCCGGAGGACCGTCCGGAGCTCGATCCAGAAGCGGAGTCCGAACCAGACGAATGGCTGCCGCCGTCCTCGGATCCGCTCGACCCGACGCCGTTGGTGGTGTCGTCGCTCGCCGAGCCGCACGCCGCCACGGCGAGCGGCCATGCGATCGCGACCGCGCCGAGGAGATCTCTGGCCTTCTGCACGGGAGGAAAGGTGCCAGACCTCGAGCCCGAAGGCTCAGGAATTGCCACGTCCGATGCCAGCGACCGATGCGATCGTGCGCGATGATGGCGGTCTGCGCGCCGCACCGTATTTGTGCAGTCGGACCGACGTTCGTCTGCTACGAAGCGCTATTTATGAAGCTCACGAAGGTCGCCGACCTCGATGTCCGGCTCGCCGGAGGCGACGACGGGGACGGCGGGGGGCCCGGGCCGGCGGTCATCCTGATGCACGGCTTCGGCGCGTCCGGCGACGACCTGGTTCCGCTCTGGCGCGTCCTTCGGGCGCCGCGGGGTACGCGGTTTCTATTTCCCGCCGCGCCGATCGCGCTCGGTCGCGAGTACATGGGCGGACGCGCGTGGTGGTGGATCGACATCGACGATCGTATTCGCCGCCGGGCGAGCGGCGAGCGGAACACGGCGGAGGTCCCCGACGGGCTCGGGGCCGCGCGCGAGAAGGCCGACGCGGTCCTCACGTTCGTCGAGACGTCGCTGTCGCCGCGGCCGCCGAAGGTGGTGCTCGGCGGCTTCTCGCAGGGCGCGATGGTCGCGCTCGACGTCGCGCTCCACTCGTCGCTCCCCCTCGCGGGCCTGTTGCTGATGTCCGGCACGCACGTCGCGGCCCATGAGTGGGCCCCCCGCCTCGAGGCACGTCGCGGCCTCCCCGTCTTCATGAGCCACGGCCGCGAGGACCCGATCCTGCCGTTCGACGTCTCGGAGAAGCTTCGCGACACCCTCGTCGCCGCCGGTCTGCCGGTCGATTGGGTCGAGTTCGCAGGGGGGCACGGCATCCCGGAGCCGGTGATACAGGGCGCGGCTGCCTTTCTCGGGCGGGTCCTCGCCTAGACCCACGAGCCCCACGGATTCCTGCGTCCGCGCTGGCGGATGCCGAGGTCTGCGTCGCCCCGGCCCCTGTGCGCGGCAGGCGAGCGCATCGGCGTCGGTCGTTCGCCGCGTCCAGCTGCTGACTGTCTCGCGCGTCTTGTCGTAGCATCGCGTCGCCCGTGGGCATCGAGCCCGACGACGCATGAACGACGAGCGTTCCACCACCAACCGGAAGATCACGCTGACGGGGCCCCAAGATCTCTTCCCGGTGGAGGGGCGGGGGGTCGACCCAGGCGCCGGCCGTTTTGGCTTGTTGATGTTTTGCGACGACGAGGCGCAATTTCGATCCCTGGACGTCGATACGTCGCTGGTCATCGGGCGCGAGCGGCCATCAGAGATCGTGGTGAACGATCCCTCCGTCTCGCGCCAGCACGCGCGCTTCGTCCGCCAGAAGGACGAGATCTGGGTGGAGGACCTGGATTCCCGCAACGGCGTCTTTTTTCGAGGCGAGCGGGTTCGCCGCGAGCGGCTCGACGTCGGCGATGCGGTGATCGTGGGTCGCGTACGGGTCGTGTTGGCGGGGACGCGCCCGCGGCCGTCGCCGGTCGAGGGCGCGGTGGCGGCGGACGGCGTCGTCCTGAGCAACGTCCGGATGAAGCGGCTCTACGTGGACGCGGCCCGAGCGGCGGCCGCGGACGTCCCCGTGCTGGTCCTCGGCGAGACGGGCGTCGGCAAGGAGCTCGTCGCCCGCGCCATCCACCGCGAATCACCACGTCGGGATCGGCCCTGGGTCGCGATCAATTGCGCCGCCATTCCGGCGGCGCTCTTGGAGAGCACCCTCTTCGGTCACGAGCGGGGTGCCTTCACGGGTGCGCACGCGAAGGGTATCGGCGTCTTCGAGCGAGCTCACGGTGGTGTACTCTTCCTCGACGAGATCGGCGACCTCGGATCGGGCGCGCAGGTGGCCCTGCTACGCGCGATCGAGACGCGACGGATCACGCGGGTCGGGTCGTCGGTGGAGGTTCCCGTCGACGTTCGGATCGTGTCGGCCACACACTGCGATCTCTCGACCATGGTCGAGGAAGGCACCTTCCGGCGCGACCTCTACTATCGGCTGAACGGCGTCGCGCTGGAGGTCCCGCCGCTCCGCGAGCGGCAAGACGAAATCGAGCCGCTCGCGCGTCAGTTCCTGACTCAGGCGAGCGCGGAGTGGCGGGTGCCCCTTCGCGAGCTCACGCCCGAGGCCGTCGAGGGCCTTCGGCGGTGCCCTTGGCCGGGCAACGTGCGGCAACTCCGCTATGCCGTCGAGCGCGCGGCGCTCCTGGCAAGGCACGACGCGATCGGCGCCGAGGACTTTCGAGACTACTTGTCGGTCGACGGCGGCACACCCTCGACGCTGGTGCCCTCTCCGCCGTTCGTCGATCTCGCCCTGCGCAGCCAGCTCCAGCGCTACGAGCGCTCCCTCATCGAAGAGGCCCTCCGACGCGGCGGCGGAAGCCGATTGGCGGCGGCCAAGCTCCTCCGGATTCCGCTCCGGACGCTCTTTCGGAAGATGCGCGCTCTCGGCGCCTTCAGTGCGGTGCCGGCCGACGACGATATGGAGCCCGGCGCATGAAGCGCCGGCTGCGGTCGGGGGAGGACTCGCCATGCCCATCCTGACGCCGGAAGAGCAGCTGGGGCTTCGCGTGGCCGGTCGCTATCGGCTCGACGCCATCCTTTCGACGGGGGGTATGGGCGTGCTCTTCGAGGCCCGCGACGAAGTTACGGGCGAGCGCGTCGCGGTCAAGATGCTAAAGCCCCCGTATTCCCTCGAGCGTGGCCGCGTCGAACGCTTTCTTCGCGAGACGCGGATCGCCTCCGAGCTCCGCCACCCCAACGTCGCGACTGTCCTCGATCTCGGCGAGGATTCGGCTTCGACACCGTACCTCGTGATGGAGCTCCTCGAGGGGCATTCCCTGGCGAAGGAGCTCGAAGCGAGAGGCACCTTGCCGTTCGCGGAGGCCGTCGCGATCTTGCTTCCGATCGCGGACGCGCTCGCCGCGGCCCATGGAAAGGGAATCGTTCATCGAGACGTCAAGCCGGGCAACATCTTCCTGTGTCGCGACCGACGGGGGGATGCGCCGGTGCGGGCCGCGACGGTGCCCAAGCTGGTCGACTTCGGAATCGCCAAGAGCGCGCGCGACGACTTCGAAACGGACACGGGCGTGGTCGTCGGCACGCCCGGCTACATGGCGCCCGAGCAGCTCTTGCACGGCGAGTGCGGTCCCTTCACCGATGTGTGGGGGGTGGGCGCCGTGCTCTATCGCTGCCTCATGGGACGACCACCCCACGCCGGCGACTCGGTCCCCGAGGCCCTCGGAAAGCTCCTGCGAGAGCCGGTCTCGCCGGTTTCGGCAGAGGGCGTCGGGAGGGCCGTGTGCGCGACGATCGACCGGGCGCTCGCGCGCGACCCCCACCGGCGCTACGCGAGCATGGCGGCCTTCGCAAGAGAGCTCGCCCTCGTCGTGTCGAGCCCGAACGCCGACGCGACCGCGGAGGCGATGCCGACGTTCGAGGCTCCCGCGCCCGGATGGCCCTCGCCTTCGCCCTCGCCGTGGCGGAGGCACGGGTTCTCGCGCGCCGCGGGGCTCGTCGGGTTCCTGAGCGCCGGTGTCCTGCTCCTCGCGAGCCGATCCGACCGACAGCGCGTAGGCTCGTCGACGGCGCCGTCGACGCGAGCGAGCGCGCCGCCCGTCCCCTCCGCGCTCGAATCCCCTCCGCCCAATCGACCCGATGCCGTCTCCACCTTTGCCTCGGCCGCGCAGGGGACGAACCCGCTCGCTCGCGTGCTCGCCGTGGCCTCCGGCGCGGCTTCCCGATCAAGCACGCCTCCGGCCGATCGGCACAACGCCGGGCGGCGCGTCCGGTCACCCGGCGAGTCGCCTCAACCCACGGAGGTTCCCGCCGGACCGGAACGGCGCTTGGCGGCGACCTCACCGCCCGAAGGCGTGGAACGTGAACCGGGCACGGGCCTCCCGGTGATCGTCCGATGGTAACCGTCTTTCGCGCAGCGCTTTGCGCCGCCCTCGTTCTCGGCGCTTGCGGGGCTTCGGCGCAAGATCGGGCGCCCTCGATCGACGACCAGGCTCGGGCGGCCTTCGTCCAGGGGCTGGACCTGCTGCGCGGTGCACAATGGGTCGACGCCGAGGCGAGCTTCCGGCGGTCTCTCGCGCTCTCGCCGCGACCGAGCGCGAGCTATGACCTCGCGTTCGTCCTCTACAAGCAGGGCCGTCTGCGCGAGAGCGCCGAAGTCCTCCAGCTTCTCCTCACGGAGCCGGCCGGGGCCTCCGACATCCGCTACCGGGACTACGCCGCCACCCTGGCGGCAGTCGTCGCGCAGGAGGTGTCGAGACAGCGCATCATCGCTACGCCGCCCGACACCGGCGCACGAGGGACGCCGCCGGCGGAGGGGTCGAAGCTCCGGGCCGTCGCGCCTTGGCTGACGCTTGGAGCCGCTGGGGCGCTCCTCGCCGGGGCGGTCGTGACCGGGTTCCTGGCCAAGCAGGCGGACGACGCCTTCGGCGCCGCATGCCCGGGGTATCAGCGCTGCGATCCGGCCCTCGTCCCCACGCGCGATCGGGCCGTCCAGCTCGGTCACGTCACCGATGCCCTTCTGATCTCGGGCGGGACGCTCGCGGTTGCGGGGATTGCGCTGCGCATCATGTTCCAGCCTGCGGCGTCGCCGGGCCGGCAGGGACCGGTCGCGTTCATCGCGGCCAGCGGCGTCTATTGAGGCTCCGCATCGCCATGCCGTCTCGCGTCAAGGACGTCGTCATCGCCGCCATTTTCTTGAAATCGGCCGTCCTGGCGGGGGCCGGCTGCAGCCAGCTTCTCCGTTCGGACGACGCCACCTTCGAAGCTCGCGACGCCGGCGTCCCCACCGCCGCCTCGCCGCTTGCGCCCTCGCTCGGCGAGCCACCACGGGAGGTTCCACCTCCCCCGACGGAGTGCGGTTTCGTCGGCGACCCCCTCTATCTCAAGGCGGCCGAGCCGCGGACCTCCGCCTGGTTCGGGATGAAGGTCGCGGTCAACGATCATCGGCTCATCGTGTCCGCGCCTCTGGAGCGCGACGCGACGCCCCACGCCGAGTCCCTCGATGCCGACGCGAGCTGCATCGATCCCGGAGCGAACATGAACGTCCTCGGCGCGGGCGCGACGCGTGTCTTCGAGCGCGCGAACGCCTGGTCGGAAGAGAAGCTCACCGTGACGGGCGGCGCGGACATCTACCCGCTGGTACCGAAAGACAGCTTCCAGTCCGGGTTGGCCACCTTGGGAAACTTCACCACGTACGGCCTGGCGGCCTCCGACGACTGGGTGGTCGTCGGCGCGGGAGGGGACTCCACCGACGGCCCCTATCAAGGTTCGGTCCGACTGTTCCGGCGTGTGGCATCGAACGGTCCCTGGTCGGAGCAGGGCACGCCCCTTCGCTCCTCGCAGCCACAGCCCGGCGAAAAGGACCTCTTCGGGGTCGCCGTGGCCCTGTCCGGAGACACGTTGGTCGTCGGGGCGCCGACCGAGAACGGCGGCGGACGGCCGAACGGCGGCGCGGTTTACGTCTACGAGCTGACGGACTCGGGCACGTCGTTCGTTCAGCGGCTGGAATCGCCCACGTCGCACGAATGGGGGTGGTTCGGGACGAGCGTCGCCATATCGAACGATTGGCTCGTCGTCGGCGCGCCCGGCGAGCAAAGCACCGGAGACGGCGGCACGTTCTTCGGCAGCGCTCACGTCTTTCGGCGCAACGGCGTCCAGCTCGACCCGGCTGGGGTGACCCTGGTTGCCCCGGACGTCGGACCGACCGCATACTTCGGCGCAGCGACCGCAATCGCCGGTGAGCGGCTCGTGGTCAGCGCCCCCGGCCTCGTTTGCCCCGACCACGGCGGGATGCTCGGCGGCTCCGTGCACCCCTTCTCGTTCGCCTCCGGCACCTGGCAACCCGAGACGTGCCTCGACGAGAGTGGAGACAGCGCCACGATGTTCTTCGGGCTGAGTCTCGCGATGACCGCCGACGCGCTGGTCGTCGGCGCGCCGGTCTCGCGGGGCTCCGCAGCGGGGTTTGCGCCGGACGTGCCGGGCGGTCCGTTCTTCGACTCGAGCGGCAGCGTCTACGCGTACCGGCTGACCGGCGGCGGCTTGCAGAGGCCGGGGTGCCGCGTCAAGGCTCCCAACCCCGACCCGTGCGACGCGTTCGGCAACTGGGTCGCGTTGGCGGACGACTACTTCGCCGTCGGCGCGCCGCTCGAGGACGGCCGGCAGGGCGGGATCGGCCCACCCGACCGGCACAATGCTCTCATGGACTCGGGCGGCGTCTACATTTACCCGCTTCGCCTGGCGGCTCCGTAGCGGACCGAGGCGGGCAGACGCGACGCTTCACGCGACGCATCACGCGACCAGAGCACGTGCACGGATCGCGTGGTCGACGAGGGCCGGCAGCGCGCGCATCCTCTCGTGGAGCCACGCTTCATAAGCGCGGCGGTGGACTGCCTCGTCGGGGAAGGGATCGTCGGCCAGCCACGACCCCGGGATGAGGTCCACGACGCGCGCGAACAGGCGCTCGTTCAGCACGGACGCGAGGTCCGCACCCGTGCTCGCGAGCGCGGACGCCCACGGCAGAAGCACGTGCTCCCGGATCGGCTCGAACGGATCGCTCGCCCCTCGCAGCGGATCGCTGGGCCCCCATCCGTGCTGGAAGTAGAGCGCCGCGCCATGATCGATGAGCCACAGCCGGCCGTGCCAAACGAGCAGGTTCGGGTTTCGCCGGGTGCGATCCACGTTGGTAAGGAACGCGTCGAGCAGCACCACGCGCGACGCGGTCGCCGCGTCCGGCGCGGGGCCGGCCGTCGGATCGAACGCGACGCTCCCCGGAAGGTAGTCGAGGCCGAGGTTGACGCCCGCGCTCGCGGCGAGCGGCTCGGCGATCTCCGGGTCGCGCTCCTGCCGCGCGAGCGCCGCGTCCAGGTCGACAAGCACGATCTCGGGGACGGACGCGCCGGCGGCCCGAGCGATCTCGCCCGCCAGCAGCTCGGCGACGAGCGCCTTGGGCCCCTGCCCCGCTCTTCGGAGCTTGACCACGTAAAGGCCGAGGTCGTCGGCTTCGACCAGGGCGGGGACCGAGCTGCCCCAGCGGAAGGGCGACACGTACCGGAGGGCGCGGACCTTGCGCATTCGCGACGCGTGAGAGTGGGATGGATCGCCGTGCGCCGCAACGTCGGGCATCCTCTCGGCATCGGCCCATGACACGAACGAGCAAGGAGGGAGGCTCATGGAACTCAGGCAACTGGGGCGGTCCGGACTGAAGGTGAGCGCGCTGTCGCTCGGGGCCATGACGTTCGGCGAATCGCAGACGTTCATGAAGGGCGTCACGTCGAGCGACGACGAGGCGCGACGCGTCTTCGACCGCGCCGTGGACGCAGGCATCAACCTGGTGGACACGGCCAACGTGTACAGCGAGGGACGCAGCGAGGCGCTCACCGGCCAGTGGCTCAAGGGAAAGCGCGATCGCACCCTCCTCGCCACCAAGTGCCGATTTCCCGTGGGGTTTGGGGTCGTCGGCAAGCCCGGCCCGCACGACTGGGGCCTGTCGCGCAAGGCGATTCTCGCCGCGTGCGAAGCGTCGCTCCGGCGCCTCGATACGGACTTCATCGACCTCTATCAGGTGCACATGCAGGACACCTCGGTCGCCATCGACGAGACGCTGCGCGCGCTCGACGACCTGGTGACCAGCGGCAAGGTCCGGTACTTCGGTTGCTCGAACTACACGGGCTACCGGTTGGTCGAGTCGCTCTGGTCGGCCGATCGCCTGCGGACCCACCGGTACGAGTCGGTCCAGCTGCAGTGGTCGCTCGCCGTGCGGTCGGCCGAGCGTGAAATCCTCCCCGCGTGCCGGGCCTTCGGTCTGGGAACGCTCGTCTGGTCGCCACTGGCCAGGGGGTTCTTGAGCGGAAAGTACCGGCGCAACCAGCCGCCCCCGCCCGGGTCGCGCCTCGAGTCCTGGCAAGACAGCTACAAGGCGTTCGACACCGACCGGATGTGGGCCTTGCTCGACGTGCTCGAGCGGGTGGCTCTGCGTCGTGAGACGACGACGGCGGCCGTCGCCCTCGCCTGGCTCCTCGCCAAGCCCGAGACATCCACGGTCCTCGTCGGCGCGCGCAGCGTCGCCCAGCTCGAAGACAACCTGCGCGCGCTCGAGACGAAGCTCTCGGCGGACGACGTCAAGGAGCTCGACGAATCGTCCAAGCCGAGTTGGGAGTACCCCTACGACTTCATCGGGCGTCAGCAGCCCTGGTAGCGCCCCGCTTGCGACGGGCGAGCGCGACGGCGCCGAGGAGGGCGAGCGCCACGTCGAGAGCCGGCCTCTCGCGCCCGGCGTGCACCACCGAGCAGCCCCCCGAAGACCCTGCCGGCGGCGCGCCGGGTATGGCCGCGTCGATGACGGGGAGCGTGCCGCTCGACGTCCCGGAGCCGCTCGACGGCTGCAGCGAGCCGCTCGACCCGCTGGTCCCGTCGCTTCCCGACGAGAAGCCGCCCCCTCCGCTCGACCCCGTCGAAGCGTCCGAGGACGGGTCCGGCGGGGGCCCGCCGCCTACCGGCTGCGCCGCCGCGCCCGCGCACCCGACCGCCGAGACAGCCAAGGCGAATGCAGCAGTCAGTGATTTCGGGCGCATGGCAGGCCTCCTTGCTTCCTCGTGCACTCCCTAAGAGTACAACCTGAGGAGCGACGCGAGGCAGGCGGCTCAGTAGCCCGCGGGGTACCTGGCGAACGCGGCGATGACGAGAGGCTCGAACTCTTCCAGGGGAAGAACGGGGTACGCGGGGTCGAACGCCGCCTGGTCCCACTCGTCCGTGAAACGCTCGGCGAGCGAATACCACGCAGCCCCGCGGTGCTTCTCGCGAAGGGCTCCGCTCTTGCCGAAGTGCTCGTAGTAGTGACGGCCCTGGAAGTCCTGGTGCGTGAGGACGACCTGGTACGCCTCGTCGGACACGTACGGGCGGAGAATCTCCGCGGCGATCGCCGGGTGATTCGGGATGGAAACGTACTTGCCGATGTCGTGGCAGAGCGCGACAAGGACCATCTCGTCCGAAGCGTCGGCGCGCTTCGCCATCGTCGCCGTCTGGAGGGCGTGATGCAGCTGACTGACGCCGAAGCCGGCGTAGAGCCCCTCGAGCCCCCGCAGCATGGCGAGGACGCGCTGCGCGACCGACGGCTGAAGGCCGAGCGTCGCCCGCCCGATCTTCAGCCAGTCGTCGCGCGAGCTCGCGTCCATGCGCGTGAACGACGCTCGATCCTCCACGAGGGCCATGGGGGCCCAGCGTAGACCAATGGACGCGAACGCGCCCGCTGCTACTTGCCGCCGTCGCCGGTCGTCGTCGCCGCCCCCGCGGCCGTGCAGTACTGGAGCGCGCCGTTGTTGTTCGGGTTCGCCATGGTCGACGCCACGGCGCACGCCTGGATCGTGATCGACGGGCCGCCGCCTCCCATGGTTCCACCGGCTCCTCCGGCCGTACCCGCACCCCCCGCGGCGCCCGGGGCTCCCGGGCCGCCGGCGCCCGGGAATCCGGCGCCTCCCGCGCCGGGGAACCCGGGCCCGCCCGCCCCCCCCATCATCGCGGGCGCGGTGCACGTCTGCAGGACGCACTTCTTGAGGTCCCCCGCGTCGCTGTTCGCGCCGCACTCGCTGTCGGCACGGCAAACCTGGATGGTGCCCATGCCGCAGGACGTCTGGCACGACGTCGGACCGGCGACGCCGACCCCGACGACGGTCATGCAGCACACGAGCGGCGCGCCGCCATCGCCGGTCGCGCAGTCGGCCGACTCGTTGCATTTCATCGACGTGCCCGTGCAGGTCGCGCCGTTGTAGGCGTTGCAAGTCGCCGTCTTCCCCGCGTCGCCGTTCGTTTGGCAGCAGTACGACGAGCTCGTGCTGCACGACGTTTCGCCGCACGAGACCATACCGGGGTCCGAGCACTGCAGACCGCCGTCGACCGACATGCACGCGGGGGGGCCGCTGCTGCCG
>DATGJA010000033.1:0-11214 GCA_035295445.1 Polyangiaceae bacterium | reverse complement strand
CTCGACGGTCCCATGCAGGTGCCGTTCGTCGAGTCCGTGAGATAGCGGAGCAGCGACGGCGCGAGGCTCGCGTAGTTCGCGACGGTCATCCCGTCGTAGTCGCCCCAGTACGCGTCGGTGATCCCGTTTTCCTCCGTGACGGTCTGCCAACATGGACTCTCGACGACGCCCGTGTTCTGCCAGTTCTTGAAGCCCACCCCGATCTGCACCTGCGTCATGTTCATCTGGAGCGGGCCCTGGGTGGAGTCGGACCAGTACGAGAGCCAGATCGACGGAATGCTCGTCGCCGCCCCCGTCCCGAAGTTCACGGTTGCGGCGGGCAGGTAGGCGTTCGAGTCATTCGGGGTGATGAACGCGGCGGGCGCGCCGCAGCCGCCGAAGCTGTTCGTGAAGACCGAGTCGCAGAGCACGCCCTGGACGCGCGCGAAGCCGCTCATAGGGTCGTGCTCCGTGTAGAAGACCATGAACGTGTTCAGCGCGTTCTTCGTGTACTGGACCGCTGTCAACCCCACCTGCCGGAGCTGGAGGTTGAAGCCACGGATCTTCACGTCGCCCGGCGGACCCCACTGATACCCGGAGGTCGCCTGGAGCTTCTGCGTCGTCCACGCGTGGGTCGAGAGATTGAACATCGCGCCCCAGAGGTTCTCGGCGTTGTCGACGGCCACGAGCGTGGGCACTTCGCTGATCGCGTTGACGACGGGCTGGCTGTTGGCGAAGATGACGTGACCCACCATGATCATGTTCGGGAACGGATTGGCCAGCTGAGCTCCGTCCTCGAACACGTCCACCTCGGACTGGTCGTTCATCGAGGCGGCGAAGACGTGGTGCGTCGTGGGCGTCGTGAAGAGCGCGGTGCCGTCGTACGCGGCGCCCCCGCTGCCGGCGCACCAGGTCTTCGACGGGACGTTCGTCCACGCTCCCGTGCTCTTGTTGATCGACACGGCGTTCACGCAGATCTGGTCGGGCGACGGGGGGCTGAACCCGCTCTTCAGGCACCCGTCGGCGTCGCTGAAGCCGCTCCAGGTGGACGACGACACCGCCAGGCTCGAGACGAACACCGTCCAGGAGCTCCCGGCGTCCTGCACACCGATTGCGGGGTCCCCGAGCAGCTCGGCCGCGCCGTTCGGCGGGTTGAGCTGGATGGGAACGAACGTCGCGCCCGCAAGAAAGGGGGACGAGTTGATGGCGTACGACATCGCCGACATCGAATCGCCGGTGCAATTAAAGCCATTCTCGAAAGAGTTGTAGGCGACGGCGTGACCGAGGGTCGTCCCCGGAGGGGAGTCGAGCGTCACGGCGGCCGTCTCGGACTGCGAGACCGAGAAGAACGGCGCATGGTTGTAGGTGACGTTGACGCTGGCGACCGGTGACCCCCCGACGAGCGGGCTCGCCGTTGTATTCACCGGTTGGGGGGCCGGCGTCCCCTGGCCGATCGAAGGGCCGTTGCCGGAGCCGCAGGCCGTCAGCACGAGAATCGCGGCGATCGATCCGACGTTCGAGAATGCTGGCTTCATCCAGCGCAGCAGTACGAGCGTGACCCGATCGGAGCAATGGTCAAATTGTCGGTCGATTGAAGTCGCCCTCTCACCCGAGGAGCTTGGCGAGCTTCTTCGCCCTCGCGTGACGGGCGCTCGCCGCCGCAGTCAGGGCGTCGCCCACCACCGCACGCACAAGTCGTCGCTCGCGTGTCGCACCGCCAGCTCCGGCGCGATCGTCGGGGCCCTGGGAGCGCCGCCTTCGGGGGTCGGCGACACGGCGATGGACAGCGGCCAGGGATCCGCCTCCGGCCCGCAGAGGTGCGCCTCCGCCCGACTCACCCATGGCGCCGGCTCGAGCGACACCAACTGGACCCGCCCGAGCGTGAGCGGGACGCCTCCGGCGGAGCCGAGCCGCACCACGACGTCGCGAGCGCCCTGCGCGTCGGCGGCCGGCGGCGCCAGGAGGCTCCGGATCCGGACGGTCGCCGCGTCGCCCGACGCGAACGCGCGGCGCAGCTGCGACTCCCGGACGTGCACGACCACGCCCGCCATTTGGGGCTTGCCGAGGAGCGGCTGGGAGCCCGCGCTGCGTCGGGGGGCGGTGTCCAGGGCGACATCGTCGGCTGGCTCTTCCGCGCGCGCTTCGCCGGCTCCACGAGTCGTCGCCACCAGCCGGGCATCCAGCGCGATCGGGGTCCCCGGCGCCCCGAACGCCACGTAGAGGTCGAGGCTGCCCGTCTCCCAGTCTCCCCTCGGCAAGCACACGTCCTGGATCACCACCACCCGATCGCGCGCGACCTCGAGCCGCACGCGCGCCACCTCGGGCTGCATCGGCAGCGGGGGCGCGGGGCGAATCCACGTACGAGGCGGCTGCGCCGGGGTCACGTGCGTCGCCGGCGCCGGGGTGCGGGACGCCGCGGACTTGGCGTGCGCGACGCCCGCCGACGCGAGCGCGGTCGCGACGACGACGACCGCCCGCGTCATGCGAGCGCAGCCTCGAAGGCGCGGGCCACGTCCACTACCGCGGCGCCGATGTCTGCGTCCGGGATCCGTTCGCCGGCGGCAACCGGTCCTTGCGCGCGAAGGTGGGCCCAGGCGCGCGGGTTGACGAACCAGTCGACGTCGAAGTGATCGCGCAGCGCCCCTCGCAGCCGGGGGGTCTCGAGGAGCGCGAGAAAACGCGATGGCTCGTCTTCGCGGCAGGTCGGCCACGCCCCGCGCAGCGAGGGCGCCAGAGGCGAACCGAAGACGCGTGGTACCACCTCTTCGAAGAGGTCCCGCGCCGCGAAGCGCGCGTCGTCGCCCAGGAGGACCCGAGCGGCGGTCAGGCGCGTTTCGAGAAGGGCGGTTCGCGCCAGAAGGCGGGCCTGCGCTGCCGCGCGCCGGACGCCGACGCCGAGCGACCGAACGAAGAACGCCTCGTCGGACGCCAGCGCGCCGAACACCCATCCCAATCGGTGCGCCGAGATCGCGTCGGGCTCGCGGCCGAGCGCGAAAGGTACCGCCCGCGCGGTGGCCGCGCGCACGGCGAAACCGAACGCCACCAGGGCGCGCGCGAAGCTCGAGGCACCCGTCGCTCGCGGGAGGCTCGGCAGCGCGACCCTCAAACCCCGCGCGCCGCCGCGAAATGCCTCGTCGAACCAGCGCGCCGTCAATCGCGCCGGCCAGCCCTCCGCCGCTTCTCTCGCCACGGCCGAGTGGATCACGTCGGCGGCGTCGAAGTCGCGGCCCAGCGCTTCTCTCCACACGGCGCGCGAGACGTCCTCGGTCGCGTCGAGGATGCCGCGGGCGGCCGACCGCAGCGCTTCCGGCGCGGGCCGCGCGGGCCCTTCCCAGGGGTGCTCAAGGCCGAGGCGCCTCGCGAGTTCGAGCCTTCGTGAGGCCCGGGTCGCGGCGACGTGCGCGAGCGGCGTGGCCGCGCCGGCGGCCGCCTCGATCCAGAGGCGCGCCTCGCCGGCTTTGCGTGCTTGGGCGGCGCCCCGCCAGCACTCTCTCCACGAGACGAGCTTCGGCTCCTCGCCTGCCCAGTAGGCGACCGGCTCGGCCGCAGCGGCGGCCCACCCGACGTCGTCGGGACCGCCGACGCGCACCCCGATCAGCCACCGGACCCAGTACCGCAAGGCGTCTCGCAAAGGTGTCTCGGCCGCGCTCGGGGTCAGCGCACCCAGGGCATCCCATGTCGACTTGCCGGCGGTGTGTCGAAGGCCGTCGAACGGGTCGTCCTCGACGTGAAGGGTCGGGTCGGCGGCGAGCTCGACCCGCCAGCGGGACACCGCACGAAACGCACGGGCGACGTCGGCATCCAACCGCCCGAGGTCCAGCACTCGCTCGTCAGCCATGGATGGCCGCGCGCGCCGCCGCCTTCCCGCCGCGGGCGAGCGCCGACACGATGATTCCTTCCTCGAGGGAGAGGGCCTCGAGCCGGTCGGTCGTACGGCTCCTATCTCCTCCCGCGGCGCGCACGGCGAGATCGACGAACGTCCGGTAGTGACGCGCTTCGGAAGCGAACAGCTCCGTCCACAAGTCGTGAACGGCCGCGTACGCGGCGCTCTCCCGGGTGGCATCCGCGAGGAGCTGGAAACGCTCGCACGATCGGGCCTCGATGAGCGCCCCGACGAGCAGCCTGTCCACCAGCCCGCCCCCGTTCGGCGGCAGGCGCGTCGCGGCGCGCCGGAGCTCGGCCGCATACGGATCGACGGGGGGCCGTCCCATCGGGACACCGCGGGAACTCAAGAGCGCGTGCACCTTCTGGAAGTGGTCGATCTCTTCGGCTGCGAGCGCGGCGAGCGTCCTCGTCGTCTCGGCATCGTCGGGATAGCGCGCGGCGAGCGAAAGCGCGTTGGCCGCCGCCTTGATCTCGCAATGGGCGTGGTCCACGAGGACGGCGTCCGGGGCGCGCATCGCCTGGACGACCCAGGCGGCGTCGGTGGCCACCTTCAAGCACAGCATCGCGGGCGCTTAGCTAGCATGGCCTTGGGCTCGGCGGCGCAATCCGAGGGTGCCGCCGAGCGCGGCCATCGGGACGGCGATCGCCGCAACCCCCGCGGAGGCATAGAGAAGGACCGCTCCGCCGCCCAAAGTCCACCACCCCAGGGCGGCCGCCGCCGCGGCGGCCAGGAGCCCCGCAAGAGCCGCGTCGCGTGCTCCGACGCCGGCGGATCCCCAGCGCCCGAGAAGAAAACCCCCGCAGAAGGAAGCGATCGCGAGCGCCGCGGCCGCGGCCACCGCGGACGAGATCGCGGCCCGTGCAGCGACGGCCGAAAGGATCTCCTGGAGGGGGAGCCACGCGACGAAGATGCCGAGCGTGCCGAAGGCGACCCACTGCCATCGCGGCCTCGGCGGGTCCGTCGCCGCGTCGGACGTGGGCAGCAGGGGCAGGCGGCGCTTCGCAGACGGCAAGGACGAACTCAAGGCTAGTCCGCACGCTCGAGCGAAGCGAGAGAGCGGACTGCACACCGGACAAAATCCGCACGCCACGACCCGTCGAAAATCGAGCGCAGTCGTGGTACTTCGGCCACCGGGCTTGGGCGGCGGCCCGAGCCGCCACGAGCTCTTCCCTCCGGTCACCTACCCCATGTCGAGGACTCCCGATCCGGTCGCCGCGCGCAGCGTCGTCGCCATTCGCGTCCGCTTCGGGGAAACGGATTTGATGGGGGTGGTCCACCACGCCAGCTACCTCGGTTACATGGAGGTCGCGCGGATCGAGTGGCTGCGCCGCCGGGGGATCGCCTACGCGGAATGGGCGGCGCTAGGCATGCACCTGCCAGTGGTCGAGGTCTCCCTCAAGTACCGGGCCCCCGCTCGCTTCGACGAGGAGCTGGACGTAGACGTAATGCTCGGCGAGGTGGGCGCGGCGAGCGTGCGGTTCGACTACCGTATCGTGAGGCGCTCCGACGCGGTTCTCTGCACCCAGGGGTCGACCCGCCTGGCCTGCATCGACGGCCGCGGTCTGCGCCGCATCTCGGAGGAGATGGCCGACGTCCTCCTCCGGCCCGAGCGGTCGGCGTGATGCAGCGGACGGCGGCGCGGGTCCCCCTGATCGTCGCGATCGCCCACCTCGCGGGCTGCCGCGTCGCAGGCTCGGAGCACCTCCAAGGGCACTGGCGCGGAGTCCGCGCAGAGGGGGTGAGCCCGGACGCCGCATCCGCTGCGAACGCCTTCGCCGCCGGAATGGATCTCTCGGTCAAGGGCGACACGCTCGCGATCACGACACCTCGCGAACGCCAATCGGGCCGTTATCGGGTGATCTTCGAGAGCCCGACGAAGCTCGTCATCACGACGGAGAAGGACGCGACGCCCGAGACGTTCACGTTCGTCGACAGCAGGACGCTCAAGTGGGCCGTCTCCGACGGCAAAGCCATCGTCTTCGTGAAGGAGTAGTCCGCAGGCTCGACCGAAGGGAGAGATCGGACGACGCACCCGACGAGTCCCACGCCTTACCGCCTGACGGGCTCTCTTTGGACGCGAAGCGACAGGTCGGCGTCGCCGCGGCGCACGCCGGTGACTACGTCGTCCCCGAGCGGTCCACTCAGCTTGCCGCGGGCTTCCGCCATGGTTCGAACCGCCACGCCGTCGACGCTCAGCAAGACATCGCCCGGCGCGAGCCCCGCGCGTTCCGCTTCGCTTCCGCCGACCACCGAGACGATCACGACCTCGGTCGGAGCGCCCGTCTCGCCGAGCGTCACCGCGACCCCGCCGCTGGCACCGAGCTCTCCGGGGGCACCGGCGTCCGCGGACTCCGGCGCGAGGACGACGCGAACGTCCTCGGTCGCGCGCCCCGCTTCTACCTTGACCCCCGCAACGCGGGCGCGACCGAGGTCCGGAGCATACGCCTCGACGTCGAGAGCGCCGGCCGCCAGCTCGCCCAGGCGGAACCGACCACGGGCGTCCGTAACGGCGACGCCGTCGGGGCTCGCCCCCACGAGCAGCCACGTCGGGACGTGTCCCGCGGCGACGCGCGCTCCGGCGACCGGATCCCCTCGCGCATCCACCACCTGGCCTTCCACCACCCCCTCCGCGACGAGCTCCACGCGCCGAATGGCGTACGCGCTGAGGCCCCCCCGATCCGGAACTGTGATCGACTGCGTCGCGGGTGAAAAGCCCGACTTGTGGACGGTGAGACGCGCCGTGCCGGGGGCCAGGTCCGCGAGGGAGAACGTCCCACGCAGATCCGTGCGGGTCCTCCGCACGCCGATGTCGCTGTAGAGGACGACCTCCGCGTCCGGGATCGCATCGCGACCGCGCGCGGCCACTACCTCGCCCGTCGCCGTCTCACCCGCTGCCAGCTCGACGCGGAGCGAATCGATCGAGGCCTCCGTCGTTACGACGCGGGGCGCGCGCCTCGGCGCACGCACTTCGACCCGCAGCGGCAAGCCTCTCGCGCGCTTGATCGTCGCCTCGCCGTTCGCGTCCGTGAAGGCGGTCGTCCGGAGCGGCGAGTCGGGTGTGATCGAGCTCGCCGTGATTTGGGCGGCGTCGACCGGCCAGCCGCCGTCGTCCACGACCGTGACGGGGAGGGGGGCGCGGGGCGCCGGAAGGCGGATCGTCACCTCTCTTCGGCCCGCCTCCGGGATCGCGAGCGTCATCCGCACCGCCTCTGGATCCTCGTCGGCGCCCGCCGTCAGGCTGATGCTGCCCGGCAGGGCGGCGAGCGCGAAGCTGCCGTCGCTTGCGGTGTGCGTCAGGCGCTCGAGCGACCCACGCGTCGCGGCGACCAGGACGCGGGCCGCTCGCACGGGCTGATCGCTCGCGTCGAAGACGCGGCCTTCGAGGGTTCCGCCTTCGTGCATCACCACCTCGACGTGCGCCTGCCCTGCTGGCGGAAGGGTGACCACAGCGCTTTCTGCCTCGACGTACTGCGGGTGGCGAACGATCGCGCGCACCCGACCGGGCGTGGCCGGCGAGGCCGTGAACGTGCCGTCGCTTTGCGTGACCCAGGGCTCGGCGGCCTGCGCCGCGCCGGCGAGGCTCGGCGGCCCGGGCGGCGCGCCGGGGCCGTGCGGAATCTGAGGGACTGGTCCCGCCATGACGCCGAGGTCGCCCGCGGGCAGGAGCGGCGCGAAGCCCGCGAGCATGGCGTCGAAGTGCGCCGCTTGAAAGCTCGCCCGGCGGGGATCGTCGTAGATCGGACCACCGGCGGCATCGGTCCCGGCGATTTCGATCGTGGCGCCGTCGACGGGATATCCCCTGGCGTCGACGACGCGGCCGGTGAGCGCTCCCGCGCGGACGAGCGCGACCCGGGTCTCAGGTGGAGAGGGATCCGGCACGGCCACGGCTCCACGCGCCACGAACCCTGGCGCGCGGGCGCCGAGCGTCGCTGCGCCCGGCGCTACCGGTCCGAGGCGCGCTCGACCCTTGGTGTCCGTCGTCGCTTCCAGCGGAAAGGGCGAGATCCCTCCCTCGGCGAGCGACAAGCGGGCGCCCGCGATCGGGTCAGCATCCGACGCGTCTCCATCGGTCACCAGGACGCCCACGAAGCGCCCGGGCAAAAGCTGCAGGGTCACGCTCTTCTCCTCGCCGCGCGCAAGGACGACGCCGAGCTCTGTCGTCGATACGAGATCTCCTCGGCTTGCCTTGAGGGCGTACGTGCCGGACTTGAGCCCCCCGATGCGCACTTCGCCGTGCGCGTCGGTGCGGGCCGTACGCGGAGGCCAGAGTGTGGCGCCGGCCACCGCGATGCGCGCGTCGGCAGCCACGCTCGCGTCCGCGGCGATCGCGCGGACCCGGATTGCGCCCAGCTTGTGGAGGACCAGCGTCACGACCTCGCCGTCGTGCGAGGCGCGGGCGCCCGCGTCGTCGTACCCCGGCGCGCGCGCCGTCACGCGCCACGGTCCGGCGTCGAGCCTCCCCACGTGGGCCGTTCCGTCGGTGCCGGGCCGTGCGCCGACCGGGAGGGGATCCGACGCGGACGCGACTTCGACCTGCGCCTCCGGCAGGGGCGCCCCGAGGTCGTCGCGCACCCCGACGTCGATGGCATGCTCGGGCGCGAGCGCGATCGTCACACTGCGCGGCTCCGATCCCAGCACCAGGTGTGTCGATCCACGTGCCCTTCCGAGAGCGTCCGCGAAGACCCACGCCTCCCCCCGGGGCAGGCCGCTGATCGAGACCTGCCCGGTCGCGTCCGTCTCCCGCGAATCCGTGGAGAAGACGCCGTCCTCGCTCGTCGGGAGGACACGCACGCGCGCCCCTGCGATGGCCAGTCCGTCCGGTCCGTCGACCACGGTCACCTCCACCTCAGCGTCGCCGAGATGCTCGACCGCGACGGGTGGCGGCAAGCGTTCCGTGTCGAGGCGTGTCCCCGGGACGCCGCCGAGCGCGAGGACGACACCCAACGCGCAACCGACGCGCCGCGCGCAGCGCCGGACGACAGGGATGACCGACCTCGGGTCCGGGGGTAAGTGCTCGCTCACGGTGGGCTGAAGGTTCGAAGATCCGGGTGGACGTCGCCTGCTACGATGGTACGAGCTTGCACGCCCGCCGGCGCTCCACCAGCCGCCCGCACGTCGTCGCCCTGGCCTTCAGCGTCGCCACCCTCGTGGCGATCGGGTGCGGGACCTCGCGGCATCCGCCTGCGCTCGGAGATGATCCGGCTCCTCCGGTCGACGCTTCGACGGGCTTCGACTTCGACTCCCCTCCGCCTGAGCTGTCCTGCAACCTCGGTCCGGAAGGCGGCGTCTGCGCCTGCGCGGACGAGGCGCTCGACGCCAACGCGCCGAACCTCTACTTCGTGCTCGACCGCTCGGGCAGCATGAGCGAACTCTGGGGTGGGACCAGCGACAAATGGCAAGTCGTCATCAACGCCATCGCCCGGCTCGTGGTGGGCCTCGGGCCGCGCGCGAAGATCGGCGCGGCCGTTTTCCCGGATCCTGGCTCGGCCAACGCGTGCGGGCCCGGCGTCGAGGCCCTTGCCCCTCGCGAGGGCGACTCGCCCGCGGGGCGCGCCGGGCCGACCGCAATCGCGCTCCTGACCGTGCTGGGCCAGATTTCGGCGAACGGGGGAACCCCCACGGCGGCGACGCTGCAAGCGCCCTGGCTCACCCAGGAGCTCTCATCGCTCTCTGCGAAATCGAAGACGTATGTGATCCTCGCCACCGACGGCGGGCCGAATTGCAATGCGTCCGCGACATGCGGTACCGACCGCGACGGCGTCCAGGCCTGCCAGCCGAACATCGAGAGCGTCGCAAATTGCCCGCCCGGGGGCCCGAACAACTGCTGCACGGGGCCCAGCGGAGCGCTCTCGTGCGAGGACTCCGCGCCCACCATCGCGGCGGTGACGGCGCTCGCGGCCGCCGGGACACCGGTCTACGTCATCGGCGTCCCCGGCAGCACGCCGTACGCGAACCTGCTCGACCAGCTCGCCATCGCCGGCGGCACGGACCGCGGCCAAGAACCGCACTACTACGCGGCCGATACCGCGGACCAGTCACAATTCGTCACCGCGATCTCTCGCATCGCTGCAAAGCTCGCGGGGGGCTGCACCGTCCAGCTCGACAACCCCCCGCCGGATCCGACGCACGTCAACGTCTTCCTCGGCGGGCAGGTTCTCCCGCAGACAGGGGCGGACGGCTGGACGCTCGACGGCTCGACGGTGACCATCTTGGGCGCCAGTTGTCAGAGCATTCTCGACGGCGACGTCATCGACGTACGTGTCGTCGGCGGTTGTCCGACGGTGCTCATATGACGTCTTAGTGCAGCGTGTACCAGCGCCCTTCGTGCTCCACGACGGGGACGGAGGGGACGCGGGGCGGCACCTCGTCGTCGCCCGCTGCGACGGGTGTCGGGCGCAGCGCTCGCGCTTGTGCGGCGTCGGCCTCTGCCTCCTCGCGGGCCCACTGGGCGAGCTTCGCCTTCGCGTGGCGGCGCTTGCGTACCCACGCCGCGATGGTGAGGCCTGCGATCAGCGACCACAGCACGCCGCCGCCCGTGAGCATCGGGACGACGCTGAACCTGTGTCCCACGTCCTCGCGCCACTCGTACTCGAGCTTGCGCACGTCGGTGCCGTACGCGTCGTCGAGCGCACGGTCGAACGACGTCCCCGCGCGCACCCGCTGCACAAGGGATCCGAAGCGGGCGCGGTCCGAGTCGCGCATCAAGTAGCGCACGAAGTCGGCCGACTCGGCGTAAGCGACGTTCACCTCGTAGCGATCCGTCGGAAACTCACGGTCGATTTCGTCGAGCGGCAAGAGCCGACGGCTCACCGCGGCCTGCCAGAGCGCCCACGTGCGACGAAATCCTTCTTCACCCGACTCGTGAATCGCCAGCCCTTCGTCGAACCACCGAGGCACGTGGTGGCCTGCCGTGGCGTCGGACAGGGCCAGATGGGTAAGCTCGTGCGCGAGGAGCTCGCCAAGGTCAGGCGCCTCCCAGGTGTCCGGAGCCTGCATCGCCAAGATCGCAACGCGGAGAGACGGATAGGCCATGGCTGCGGCGTACGGAAGCGGCGGCGCGCCGTCCGGCGCGAGCTCCGCCATTTGCTGCGGGGAGCGGACGACCCTCACGAGCACGCGATCGAGTACGGGCTGGGCGGTATCCTCGGCGAGTCGGGAACGGATTTCGTCGGCCATGGCGACGAGGGCCGCCACGCGCGGCCGGACGCTCGACGGAAACTCGAGGCTGAGCCACCCGTGGTCGATGTGTTCGAAGTCGTCCGGGAGGGGGGGCATGCGGGCGGCCGACGGTTGCACGACGACCGCGACGTCGCGCGGCGGCAGCTCGCCCGACGCCTCCTCGACGGCCC
>DATGJA010000032.1:0-13483 GCA_035295445.1 Polyangiaceae bacterium | reverse complement strand
ACACTGGACGCTGCGATCGGCGAGGAGCGCGCACGACGAGTTGGCACCGAGCGCCACGCGCACGACGCCGCTCAGCCCCGCGACGGCGACGGGCGCCGTGCGCACTTCGGTCGTACCGTCGCCGAGCTGCCCCTCGTGGTTGCGCCCCCAGCATTCGACGCTGCCCCCGGCCCGCACCAGGCAACTGTGGTAGTCGCCGCTCGCGATGTGCGCGGGCGTCCGAGGATCGTCCGGAACACGCGTCGGCGCGGGACCGGCCGGGGCGACCGGCGACGCCGCGGGTCCGCCGGCGCAACCCACCGACAGCCCGACGATGCACACGAACCGGCGCATTCGCGTCACAGACGGATGTCGCGCCGGGGGTCCTCGGTTTGGGCGGCGGCCAGCTTGTCGACCAGCTCCGCCACTTCGCGCGTGGCGGCCGTCGGGATCTGCACGAGGAAGTGCACGTACAGGTCGCCCGCCGCCCTCCCCTTCTTGGCCACCCCTTTCCCCCTCAGACGTACGACCTGGCCGCTCTGGGCTCGCTCCGGCACCTTGAGGCTCACCTCTCCCTCCGCGGTCGGCACCCGCACTTTCGCGCCGTGGTACGCCTCGGCGATCGTGATGGGGAGATCGAGGTGGAGGTCGTCGTCCTCGCGGCGAAAGTGCGCGTGGGGCGTGACATGAAGGGTGAGGACCAAGTCCCCCCGCGGACCCCCGTTCGGGGAAGGCCCCCCGTGCCCGGCGATCCGCACTCGACTGCCGTCGCTGGCGCCGGCCGGGATGCGGACGGTCACGGTCGACCCGCCGTTGCCCTGGGGGTGTAGCTCGAGGGTCGCGCCGTGGATCGCCGACGCGAAGTCGATCGTCACCTCGCTCTCGAGGTCCGGTCCCTTCGAAGGCCCCCGCGCCCGGCGGTTGCGCCCCATGAGGTCCCCGAACAAGTCGCCGAACCCGCCGCCGCCCATCCCCCCGCCGCCGCCGGCGCCGCCACCGCCGAACAGATCCTCGAGGTCGATGGTCTGACCCGGAAAACCGCCGGCGCCGCCGGCGCCCCCGGCGCCTTGGCGGGACGCCCACTGTCGATAAGCTCGCACCCGATCGGGTTCGAACCCCTCGCGCAGGCCCTCCTCGCCGAACTCGTCGTAGAGCTTGCGTTTCTTCGCGTCGTTGAGCACCTCGTAGGCGTGATTGACCTGCTTGAAGCGAGCCTCGGCCGACTTGTTCCCCGGGTTACGGTCGGGGTGAAGCTGCGACGCGAGGCGCCGATACGCCTTCTTGATGGCGTCCGCATCGGCATTCTTGGAGACGCCGAGCACGGCGTAGTGATCGTCGGCCATGCGGTTGCGAGCAGCGAAGGTAAGTCGGACGGCGGCCCGTCGCAACGCGCCCGTTCGCTATCGGACAATCTCCTCGGCGTGCGGCACCGTCAGGTACAGGGCGCGCGCGTACAGACGCGCCTGGACATCGGTCGGCAGGTCACCCGGGCGACCCCTCGTCGCGGCGCAAAGGAGGATCGCGGCGGTCACGCTGACGTTGAGGCTCTCCACGAACCCACGGATCGGCACCCGCACGCGCGCCGCGCACGCGCCCTCCAGCTCTTCGCGGATCCCGTCACGCTCGTTGCCCACCACGATGGCGAGACGCGGCACCCGCGCGAGGTCCGCCGGATCCATCTCGCCCTCGGGGTGCGCGGCGACCAGCGTCGTGGCGGAGGCGCTCGCCCACGCGACGAGCGAGCCCGCGCTCGCGTGCCGCCGGACATCGACCCACTTCTCGGCGCCGCGGGCGACCGACCGGGCCACGGCGAAGGGGGTCCCCTTGCGTTCCAGGACATGCAGGGTCTGGACGCCGAATGCCTCGCACGAACGGAGGACGGCGGCGCCGTTGTGCGGGTCGTATGGTCGATCGAAGACCACGGCGACGCTCTCCAGTCGCCGCGCGATCACCGCGCGCAGGCGCGCGCGCCGTTCCTCGGTCACGAGCGGCTCGAGCCGGCGGATCAGCACGTCCGCAGGGTGCCTTTCGGCGCGCGCGACGCGACCGTCACCCACCGCGTCCGCCACGGCCACGCCCTCGGTCCGACGCCGCATGGGGCCGATATAGCCGAACGTCGCTTACTTTGGGCGGCCCCGCGGGCCAGTCCGCAGGCTCGAGCGAAGCGAGAGAAGCGGACTGAAACGCAAAATACTAAGGTGAGAGTGACGACGGCATGACGAGCACCGGAGCCACGCGGCCTCGCACCGGCGATCGGGAGAGCGATTTGCCGGTCCACCGCCGCCACCGCCCGAGGCGCGAGTGGGGGCGCGGCGTCGCACGCGTCCTGTGCGCGGTCCTCGCTCTCGTTGGGGTCCTGCCCTTCGCCGCCGGGGTGGTCATCCGGTCCCCCTGGGCGCGCGCCTGGGCGGCGCGGGAGGCGCAGCGGGTCCTCAAGGCCCAGGGGGTCGTCGCCACGTTCGAACCGGCGGTCCGCATGTGGCCGCTCGCCATCGAGCTCGAGCGCCTCCGGGTCGAGTCGAACGACGGCGGGGCCCCGGCGCTGGAGTGTGCGCGCTTGTTCGTTCGGCCAAGGTTGTTCGGGCTGCTCGCCGGCAAGATCCTGATTCACCAGATCGACGTCGACCAACCGCACGCGCGCCTTGTCCTGCGCGATGGCGCGATCGCCAACCTCGCCATCGAGAGCGGCGGGACCTCGTCCAAAGGCCCGGTGCACGCGCCGTTCGACAGCTTCTCGGTGACCGACGGCTCGCTCGATTTGGACGCGGACGGCCTTCGCGCGGACGCCCGATCGATCGACCTGGACGTCACGGCCGAGGACGACCGGGTTGCCGGATCGTCCTTCGAGATCGCCATGCGCGCCGGGCGCGCCCGTGTGCAGCACTCGCGCGCCGCAGGCGGCGGCAAGGAAGAGACCGACGACGACGCGCTCTGCTCCATCGACGCGCGCGCCCGCGTCGAGCCCGACCAGGTCCTCGTGCGTCGCCTCCAGGGCGTCGGCTCGGCCGACCTCGACGCCGCCCCCGGGACGACGCCTCCCTGCGACCTCCCCACGAGCGACAAGCGCCGCGTCGAGGTCTCGCTCGGCCACCTTCACGTCACGCTCCCGAAGGGCGACCGCAAGGTCCCGAGCATCGACGGGCACGTCCGAGTGCGCGCGCCCGTCGGGCTGGCCGAACGCGCCGCGAGCTTGCCCGAGACCGACGGGTGGATCGGCGTCGATCTGGACGTGCGCTACGCGGACGACACGATCCTGCCGGACCTCGCGGGCACGATCGAAGCCCACGACCTGCGCCTCGACCAGTACTCGTTCGCACAGGAGCTCAAGAGCGAGATCTCGATACGCCGCAACGTGGTGCGCAGCCCGACGACGGCCATCCGGCTCGGGGGCGGCACGGTGGTCCTGTCCGACACCGTGCTCGACCCGTTTGCGCAGGGGGCGAAGCTCGAACATACGCGCCTCGACGCGACCGGCGTGGATTTCACGGCCCTGCTGCGCGATCTTGGCGTCCACCAGAACCCCTGGGTTGGCTGGGAGATTCACGAGGTCCACGCGCCCGTCTTGTCGGGGACGCTCGGTCCCCTTCGAATCGATGGGGACTTCACGGCCAGGACGTCCTCCTTCGGTGTCTACGATCGCCCGGCGGAGGACCGGGCGCGCGAGCGGCTCGTCGGCGTGTCGGAGGCGCAAATCGCCGCCCATACGGCCATCCGGCCCGACGCGCTCGAGTTCCAGAACATCCGCGTCACGCTGCCTCGATCGCACATCGAAGGCGGGTTCGTGTCGATCGGGTTCCACAACGATCTGCGGGTCGACGTCCCCCACATGGTCGCGGACCTGGACGACGTCTCGCCCATCGGGCCGGTCGCCTTGCACGGCGTCGTCGACGCGTCCGCCCACGTCGGGGGCAAGTTCAACCGGCCCGAGCCCGCGGGCGAGATCCGGTCGATCTCCGGCCTGACCATCGCGGACGTCGCCTTCGGAGAGGTGACCTCGGGACACGTCGCGGTCGACGTGCTGGCCCCGGAGATCGAGATCACGGGCCTCCACGCCAAGCGACGCGACAGCCCCTACGACGTGCCCACCGCCAAGTTGAAGATCGGCGGAGCTCGGGGCTTCATCGTGGACGCCGTGGGCTCGAGCCCGGGCTTCTCGCTGCGCGACGTGCTGTCCATGTTCTCGCTCGAGGACGACCCTCGTTTCGACGGCCTCGAGGCGACGATGAGCGCGCGCGCCGACGTTCACGTGGCGCTGGGCGGTCCCGAGGACCCGTGCGGCGGCGGGTACGTGGGCGTCGACACCAAGGGCCAGCTGAGGCAGGTCGCCATCTATGGAGAGCGCTTCGCGCAGGGAGACGCGGACGTCTCGCTCCGATGGGTCGACCGCTTGCAGGGGCTCGCCGGAGCCGACATCGACGTCCGCTCGTTCGTCCTCGACAAGGTTCAGCCGCCGGCCGGAACGCGGCCGGGCGCGACGGGGACCGTGCTCGGATCGGCGTCGCTGCAGCGCGGAGGCGCCGTCGCGGCGAACGTCATGATCCAGGGCGTCCCCTTGTCGCGGGTCGACGCCCTCGGCGCCTTCGGCCACGAGGTCGAAGGGAGCGTCTCGGGCGTCGCCCACGTGACGGGAAACCTCGACGACTTTCGACCGGGCGCGGGCCTCGTCTCCCGCGCGGAGCTCGACGTGTCGGGGACCCGCGTGCGCGACGTCGCCCTCCCCAACTCGCATCTCGCGGTGCAGCTGACGCACCGATTGGCCCTGCAGAAGCGCAGTCCGGGGCGCACCCGGTGCGGCGCGCCGATCGGGGCGCCGTTCGACAAGGCGGCGTACCTCGCCGACACGGCCTCGCACGGCGAGTGGGTGGTCGACGGCGATCTGCTCGGCGGCACCGTTCGCCTTCGCGAGCTCACGGTGTCGCGCGCCAGGGCGGCCCACGTGAGCGGGCGCCTGTCGCTGCGCGGGGTGGACCTCGGCGCGCTCACGGGAGTCCTCGGGCCCCCACGATCCGACTCGGAGGACGTCGTCGTGTCGCCGACGGCGGCGGCGTTGACCGGCCAACTCTGGGGCGAGCTCATCGTCGACGACCTGCCCGTCGACGCGCCGTCGAGGGCGCGCGTGCGCCTGTTCCTCGGGCCGACGGTGGTCTCCCGGGCGCGCCAGAAGCTGACGCTGCAGCCGCCGCAAGAGCCATTGACCATCGCGGACGACACGCTGTCGACGCCGCCGCTCCATGTCACGCTCGACACGCCGGACGGGTTCCGCGGGGGCTTCGTCCTGAGCGGCGGGGTGACCCGACTGACGTCGGAGCCGACGCTGAACCTCTCGGCACACCTGGAGCCCGTGGATCTGGCCGTCGTGCAGCGGCTCGTCCCGAAGGTGGAGAACATCACGGGCCTGCTCGAGGGCAGCTTGAAGGTGACGGGAAGGGCCTCGGCGCCGGTCATCTCGGGCGATCTCCACGCCAGCGGCGACGAGATCATGATCCGCGGCCTGCCGACGGCGATCACGGGCGCGCACGTCGACGTCAAGGCATCGGCCACCGAGATCGCGGTCTCCGGGACGGGCAAGTTCGCCGGCGGGGTCGTCTCCTTCGAGGGTTCCGTCCCGGTCCAGGGCCTCGACCTCGGCGCGCTGGACTCGCGCGTCGCGGTGCGCGGCGTCCGCCTCGCGCCCGAGGACGGCGTGACCGCCGTGATGGACGCGGATCTGCAGGTGACCTACGAAGTGAAGGGACAGGCGGGCGGCGCCGCGGCGCTGCCGCACGTGACGGGGGACGTCACGATCTCGTCCTTCAGCTACACACGGCCGATCAACCTCAACGCGAACCTGACCTCCCTGGCCACACGGGCCCGTCGGACGGAGGTGGACGCGTACGACCCGTCGCTCGACTTCGTCGCGATCGACCTTCGCGTGCGATCGAAGACGCCGCTCGTCATCAAGAATAACCTCGTCGAGGTGCAGCTCGGGATCGACTCGGGGACCCTCGACGTCACCGGGACGAACCAGCGCGTGGGCCTGCGCGGCTCGCTGAGGACCGCGGCCGGCGGACGCTTCCACTTCCAGGGGAACGACTTCGAGGTCCGCCAGGGCCTGATTCACTTCGACGACCCGACGCGCATCGCGGCCAACGTCGACATCACCGCGACTACCGAGTATCGGAGGTACACGGACACGAGCGCGGGCGCCGCGGCCGGGGCGGGCACGGGCGGGACCGGCCCTTCGGCGGCGTCCATCGGCTCCACCCGCGGCGGCTCGCTCTGGCGGATCACGCTCCACGCCTACGGCGACGCGGACAACCTGCACGTCGAGATGACGAGCGAGCCCGCGCTGTCGCAAGAGGACATCGTGCTGCTGCTCGCCGTGGGAATGACACGCGCGGAGCTCGACCAGCTGGGCGCGAGCAGCGTGGGCGCGAGCATCGCCCTCAACTACCTCGGGGCCGCCAGCGGCGCCGAACAGGTCGTCAAGCAGGCCCTTCCCATCATCGACGACTTCCGGTTCGGGAGCGCCTATTCGACGGTGACCGGCAAGACCGAACCGCAGCTCACCGTGGGCAAGCGGCTGGCGAACAACGTCCGCGCGACCGTCACCGCCGGGCTGAGCGAGGACCGCGAGCTTCGATCGAACATCGAGTGGCGCCTCAGCAACCACCTGAGCGTGCAAGGGTCGTACGACAACATCAACGACGTTTCGTCGTCCGCGTTGGGGAACGTCGGCATGGACCTTCGCTGGAGGCTCGACTTCGAGTAGCAGTAACGGTTGTCCCCTCCGAGACCGCGATGCGCTTGCGACCCCTGCTCCTCGGCGCCCTCGTGACGGCGGCGCCCGGGACGGCGAGGGGACAGACGCCGGCGCCGACCGTGACCCCGATCACGCCCGCGCCTCGAACCGAGGCGACAGCCCAGTCTCCCACGATCGACGTCGCGCCGGATCTGCGAGCGCTCGAAGGAAAGCCGGTGACGCGCGTCGCCGCCGTGCTCGAGGGGAACGTCTGGGACGACGTGCAACCGCCGCCGATCCCGTCGCTGAAGGTGGGCGACGCGTTCTCGGCGCCCGCCGCGCGCCGCGCGCTCGAGGCGCTGCTGCACACCGGCCGGTACGGACGGGGCCGAGTGACGGCGCAAGCCGAGGGACCCGGGGTCTACGTCGCCGTGCACCTCGCGCCGCGCAAGCTGATCGGCCGGCTCGAGCTCGAGCTCCACGGCGCCCCCGTCGACCGCGACGAGCTCCTTCGCACGGCCGACCTGGCCGAGGACGGCGAGATCGTCGGGAGCGACGTCGGCGCGGTCTGTCGGGCGATCGAGCGCTACCTCGCGCTGCACGGCTTCCCCTCCGCGCGGGCGACGCTCAGCATGCGCGACACCGACGACCCGACGCGCACGCTCGTCACCGTCGACGTGCAGCCGGGCCCGCCCCTCTTGATCGACGGGCGCTTCTTCTACGTCTTCGGCGCGAAGCCGCAGGACGTCCAGCCGACGGCGGGCGGCTACGCGTTGAACGTCAAGGACCGGGCGGACGGGCCCGCGCTGGACCAGGCCGACGTGCAGCTCACGCAGGCCCTGCGCGTCAAGGGCTGGTACCGCGCGGAGGTGGCGCACGACCTCGTACGAGTGGCGATGCCCCCCGCCCACGCGCAGACCCTCCTGCGGGTCCGGATCGACACGGGCCCCCTCGAGATCGCGCGGTTCGAGGGGAACGAACACTACGACGACGGCGTGCTGGGCGGTGCGCTCGGGATCGACGAGGAGCCCGACCGTTCGCCGCTCCACCTCGCGGACAAGATCCGGCTCTTCTACGAGAAGAGAGGGTTCCTCGACGCCCAGGTCCACGTCGAGACGCGCGGCGGCGACAAGGACCCGACGCAGGTGCTCGTCTTCCACGTCGACGAGGGCAAGCGCGTGCGCGTCACGTCGCGCGCCTATCCGTGCCTCAAGGTCGACGTCATCAAGCGGCTCCGCCAGGGCGGTCCCACGTCGGCGGGCGACATCGGCACCGAGATCGACAGCTTCCTCGACGAGGAGCTCCCGGGCGCGGACCTGCTGGTCAACCCGGACCCTCGCGGCGTCAGCGCGACGATCGGCGCCGGGGCCGGCCAGGTCGCGACCGGCGCTCGACCCGCCCCTCTCGACCTCCACCCGAGCTCCACGTACGCCGCGGACACCTACGAGCGCGCGGCCCTGCACGTGCAGGAGCTCTATCGCAACGAGGGCTTCTTGCACGCGCAGGTCGGCCCCGTCCAGATCGTGCGCGCGCGCTGCGATCCGCGGTCGGGACCGCGCGGCTGCGTCCCGTTGCCGCTGCCCAGGCTGCCCCCCGACGTCTGTACGTACGACACGGCCGGACTCCCCCAGCCGGTCGAACCGCTCGACCCCTCCCTCTCGTGCCGCCCCGACCCGTCGAAAGGCGTCGAGTGCGCGCCGACGCTCGACGTGCTCATCCCGATCAAGCTCGGACCGCAGACGCGCCTCTGGGACGTGGCCTTCACCGGCGTCAAGAGCGCGTCGGAAGAGGACATCGCCGACGCCGCGCAGATCCCGCTCGGCGACCCGGTCAACTCGACGAAGCTCGAGGACGCGCGCCGGAGGATCGTGGATTGGTACAAGGAGGTCGGGTACTACTACGTCGACGTCAAGTACACGCTCGAGCCCTCGCCCGACAACACGCGCGCCCGGGTCCGGTTCGAAGTGACCGAGGGGGAGCAGGTCATCGTCCGGGACATCGTCGTCCGCGGGCTCAACCTGACGAGCGAGGGGGTGGTCCGTCGGCGGATCGCGCTACGCGTCGGCGATCCCTACCGCTCGAGCGACATCCGCAAGACGCAGGAGCGGATTGCGACCCTCGGGGTCTTCTCGAGCGTCAACGTCTCGCTGAAGGACCCGTACGTCCCTCAGGGCAGCAAGACGGTCATCATCGAGGTCGTCGAGCGGACGCCCCAGTACGTCGACCAGATCATCGGCTTCTCGACGGGCGAGGGATTTCGCGGCGGCATCGAGTACGGTCACCGCAACCTGCTCGGCTACGCGTGGGGTCTGACGCTCCACGCGCAGGCGTCCTACCTGCCCGACGCGCTCATCCTGGATCCGGGGCTCGCCGCGAATTACAGCAAGCTCAGTACGGCTGAGCGCATCGCCACCCGGGACACGGTGACGATGGCGTGGCCCGAGATGGGCCTCGGACCGACGATCCGCAGCCAGCTCGATGGCATCTACGTCCGCGACCTGGAGCGCGACTTCACGTTGTTCAAGGCGTCCGCGCTGGGGACGCTCATCTGGCGCCCGGTGCGCCAGGTGCAGATCAGCGGAGGTCCTGACTACGAGCACAACGACGTCCACTTATTCCAGGACAACCAGACCATCCAGGCATACCTGTCGAGTAACAGCACCAATCTCGACCTGCAGCGCCTCCTGCGCGTGCCCGACGGCGACAGCAACGTCGTCGCCGCGCGGGTGGTCGTCACCTGGGACCGGCGCGACAGCGCGTTCAACGCGCACAGCGGGACGTACGTGGCGGCGGGGGTCGAGGAGGTCAACACGTACCCCGTGCAGGGGACGACGTTCTTTCCGCAGAACCAGTTCGAGGGCCACTTCCTTCGGCTCACGCAGACGCTCGCCGCCTACCTCCCCATCACACAGCGAATTTCGCTGGCAACCGAGGTCCGCCTGGGGGAGATCGTCAACGTTGCAAAGTGCGTGACGCCGTTCGTCGCCTCGACACCGACGCCCTACTGCACCTACCCCGATCGCCTCTTTTTCATGGGCGGAGTGGACTCGATGCGCGGATGGCTGCAGGACACGTTCGTTCCTCAAGAGTACGCCGACCAAATCGCCGACGGTCGCGGCTTCACGATCAACAGCGTTCCACTGCGCGGCGGCAACCTGATGATCAACCCGCGCCTCGAGCTGCGGTTCCCCGTTCGGGCCCCCTTCGCCGCCGCGCTCTTCAGCGACTTCGGCAACCTGTGGAACGACCCGAACTACATCTTCCAGCGACGCCTCTCGCTTCGCGCGGACGTGGGCGCCGGCATCCGCGTGGAGACGCCGGTCGGCCCGCTCGTCTTCGACTACGGGGTCAACGTGACGCGCCGCTCCTACGAGGACTTCGGCGCGTTCCACTTCGCCATCGGCCTCTTCTGAGTCCGCAGGGTCGAGCGAAGCGAGAGATCGGACGAGGGACAACCCTACGATCCGGCGTCCCGACCGAGCTCCTCGGACTTGACGCACGCCGTCTTCGCCCCCGCGTCGCAGACGCGCTGGTAGAGCGCCGCGGCGTGGGCCCGATCGGCCGGAACGCCGCGGCCGGCCTCGAGCATGATGGCGTAGTTGTAGCAGCCCGCGGGCCAGCCGTCGTCGCACGCGCGCTCGTACAGACCGGCGGCTTTCGCTGCGTCCTTGGGCACCCCGTGCGCGTACTCGTGCATCTGGCCCGCGAAGACGCACGCCGGAGCGTCCTTCATCGCGCACGCCTTCTCGTAGAGCGCGGTCGCGCGGGCCTCGTCCTTCTCGACGCCCTGCCCCGTCGCGTACGAAGCCGCCAGGCGTCGACACCGGTCCGCGGATCCGTCCGCGCACTCCTTTTCGCAAGCGCCGACGTCCTCGCACGTGCCGAGCGCGACGCCGATGGAGATGACGCTCGCGGACGGCGCTGCACCCGGATCCGACGGCGCCGTCGAGCGCTTGCTGCACGCGGCGGCCCCCCCGAGCACGGAGAGAGAGACGGCGCACAGGAGAAGCGCGCGGCGGAGATTCATCGGGCCCCCGACATGTTGCACGAGACGACTCGCCGCGGAAGGCGGGCCTGTCCCCGGGCCGCGCGGTACAATCGACGCATGGCGCCGGTGGCGGGCCGGAGGACAGCGGCGACGGCGTGCCTGCTGGCGGGCCTGGTCGGCTGCGAGCGCCCGTTTCTCGCCAAGGACGGCACCCTGGTGTTCCAGCAGAAAGGCGCCCATGGAGCGGCGGTGATGACGGCCGGCGGACTCGAGTTCCACGACCGCGCCGACGTCCCCGAGCGCGTGGTCGTTCGCGATCCGTACGAGCCGTGGCGCGCGCCCCTCGGCTTCATCGTGCCCGCCGACGGGCGCTTCACCCGCACGAGCGCGCCGACCTTGATCGTCACGCCCGGGCTCGAGCTCTCGCTCCGGCCGAGCGATACGCGCGTGCCCTCCTGGGGGGGCGAGGTCCTCGTCCGGATCGACCTTCTCGCGCCCGCGACCGAGGGAAGCGCGCGCTGGGGCGTCGACGTCGCGCTCGTCATCGACGGCGCGGGGGAGGGGGTGCGCACCTTGGCGCGGGCCGCGCTCGACCAGCTCGCGGCGCGCGATCGCGTCGCCGTGGTCGACAGCGCCGGGCCCCGCGTCGTGCTGCCGGCCGTGCCCGCGTGCCATCGGTCGCTCACGGCCGGCGCGATCGAGCGGGTGACCGAGAGCCGGCCGGCGGGGGTGGTCGATCGGGACAGGGCCGTCGCGCTCGCCCTCGGTGAGCTGTCGCGCAAGACCGATCGCCGCGTGCTGGTCTTGACGGACGGCGGCGCCCCCGAGCCTGTCGAGTGGGCGCAAGACGCGAAGTACGCGGGCGCTTCTCTCGCGGTCGTCTCCACGGCAGGGGGGCGGCTCGACGCAAGTTTGGGACAGGTGCGCGAGTTCGTCCCCGCGTCGGGCGACCCCGCGTTCGGGGGCGTCGTGTTGGCGTTCGATGCCACGCCCGCGCCGTCGCACGTGCTCGAGGCCTCGGGCGGCGACGCGCGGTGGCAGCTCGAGGGAGGCGAGCTCGCGCTGGGTGACCTGCGGGCCGGCGAGGCGCGCACGGAGGTCATCCGCGTGACGGTCCCGGCGTGGACGGCGGGCGAGGCCTTCGCGCTGCACGTGAACGCGCGCTTCGCCGACGTGGCGCGCGGCGGCGAGGCGCGGACCGTGGGCGCCGACTTGCAGAGCGTCTACGACGACGACATCGAGCGCCTCGCGCAGTCACGAAACGGGGACGTCATCGCTTACGCGTCGGCCCTCGCGACCGTTGCGCACCTCGACGCGGCCTTTCTCGGCGACAGCTCGCTCCATGGGGAGGACGTGCGGGGGATCGCCCGGTTGCACGCGCGGTCGCTCGCCCTGCTCGCCCGCGACATGCACGATCCCGCCGCGGCAGAGGAGGCCGCGCTGCTCGAGGCGCTGCTGGCGAGGTGAGGCGGGGCTCGAGCGCCGCGCGCTTTGCCAGTCCAAGCGTCGTCTGGCACGCCTCCTGTCGAGGGTGGCACATCCCATGCGACCATGGGCACCCCGCCCGCTTCGTCGGAGCCACGACGGGCTTTTCATGGCACCTCCCTGGCACCGCGATGCGCCACATGAGCCCTACGGAGTGCCCCCATCGCGAGCGGGCACGCCACTCGAGGCATGTTGGGTTGCCAAGAGGGCCGCGTCGAGCGTGGCGCACACGACGTACGATGCCAAGCGGGCGCAGCTCGTGGCCAAGCGAGTCGAGCGACCGTGAGAGCGAGTCGTCCAGTGCCAGCCGCGCGCGGGAACGCGTCTTCGCCGCGCAGCCGTCGCGCAGCGCTTCAGCGAACCTCCGCCCACGCGGTCGCGAGGGCGTCGACCACGCGGTCCTGCTCGGCGTCGGCCAGCGTGGGGTACATCGGCAGGCTGATCGTGCGATCGCCGATCTCCTCGGCGACGGGGAGCGCCCCCCGCGGCACGCCGAGCGTCTCCACCAGGTACGTGAGCAGGTGGATCGCGCGGTAGTTGACGGCGGTCCCGATCCCACGCTCACCGAGCTTCGCCAGGAGCTCGTCCCGGCGATCGGGAACCGTGTGGATCGTGAACAGATGGTGGCTGCTCGTCCCTCGCGACTCCACCAGCCACGGGACGCCACGCACGGTGGGCGGCGGCGACGAGATCTCCCGGATGCGCTCGCGCAGGAGGGCCTCGTACCGACGCGCGATTCTCTCGCGGCGCGAGCGCTTGTCGAGGACGCGCGGGAGCTGAGGGCGCAGCAGGGCCGCGTCCAGATCGGTAAGGTTCGCCTTGTAGCCGAGCTCCACCAGGTCCCAGTGCCGGTAGGCCTGGCCGTGACGATCCGTGGCGGCCTTCGAGACACCGTGGTTGCGCAGGCGCCGGAGCCGTTCCGCCGTGCGCTCGTCGCGCGTGGCCACCGCGCCGCCGTCCCCGCTCGTGACGTTCTTGGTCGCGTAGAACGAGAAGACCGCGGCCTCCGACAGGTCCCCGGGGCGCACGCCGTCGCGCTCCATCTCCACCCCGTGTGCCGAGTCCTCGACGAGGAACAGGCCGTGCTGGTCGGCGATCGCGCGCAGCGCCTTCATGTCGGCGAGCTGACCGTAGAGGTGCACGGGCAGCACGCCCACGGTCTTGGGGCCGATCGCGGCGCGCACCGCGGCCGGATCGATGAGCCCCGTCCCCGCCTCCACGTCGACGAGCTTGGGCTTCGCGCCGAGGTGAAGGACGGCGTTGGCGGTCGCCGCGAAGGTCATCGGCGTCGTGATCACCTCGTCCCCGGG
>DATGJA010000031.1:0-2030 GCA_035295445.1 Polyangiaceae bacterium | reverse complement strand
GTCCGAACTCTCGCTTCGCTCGAGCCTGCGGACTCAGTCGTCGCCGGGACGGCTCGAGCGTCTCTTGGCCACGGGCGTGTGCGCGGCGGTCTCCTGAAGCTCGTCCCTCGGAGCGAGGATGTGGCCGCAGCGTGGGCACTTCGTCCAGTGCTCCTCCGGCTTGAGCGGAGGGAGGGCGAAGAAGCACGCGGGGCAGAAGGGGCGGTCCTGCGAGACCATCTGCACTAGAATACTGCGCCACGCCGAAACCGCGAAGGGGCGACTGCGCGAAAGGGCCTTTCCGACACGGTTGACCTTGGCCCGCCCCGCCAAAAAGTAGGGCTGTGGGATCTTGACCCCCTGGGTTTACTCGTCGGCGGCCTTCGCTCCGCCGGGGGGCGGCGCGTTGGCCTCGCGTTCGAGGTACCGGAAGATGGTGCGCGGGTCGACGCCGAGGTCGCGGGCCGTCTGCGTCCTGTTTCCGTTGTTTCGCTCGAGGACCTCGAGCACGTACTTGCGCTGGAACTCCTCTTTGGCCTTTTCGAGCGGCACGATCGAGCTGTCCCCCTCCTTGCCGAGGTCGAGGTCCTCCGGCCCGAGGAGAGACTTGTCGCAGAGGACGAGCGCCTTCTTGATGCGATTTTCGAGCTGCCGGATGTTCCCCGGCCACGGGTTCTTCTTGATCGCGGCGAGGGCCTGCGGCGTGAACCCCTGGACGTGCCCGCCGAGCTCCTCGGCATGCTTGGAGAGCAGCGCCTTGGCGATGATGAGGACGTCGTCGCCGCGCTCGCGGAGCGGCGGAAGGTAAATATTGACCACGTTCAGCCGGTAGTAGAGGTCCTCACGGAATCGCCCGGCGCGGATCTCCTCCTCGAGGACGCGGTTCGTGGCGGCGACGACGCGGATGTCGACCTTCTCGGCCTTGGTGTCGCCGACGCGAAACACCACCCTCTCCTGGAGCGCGCGCAGGAGCTTGACCTGCAGGTTGAGCGGCAGCTCGCCGATCTCGTCGAGGAAGAGCGTCCCCCCGCTCGCCGTCTGGAACTTGCCCGGGCGCGACGCGACGGCGCCCGTGAAGGCGCCCTTGACGTGCCCGAACAGTTCGCTCTCGATGAGGTTCTCGGGGATCGCGCCGCAGTTGATGACGACGAAGGGGCCGGACACCCGGTTGCTCCGCCGGTGGATCTCGCGTGCGATGAGCTCTTTCCCCGTGCCGGTCTCGCCCGTGATGAGGACCGAAATGTCGGTGGTGGCGACCTTCTGGAGCTTGCGAAAGACCTCGAGCATCGACGGACAGGCCCCGATGATCTCGCCGAACCGCTTGTCCTTCAGCTCGGCGACGAGCTTCTCCTTGTCGGCCCGGAGCGCGCTCAGGAGCATCGCGTTCTGCAAGATGAGGCTCGCCTGCGACGCGAAGATGGAGAGGACGTCGAGCTGATTTCGCTGGAACAGGCCCTTCACGCGGTCGTTGCCGACGTAGATCACCCCCTGGACGTGGCCCTGGGACACGAGGGGCGCGCACATCACGCTCGAGAGGCGGAGGGCCAGGACGCTCTCGCTCCGGTTGAACTGCGAGTCGCTCAGGGCGTCGCTCACGATGACGGGCCGGCCGCTCTCGATCACCTTGCGGACGATGCTGTCGCTGATCGCGCCGCTCGCCTCGCTGAGCGCCTCGCGTTTGACGTTGCGCGAAGCCCGTATCCGCGCCGGGCGGGTCGGGGCGGCGTCTCCCTTGCCCGAGGGGTCGGTCGAGGACGGCCCGTGCGACGACTCGGTGCCCATGAACGCGTCGTCGTTCAGTAACATGAGGCCCTTCTCCGCACCGGAGACCTCGATCACGGCGTCGAGCATCGCCTCGAGGAGCTGATCGAGCTCCTTCATCGTCATGAGCTTCTCGCTGAACTCGTAGAGCTTGCGCAGCCCGGCCAGCTGCTGATTCGTCATGTTGAGCTGCGTCTCGCTGATGGCCGCGGCGGGCTGCCCCGCCCCGTCGCCCCCCGACGGGGCGACGCGCGCGATCTTCTGCGGCTCGTCGAACATGCTGAAGGCGA
>DATGJA010000030.1:0-7668 GCA_035295445.1 Polyangiaceae bacterium | reverse complement strand
CGTCCACCGCGGGCATCGACCTCGGCCGCGTGGGTCGCCTGGCGCATCTCGGAAACCGCCTGCGGGACGGCAAGCTGGTGCTCGACACCGACATGACCCTCCGGCCGGGGTACGGGGCGGGGCGCCTGGTCCTTCGCGCGGCCGATGTCGACGCCGCCGGCGTCCCGGCGATCTCCGCGCGCGCAGACCTGACGCTGGACGGCCGGTCGATCCAGGGAACGCTGCACGCGGATGCGGGCGCCGTCGGGGCGCTCGACGTGAGCGTGCCGAAGGTGACCCTGGGCGGGGGCGGGTCTTTGGGCCCTCGAGCTTGGGCGCGCGCGTTCGGCGCGGTGGACGTCGACGCGCGCGCGGACCTGGGGCGGCTCGGCGCGGTAGTGCCCGCCGAGGACCTCCCGTTCAGCGAAGCGCGTGGCACCGTCGGGCTGCGGGCCCACCTGGCGCGCGACGACCTGCGCGACGGGACGCCCGCGATCACCGTCCACCTCGACACCGACAAGCTCGCCCTCGCGCCGCGCTCCCCGCTCCAGCGCGACATCGGGGGCGTTCCGGTGCACCCGGCGCCCCGCTGGAGCCTGGACGGCGTCGACGTCGACCTCGACGGGTCTCTCGACGGCGAGACGGGGGCCCTGCGCGTGTCGATGGGGACCCGCGACCGGCGCGGCGCGCTCGCGCGGCTCGACGTCGCGTCCAAGAAGCTCCCCTGCGCCGACCTTTTCCACGACACGGACCGCTGGTGGGCCGACCTGCAGACGGCCGATCTCGACGTGCACCTCCGTGTCCCCGAGCGCGGCCTCGGCTCGCTGCCCGCCCTCCTCGAGCAGCACTACGTGACCGGCAGGGTGCTGGCGGATGCCACGCTGCGCGGCAGCCTGGCGACGCCGCAGGTCGACGTCGTCGCGGGCGTCCGGCATGCGGGCTTCGGAGGTCGCGCCGGGACCCAGGTCATGGACATCGACGTCGAGGCTCACTACGACGGCAAAGTCGCGACGGGCTCGGCGAAGGCCCGCTCCGAAGGGCGGGAGCTTCTGCGCGTCGACACGCGGCTCGACGGAGCGCCGCAGCAGCTCTTGGCGCACGACCTCGCGACGGGTCGCTGGACGGCGTCGGCGCGCGCGCACCTGGACTCGTTCCCGCTCAACGCGCTCGCGGTGTTCGACGAAAGGCTCCTGTCGGGGGTCGTCAGCGGGGACGTCTCGCTCGACGGGTTGCACGAGGACGCGCGCCTCGACGCGGGGCTCTCCGTGGACCGATTCTCGGTGGGGAGCATCGCGTACAAGTCCGCCCGGGTGGCGATGAAGGCCGAGGGCGGCGCGATCGACGCCGACGTGCGCATCGACCAGGCCGACGGGTTCGGCGAGGCGAAGGCGCACGCGACGGCGTCGTGGGGCGCTCGCCTCGCTCCCGAGCTCGACCCCACGCAGCCGCTGGACGCGAAGATGGAGGCCAAAAGCCTCCGCCTCGCCGCGGTCCAGCCCTTCGTGAGCGGCGTGCTGGACGAGCTCGACGGGCGGCTCGACGGGAGACTGGAGGCCGAGCTCGACCCGCGCGACCGCGACGCGAAGCTGTCGGGAAATCTGGTGCTGACGCGAGGGGCCGTCGAGGCGGCCGTGGGAGGCGGCGAGCTCCACGACATCGCGGCGACCGTGAAGTTCGAGCCGAACGGAACGATCGCACTCGAGAAGCTCGACGCCGCGGGGGTGAGCGGCAAGCTGCACGCCGAGGGGGTCGCGCATCTCGAGGGCGCTTCTCTGGCTTCCGCGCACGCGACCATCTCGATCCCCGGCGACTCGGCGATTCCCCTCACGGCGGGCGGCGTGGAGCTCGGCGCCCTGGACGGTCGGATCGACGTGAACGTCGGCCCGTCGCGAGGCGCGAGCACCGTGCGGGTCGAAGTGCCCAAGGCCGACGTCAAGCTGTCCGAGTCCTCGACGCGCACTCCTCAAGCGCTGGGCCCCTTTCCGGACAACGTGCGGATCGGCGTTCATCGCGACGCCCCGTGGCGCTTCGTCCTCGTTCCCCTCGACCCCTCGGCGAAGTCCGAGGCGGCGAGCGACGCCCCCGGCGCCTCCCGTGCCGTCGTCGCGACGCATCTCGGGGAGGTCCACGTCTCGCGGGGCACCGAGCTCGGCGTCGACCTGACCGGCAACGTGAACGTGAACGCGGGCGGCACGACCCACGCGACCGGCCAGATTCGCCTCAAGAAAGGCGGCAAGCTCGACGTGCAGGGTCGGACCTTCACGATCGACAGCGGGACGGTGACGTTCGTCGACGACCCGGGCAACCCGCAGGTGGTCGTGAAGGCCGGATGGACGGCCCCGGACGGGACCATCGTGTACGCCACGTTCGCCGGGCCTCTCAAGACCGGGAAGGTCACGCTGAGCTCCGAACCCCGGCTCTCCAAGGAGGAGATCGTTCAGGTCTTGCTCTTCGGCAGCGCCGGGGGCAAGCAGGCCCAAACGCCGTCGACCAGCACCGAGAACAGTGCCATCGCGACCGCCGGGGGCGAGGCCGCGCAACCGCTCAACCACATGCTCAATCAGCTCGGGCTCGGTGCGGTCACGGCGAAGGTCGATACGTCGGAGTCGGCCAATCCCAAGCCGGAGGTCGAGGTGCAAGTCGCCAAGGACATCTCGCTCCAGATTGCCGTCGTCCTCGGGCAGCCGCCGCCGGGGGTCAATCCGGACCGGACGCTGTTCACCCTCGACTGGCGCCTCTTTTCGAAGTGGTCGTTGGCGACCACCGTGGGCGACGCGGGGACGACCATTTTCGACCTGCTGTGGCAACGGCGCTACTGACGCACTCGCCAGACAGACCACGATGCCCGGCTCATCCGACGGCCGGGCGTCTTTGGCGTCCCGGCGGTCCACGCCGCGTTCGGCGGAGGGCCGTGGCACCCGCCATGCTTATCGACTCGATCTCAGCACCGGAGGTCCTCATGAACGACAGGCGCGAAGTCCTCTCCTTGGCCAGCGCGGGACTCCTCCTCGCCGCGTGCCGCAAAGGTGCAACGCTCTCGCCGGAGCCGTCACCCTCGAGCGTCGCGTCTTCGACGATGACCAACGGCGCCTCGGCGTCGAAGAAGGCCGGCGCCGAGGAGGTCGGCGCGACGGAAGATCTGATGCGCGAACACGGCGTCATAAGGCGGCTGCTCGTCGTTTACCGCGAGGCCGCGACGCGTCTCCGCGCCACGCCCGCCATGGTTCCTCCGGAAGCGCTGCAGAGGGCCGCGATGCTCGTGCGATCGTTCGGCGAGGATTACCACGAGAAGCAGCTCGAAGAGGCCAACATATTCCCCGCGCTGACGAGGGGGGCGGGGCCCCTGGTCGGCACCGTCGAGGCGCTCGCCGCGCAGCACCAGCGCGGGCGCGAAATCACGGACTACGTCCTTGCCGTCACGCACAAGGCCATCGGCGCTCACGACGCCGAGCCGCTGGCGCGCGCGCTCGAAACCTTCGCCCGTATGTACGACGAGCACACGGCGATCGAGGACACGCTCGTTTTCCCCAAGTGGAAGAAGGTGCTGACGCCCCGCGAGCTCGACGAGATGAGTGACCTGTTCGAGGAGATCGAACACAAGAACTTCGGCAAGGACGGATTCGACGAGGCGGTCGGTCAAGTCGCCGCCATCGAGCAGAGCCTCGGGATCGGGCTCGCGGCGCTGACCGCACCCGCGCCGCCCCGTTCGTGACTCGGCGGCGCAATGAGGTCGTCACTACTTCGGCGCGCTGAGCGCAGCCACGATGGCGCGCGAGAAGGCGGGGATATCGGCTGGCATGCGGCTCGTGATGAGACAGTCGTCGACCACGCAGTCTTCGTCAACCCAGTACGCGCCGGCGTTCACGAGGTCGGTCTTCAGGGATGGCCAGGAAGTCAGTCGCTTGCCCTTGACGAGCCCCGCGTCGATGAGGGTCCACGGGCCGTGGCAGATCGCGGCGACGGGCCTGCCTGCTGCGGAAAAGGCACGCACAAAGGACTGCACCTCGGGCACCACGCGCAGCGCATCCGGGTTCATGACCCCACCAGGGAGGACGATGGCGTCGTAGTGTTCGGCGACGACCTCGGCAATGGATCGATCGACGGGAAACGTGTCGGCCGGCTCGTGGTGATGGAACCCGCGGACGGAGCCTCGCTTCAGCGAAACGAGTGACGTCCTTGCGCCAACCGCCTCCAGGTTGTCGCGCGGTCCGGTCAGCTCGACTTGTTCGAAGCCGTCGGCGACTACGAAGGCCACTTGCTTTCCCTTGAGGTCGTTCATGCGGCTTCCTTTTCAGGGTTTCGGAGAGCAAAAAGCTCGCCTGGACGTCCGCGTCTCCGACCCCCGACCCCGTACTATTGCTCGGCGGCACATGGGTTGCTTCGGCATACCCAATGCTCTTCACCATCATCGTGGTCATCCTCGTCCTGCTCGCGCTCGGTTCGGTTCCGACGTGGCCGTACTCGCGCAGCTGGGGTTACTACCCGAGTGGCGGGCTCGGGCTGCTGATCGTCATTCTTCTGCTCGTATTTTTCTTGATGCCTCATCACACCTGGGGATGAGCCGACCGACACCACTTTGCGCACCACCTATCGGTCGCGGGATGGACGCCTCAGTACCCGCCAGTAATGCCTTGAAACGTAACGCTGCGTAACGGGCGGAAAGACCCCGGCCAGCTGGATGACCGTGGCGACGGCGGTCCGCGGGCCTGGGCGGGGCAGGCCTCGGAGCCATGGGACTCGGCTACTGACTCTCGCGCCTCGGCTGGACCACGGTCGGCTTCGAGGACCCTCAGCGCGTCGTCCACCGGTGAGACGAAGATTGGCGTCTGAGGCTGTTCGGCTCCTACGTGAGCTCCTTGCACCCGTCCGGACGCTTCCTCCTCTTACCCGCCCCTCAAGGTGACGGCCTTCACGTAGCGTCCCTTGTCAGCACGACATGCATGGCCTTCGCCGTCGCGACGTGTTCGGAGACTCGGTAGCCCAACCGGACCAAGTCGATCCTCGTGAGCAAGCTCTCGCCAGTTCCGAGCAGGGCCGGCGCGATGGCGAGGTGGATTTCGTCCACGAGCCCGGCTTCCAGGTACTGCCGGATCGTGGCGACGCCGCCGCCGAGCCGCACGTCTTGACCCGCGGCTGCGTCACGGGCGCGTGCGAGCGCTTCGTGGATGCCTCCGGTGACGAAATGAAATGTGGTGCCGCCATCCATCCCAATGGAGGGTCGCCCATGGTGCGTGAGCACGAAGACCGGCGTGTGGTACGGGGGATTGTCGCCCCACCAGCCCTTCCACGCCTCGTCCGGCCAAGGACCACGAATCGGCCCGAACATGTTGCGGCCGAGTATCCAGGCGCCGATGCCTGCGAATCCGCGGGCCGCGAATTCGTCGTCGATGCCCGTCGCGCCGCCTCCGGTGCCGTGGACCTTCTGAAAGGTGTGCGTCGAGAAGAACCAGTCGTGGAGCGCCAGGCCACCGACACCCAGCGGGTTCTGGAGATCCTGGTTCGGTCCCGCCCCGAAGCCGTCCAGGGAAACGCTGAAACAGCGGACGCCGAGCTTTCCCATCACGACCGCCTCCCGTTGGCCGACTTCGACTTCGCGAACACGCCGAGCTCGGCGAAGTCGGCCTCGTCGATGCGGCGAACCTCGAACACGTGGACAGGGCAGACCTCGACGCACTTCGCCTTGCCCTCGCACCTCGATCGATCAACGACGGGTGCGAACGAACCTGGCTCGGACTTGCAGGTGGCAGACGGTGAGACGGGCATGGAGAAGTCCGATGATTGCACAGATCAGCACGTGAAGGCGCCGCGCAGGTAACCACCATCACGTGGGCGGGAATGGGGGCACCCCACGGACGTCTCACCGGCACGCGGTGCTGTCCTGCGGAGCACATCGGCCATTGATGCAATCGGCAAATTGGTCACACATCGTGTTGGAGTCGCCGACGCCGCACGCTTGACCGTCCGCGAGGACGGTGGGGCACGAGCCGGGGCTGCCCGTACCTGCGGACGAACACTGTCCGACCAGGCATCGCGTGAGGCCGCCGCAAGGTTGACCGCTTCCGACCCAGGTCACCGCGCCACACGTTTGCGATGTGTCGCTGCAGCCGAAGCCCAGGTTGCAGTCCGAGTCGAACTGACAACTGGCGCCGGCGTCGCCGCGACTCTGGCAGGTGCCACCGATGCACGCGAGGGTTGGACCGCATGCGTCCTGCTGATCGCACGCGGCGCCCTCGGTCGCGAACGCGGCGCAGTGGGCTGCCGTCATGTCGCAGTACAGACCCGGCGCGCAGTCCGCCGTGGTTCCACCGCAGGACGCCCCGGCCGCCTCCTGGACGACGGGCTCGCAGACCGCCGCGTCGCGGGTGTTGTCGCAGGCGGAACCGGGCTGACAATCGAGGCCGGTGGCGCACGGCTGCCCGTCGGCCACAGGCGGCGCGCACGTCCCGCAGAGGCCCAATCCCCCTGAAACGAGACAGCGAGTGCTCCTGCATTGGCCACCGAAGTTGCAGACGCTTCCGTTGGGCAGCGTTCCGCGGAAAACGCACTCGGGAATCGCCCAGGGATTCAGGGTCTGCCGGCAGTCGCTGGCCAGCGTGACGGACGCACAGGCGCTGAGCTGCATCTCGCTCGCGGCGCCTGGAAAGGTGAGAGAGTTTTCGCAGCTCTTCACGTAGCGCGCCTTGACCCGCTCCTGCTCGCTCGACGGGAGGACCGGCCCGGAACAGGGATGCTCGAAGGACGCCTCGAACGACGCTGCGCAGCCGGTTTCGCCTCCCGGACCCGCATCGCCTCCCGTCGCGCCACTTTCGGCCGATGCGCTCGCGGCGCCGCTGTCGTCCGCGGCCGTGGTCATGTCGCTGCCTTGCGCACCGGCCGCGCCATCGCGGCCGACCGCGCCCGCGGGTGCCGCACTGCTGGGCGTGCCGCCTGTCGCGCCGCCCGTGGTACCGCTCGTCGCGGAGTCGGCCGGCGACGAAGCGCTGTCGACCAGGCGGCTCGACGATGCGTCGAGGTCCCGCGGGTACGACCCGGTCGTACGGCCTCCGCATGAGAGCGCGAGCCCCGCACTGCATGCAAGGACCCCCACCGCTCCCCGTCGCATCATCCCGGCAAGCATACCCGCAAACGCGCCGGCGGCCGCTCGCACCCCGACGAATCCTCGGCAGGAAGGCGTCACTTGGACGAAGAGTCTTTCGTTGGGAGAGCGGCTAGACTGTCCGCACGGTGCCCGTCCTCCCCATGGTCCATTCCAAAGGGGACCGCCGGGAGGACACGACTTGTCGGCGGGGGGGACACGTCCTCCCGCGCCCCGGCATCGAGCCCCACCGCGCACAAGTCGCGGATACACCGCGCACAAGTCGCGGATACACCGCGCACAAGTCGCGGATGCACCGCGCACAAGTCGCGAATACACCGCGCCCAAGTCGCGGATACACCGCGCACAAGTCGCGGATGCACCGCGCACAAGTCGCGGATACACCGCGCCCAAGTCGCGGATACACCGCGCACAAGTCGCGGATGCACCGCGCCCAAGTCGCGGATGCACCGCGCACAAATCGCGGATGCACCGCGCACAAATCGCGGATGCACCGCGCACAAATCGCGGATGCACCGCGCACAAGTCGCAGGCCCCCCGTGATCTATCTCGGGGCCGCCCCGGCTCCATTCAAGGAGCCTGCGCGATCCCAT